>DBBY01000043.1:63021-91356 GCA_002292855.1 Flavobacteriales bacterium UBA972 | reverse complement strand
GAGCACTTTTGTCCTTGGAATTCGAAGGCCCCTCGGCTCATGGAGGTGGCGACTTCGGCCGCATCCGCAGAAGGGTGGGCAATAATGAAGTCTTTGCCGCCGGTTTCGCCCACAATACGCGGGTAGGCCTTGTACCGGTCGATGTTTGCGCCGATTTCCTTCCAGAGGTGCTTGAACACGCCCGTTGATCCGGTGAAGTGCAGTCCCGCAAAGTCAGGATGCTTAAAGACGAGGTCGCCCACGAGCGCACCGTCGGCATAAACCAGGTTAATTACTCCGTCGGGAAGGCCCGCCTTGCGAAAGATTTCCATGATTACCCACGCCGAATAGACCTGCGTGTCGGCAGGCTTCCACAGGGCTACGTTGCCCATCAAAGCGGGCGCAGACGGTAGGTTTCCGGCAATCGCCGTGAAGTTGAATGGCGTAACGGCCAGGATGAATCCCTCCAGCGCGCGGTACTCCATGCGGTTCCACATTCCGGGCGAGCTCTCGGGCTGCTGGGCGTAGATCTCGGTCATGAACTGCACGTTGAAGCGCAAAAAATCCGCGAATTCGCAGGCCGCATCGATTTCTGCTTGGTGCACCGTTTTGGACTGCGCCAGCATCGTTGCCGCATTGATTTTGTCGCGGTAGGGCCCGCTCACCAGGTCGGCGGCGCGCAAGAAAATCCCGGCGCGTTCAAACCATGGCATCGATGACCATGAGGCGTGGGCGGCCAAGGCAGCCTCAATGGCTTGCTCGACATGCTCCTTGCCTCCCCAGTGGTAGCGGCCAATTACGCGCTGATGGTCATGGGGCGGACGGCATTCCCGAAGGCTTCCGCTGCGAACCTCCTGGCCCCCGATAAACATCGGAATATCCACTTCTTCACCCAGCATCTGCTCGTAGGTCTTCAATAGCCGGCTGCGTTCAGGGCTTCCGGGTGCATAGCTCAGTACCGTCTCGTTGACGGCCTTGGGTACAGAAAACAGGGCGTTAGGCATGGGTCGTGGGTGTGTTTGTGTCAGAATGAATCGACAAATTCTAGTTCAAAGGTCGGTGCTGTGGGTTGGTTCGCGCAGAAATTCCAAAACTTCACCCGTGCGCGTAAGGCGCAGGGCATGGAGTCCGCCGCCCCGCCAGCAACCGGTGTCGATGCCCCAGGCGTTCGCCGCCGGGTAAAACCGCGGAATCTCGGGTTCTTGAATTACGTGGCCAAAAATTTGAAGTTTGCCGACGTTTTTGAGTGCCGACCGGTTGTGCAGTACCGACCGTAGATTGGCCGCTATAAAGGGATCGCGGGCATGCAGCGCAACCCCCGCATGGGTAACCATTACGTACTTATTTTCCCATTTCAGGGGCAATCGGCGCATCCACTCGATGGTTTTTTTCAGGGGGATTCCACGCTTGATGAGGTCTTTTTTAAATCGGGTATAAAAAGACGGCTCGGGCAAAATGAGGCTATCGTGGGCATCGACCATCATTTGCTCGTGGTTTCCGCGCACCACAAACACGCTGTAGGGGTATTCCGTTTGCAGCTCGCGAACGTATTCCACCACCTTGGCAGACTTGGGCCCCTTGTTGACCAGGTCTCCGACAAAAATTAAAAACTCGTCGTGAGGATTCCAACGCTCGCGCACTAACGTCTTAAGTGTTTTAGAACACCCGTGCACGTCGGCAACGACCAAGAGGTTCACGGCAAAAATCCTAGGCGTTGAGCATCACGGGCATGACCAGCATCAGCAAGTCTTCACCGTCTTCGCTGGGGCGGTCCGGAAAGAGCAAACCAGCGCGGTTGGCGGCTGAGAATTCCCAAACCAAGGAGCTGCTGTCAATGTTGCCTAGCATTTCGACGATAAAACGGCTGTTAAAGCCAATTTCAAGGTCGCTCCCCTCGTAGCTGCATGCCAATCGCTCGTGGGCCTTGTTGGCAAAGTCCGGATCTTCGGCGCTTATAAAGAGCTCGTTGCCCGCCATCTTAAGGCGAATCTGGTGCGTAGTCTTGTTGGCAAAGAGGCTGACGCGCTTCACGCTGCCGGTAAAGGCTCCGCGGTCAACGGTCATGCGGTTGGGGTTATTCTTGGGAATAACGCCCTCAAAGTTGGGGTACTTGCCGTCGATCAGGCGGCAAATGAGCGTAACGCCGTCGTAGGTAAACTGGGCGTTTTGCTCCGTGTAGCGAATCTCTACGAGGTCGTCGTTGCTGCCAAGCGTTGCCTTGAGCAGGTTCAAAGGCTTTTTGGGCATAATGAACTCTGCCGTTTGGGGCGCTGCGTAGTCGCTGCGGCGGTAGCGAACAAGCTTGTGCGCATCGGTGGCCACAAAAGTGAGTCCGTCGGGAGCGAGCTGAAAGAAGACACCGCTCATCACGGGCCGAAGATCGTCGTTGCCCGCGGCAAAAAGCGTTTTAGCAATCGCGGTATTGAGCACGTGAGCAGGAAGTTCCACCGTTACCGAAGCCTGAACTTCGGGCGCTTTGGGGTATTCCGAAGCGTCGATGTAGGAAATCGCATACTTGCCCGAATCGCTGCTGACCTCAAGGCTGTGCGCGCTTGGATTGAAGGTAAAGGTCAAGGGCTGCTCGGGGAAGCTCTTGACGGTGTCCAGGAGCATGCGGGCAGGAATGGCAGCCGTCGCATCGGATTCAGACGCCACCTCTAGGGTAGTCGTCATGGTGGTCTCCAGGTCTGAGGCAGTTATAGTGAGCTTATTGGGCTCTAAAACCACCAACAGGTGGTCGAGAATGGGCAGGGTATGGTTGGACTGGATAACGCCCGAAACCGTCTGTAGTGCGCGGAGTAGTTGTCCGCTGGAAACGATGAACTTCATACTGCAAAGTAATTACCTCGAAGCACGCAAAGCGCGAGAACTTTTCAACAGGTGTTGAAGACCGAACCGCTGCACTAAAACCATGCGCCCGTCCTCCATAAACGCATAAAAACGGTTCGGGTCGAATTCCTGCGGACTGCCGTCGTCGTCAACTGCTTCAGGGTCGGGGGGAACGTGGTAGAGAACCATGGAATTCACGGTACCATCGCTGCGCCGGATGCTCAAACGCACTCGAGGCGGCAGTGCCTTGAGGCTGTCTTGCCGGGAGTAGGCCAGGTCAGAAGGAATAATAACGCCTTCGTACTGGCTTGCGTTCACGGCTTTGAGTAGGGCTTGAACCGCCATTCCATCGGTGGCTTCGGTCTTGCCTTTGGAATTCAGAATCCAGGTTCCGCCCTTCTGTTCCAGCGAGAAGTTTGCGGTGGAAGAGTCTGAGTATTCCATGCTTATGGCCTCCACGGCCTCGGTGCTGGCCCAGAGAATCCGATGCCTCCACAGATCGTCGCGCAAGAAGAATCGACTGCTTAAAAATCCATTAAAACCAGGTATGTGAACAGCTACTGGGCGACCAAAGCCGTCGCGCAAAAAGTAGGTGCCGAGCATGTCGGGGGTTTCGGTACCCACCGTGAAGGACTTTAGGATTTTACCGCCGGCCGAAACATCCACGTGCGTTCCATAGACCGACATGGCCGACAGAATATTGGCGGTGGCGGCATCGGGCGCAAATCCGCGCAGCCGCACGCGGTACAGCGTTTCAAGAAGCACCTCTACGGCGTCTGGGCGTGCCGGGTGGGCCCCGTTGATCAACCAAATTCCGGACTCGCGCGTGAGAATGGCGGTGTCGGGGCTGCGGTTCCAGAGAACAATTCGGTCAATGGACGCGGTGTCGGCCAGGGCAAAATCGTAGGCTTCGGGACTCAGGTCGTCATTGCTTTGGGACTCCCGCACAATTAAGAAGGCCACCAAGGCCACCAGGGCGAGGCCTAGAACGACCGAGAAACGAAAGTATGGTTTGAACGAAGATTTCATAAATCAGAATTTTGTCGGCCAAATCGGCGCTGGCGAAGTTTGCGGTATAGAGCGTGCAGCAGGAGCACCAATGCAATGGGAGCCAAGGAATTTAGTCCTTGAAAAAACGCCGCGCGCTCGTCCACCTTGGGCCGGTCGAGCAGGCGCAGGCTCACGTCTCTGCCGCGCACCGAAATGAGGCCATTGCCTTCGAGCAGGTAGTCCATGGCATTGAGTAGAAAGTCAGAATTGCCAAACTGCTGGCCGGTGTATTGGTCGTAGCCCAGGGGGAGGGGAGCGCCCCGAGGTATATCGTTCCGAATGATGTTGCGCTGGTTCTTTCCCACGTCTCCGTCGCCAATAATAAGAAGCTTCGCGTCTTTGGCTGCAAGCGGAGGGGCAGGAAGCTCGGTCTTGGGAACCATGCGGTTGGCATAGTAGGACGGAAGCTGGCCTTCGAGCAGCAGGGCGGTCGCCAAAGGTCCCTCGTTGAAGAGGCTTCGAATCGGCTCGTTGTAGAGCTCCGCCAGACTAACCTGAGTTGGGGCAGGGCGGCGGCGCGAATAGGGCGAGGTTTGCAGCAGAATGGTCTTTTGAACCCCTGGTACGCGGATGGTGTCTAGCGTGCTTCCAAATTCGTAGCGCACCGCATTGAGGTTTTTTACAATGGGATGCTCCGATTGAGGAAGCATCAACGGGAAGTAGATCCAGGGCCGCACCGAGCGCTGGTCGTTGATTCCGGCGCAGACCAGGTCGGTGGCAAGGGCGGTATTGACCCGAGCTCCGTAGGTAAAAAGCAATCCGTTGAGGCCAATAAAGTCCAGCTGCGGGTAGGCTAGGAATTCCGAGGCAAAGCTCAGCGAATCCATTTCGGCATGTACGGCCTCAATCATCCAAACGGCTCGGCCGTTGTTCATGAGGTATTGGTCCAGCAGCCACCGGTCCAGTTCGGTAAAGGACTCGCGCGGCTTGGCCATGATAATGCCGTCAAAGCTGTTCAGCCTCAGGGCTTGCATGGCAATAGAGGGCTGCCCCGTGATGCTGTCAATGGGCAGCTCGCGCATGTTGAACCGTGTCACCTCATAGCTTTTGCGCAGGTTGAGCTCCAGCGCAGCGGTCTGTATGGCCGCCAATTCGCCATGCCCTTCAATAAAGGCTACCCGTTTGCGCTCGGTTTGGATCAGGCCGCGCAGGGCCGCCGCCAGGGCGTACTCCAGGTTTTGAATGCTGGCATTAATCTGGGCTTCGGGGGCCTGGGCAAACTGCTCCATCAGCAGCGAAACCGGCCATTGGCGCTCGTTGTAGCTGACTACCGCTCCCGGAAAAATCTGCTGGGTCTTCACGCCGTCGGCCTCTTGAATTTCAAGCTGAATCGCGCCGAGGCCCAGGTTTTGAAGCTGGGTATAGGTGTCCCTGCGAACCTGAGGATTGGAGTTCTCCGACGGGTTAATGAGCTCATAGCGGACCTTGCCGTTGCGGGCGCGGAACTCGTCGAGCAGCCGTAACGTCTCGGCCTGGAGGCGCTGGAATCCCGAAGGAAAGTCACCCTCGAGGTATACCGTGACAAGCAGGGGCTCCGTGACCTGGCTCAGAAGGTCTTCGGTGGCGTCGCTCAGGCTGTATCGCTGGTCGGCAGTCAGGTCGAGGCGCAAAAAAACGGGCCTGAAGGTACTTAGAGCCACTGCCGCTAGGGCAAGTGCAATGGGCATCGCATTGCGGAGGTTCTTAACGGGCTCGAGCAGCAGTCGGGCTCCGGCCAAAAAGGCCGCGGTGAGTCCGCCAAAATAGATGAGGTCGTTGGCGTCAATTACGCCCCGGCTCATCGAGGTGTAGTGCTCGCTAATGCCCCACTGCAGCAGGTAAAGTCCGCGATTGGCAAGACTGGGAAGGTCCACAAAAGCATCGAAGCCGGCGTACATGGCAAGGCTGCCCGCGGCTCCGCCCACAAAGGCAACGATGGAGTTGTCGGTGCTCGCGCTGAACATCAGCGAAATAGCCAAATAGGAACCCCCTAAAATCAGAAGGCCCAGGTAGGACCCGGCGGTACTGCCCAAGTCGAGGTTGCCTACGGGATTCCCAAGAACATAGAGGGAGGCGGCGTAGAGTAGGGTTGGGAGCAGGGCCAAAACGAGCAGGGCCATGCCGGCCAGCCACTTGCCCAGCACAATGTTCCAGGTGCTAAGGGGTTTGGCACGCAGCCAGTCCAAGGTTCCGGCGCGCCGTTCTTCGGCCAGCATGCGCATCGCCAGGGCGGGAATCAAGAAGAGAAATACCCATGGAGAGAGCATAAAAAGCC
Organism: Flavobacteriales bacterium UBA972; assembly: GCA_002292855.1. Lineage (GTDB taxonomy): Bacteria > Bacteroidota > Bacteroidia > Flavobacteriales > Schleiferiaceae > TMED14. The sequence goes on along the minus strand of DBBY01000043.1, from coordinate 85,244 downwards.
CGTCCAGTTGGGCGTAGCCGCTGTCGAGCAGGTGAAAGCTCCCGGGCATAAGCCATAAAAAAACGGCATTCAGTCCGAGATAAACGCTTAAAACGAGCACCCCCGTGGCGGACTGAAAGAAGGAGGCGAATTCGCGGCGGGCTAGACTGAGCATGGATGTTCCGTAATGAGGTCGCAGGACCAAGCGCGCGCGGGAGCGTCGAACCAAGCCTTTAGCGTGGCCCAAATTTCGGCAAAAGTGGCCGATTGACGATAGCCTTCGAGAAAATCCTCGTTTTCCCATTGGCTGTAGGTAAAGTAGCTCCCGTCCTGGGCGCGCAGCCACTGAACGCTCAGGCATCCATCTTGCTGGGCAACGACAATGATTTTTTGCGCCACATAGGCTTCAAATTCCGCGCGGTGCGGCATGGCAACCTGCAGGTGAACGATGCGGGTTAGTGGGCGCAAACCGCTCACAGGGCACGGAGTTCTATGGCGTCTCCGGCCTTCACTCCAAGGAGGCGGGCGGCCGCAAGGGCCTTGTCGCCGCTGCCCTCGTTCATTCCGATTTCGAGGTAGCCGTAGCGGTTGTACCTAAAGTACAAATCTCCTGCGGTGAGCCGGTTGAGCCCCCACCATTTGCTTACTTTTTGTCCGCGGACGCTCGTTTCAATCGGCCGAGAATGCGACCAGCGCTGAATCCAGTCTTGGTCGGCGTCGGTTACCAGCTGGCCAAAGTGGTCTACAAACTGTACGTGAATAAGGGCGCTGTTCTCGCTGCGGACTTCAGGGTGGAGTGTGGCGCTACGGGCCCAGTCGCTTGCTGGGGGGCCGAGCAGGCTGGGGCTGCCTCCGTCGAGAAGGTGCGCCGCCGCCGCCGCCAGCAGTGCTTCTGCGCTGGTGCAGTCCAGGCGGTTTTTAAGGTCGATCAGAACTCTAGAACTGGGCTGCAGGTCGGGCCGAAGCATAGAGAAGAGTCCATTGTCCAGGCCCAAGAAGTGATGTCCGTCTAAGAAGCAATAGATCAGGGGCTTCTCGGGCCAAAAGATGCTGTCCACCAGCACAAGGTGAATGCTGCCCGCCGGAAAATCTCGGTAGGCTCCGCGCAGAATGTAGGCGGCCTCGTTGAGGTTGCCCGCCTGAATGCTGTGGGTCAAGTCGACGACCGGGGCTACCGTGCCGGTTTGGAGCATTTCGCCATAGACACGTCCGCGCAAGCCGGCGGCGTCGGGATCGCGCCAACCGTAGTCGGTGGTGAGGGTGATGACGGCCATAGATGTACCTTTGAAGCTGTAAAAGTAATGGAGCGCACCGTCCAACTCGATGACGTCGACCCCCGAGTTCTGTACGGGGAGCAGAATGCCCTGATGCGACAGCTGGAGTCCTATTTTCCCAAGCTGAGCATTGTGGCTCGCGGCGACCTTATAAAATTCAGCGGATCCCCCGAAGACATTAGTGTTTTTGAAGAAAAACTCGACCTGCTGCTGCGGCACGTTCGCAAGTTTAACGTACTGACCTTGCCCCAGATGGAGCGCATTGTGCTCGACGACAAACCCTCTATTTTGAAGGGAATGAGCGAGGGCGACTTGGTCATTGTGCACGGCGTCAACGGCCACGTCATCAAGGCGAGGACTGCCAACCAGCAGCGCATGGTGGATGCGGTCGGGGCCAACGACCTCACTTTTGCCATGGGTCCCGCTGGAACCGGCAAAACCTACACGGCCGTGGCTTTAGCCGTTCGCGCCCTCAAAAACAAAGAAGTCAAACGGCTGATACTCACGCGCCCCGCCGTGGAGGCCGGCGAGTCCCTGGGTTTTTTGCCCGGAGACATGAAAGAGAAGCTGGACCCCTACATGCAGCCGCTCTATGATGCCCTTCGAGACATGATTCCGAGCGAACGCCTTCTGCAGTACCTCGAGAACGGCACCATCGAAATTGCGCCCCTGGCTTACATGCGCGGCCGTACCCTGGATCGGGCCTTTGTGATTCTCGACGAGGCCCAAAACACGACGGCTTCGCAGATGAAAATGTTTTTAACCCGCATGGGCCCTTCGTCAAAGTTCATTGTTACCGGCGACCCTTCGCAGACCGATTTGCCGCCGCGCGCGAGCTCAGGCCTCCCCAACGCCTTGAAGCTCTTGGCCAATGTGGAGGGCATTGGTCGCGTCGAGCTGGACGGCCGCGACGTGGTCCGCCACCCCTTGGTGCGCAAAATAATTGCCGCCTACGACGACGAAGGGCAGCGCAATCAGGCAGCCTTAGCTCCCAAAGGGGCCAAGCTTGATAGCCATCCTGCAGAACCTACTAATCCATAATCTATGGCCCTGCTTCATTCTGAATTTCACTTTACCGGCCAGCAGTCGGTCTACCACGGCAAGGTGCGCGATGTCTACCGCCTTTCGGGCGGACTTTTAGTCATGGTTGCCTCAGACCGAATTTCGGCTTTTGACGTGGTGCTGCCTCAGGGCATACCCCACAAAGGGCAGGTTCTGAACCAGATGGCAGAGCACTTTCTCAAAGCGACCGAAGACCTTGTGCCCAACTGGCGCTTGGCAAGCCCCGACCCCGTGGTCAGCGTTGGCCTTGCCGCCGAACCTTTTAAGGTCGAAATGGTGGTCCGCGGCTACCTCAGCGGCCACGCCTGGCGAACCTACGCATCGGGCGGCCGAGTGCTGTGCGGAGTTTCTTTGCCTGAGGGCCTTAAGGAGTCCGACCGACTCAAAACACCCATCATCACGCCAACCACCAAGGAGGCCCTGGGGGCGCACGACCAAGACATCAGCCGCGATGAAATTTTGGCTCAAGGAATCGTTAGCGAGGAGCACTACGCTCAGCTTGAGGCTTTTACTTATGCCCTCTACGAGCGTGGCCATCAAATGGCCCTTGAGCGCGGACTTCTTTTGGTGGATACGAAGTACGAATTTGGGCTGCTCCCCGACGGACGCATCGTGCTAATCGACGAAATCCACACGCCCGATTCCTCGCGCTACTTTTATGCCGATGGCTTTCAGGAGCGCCAGTCGCGGGGCGAGGACCAGATACAGCTCAGCAAGGAATTCGTTCGCCAGTTCTTAATCTCCAATGGATTTCAGGGCCAGGAGGGCCAGTCCATTCCCGAACTGACCGACGAATGGGCCCTGGACGTGTCAAAGCGCTACATACACCTCTACGAGCTCCTGACCGGCAAAACCTTTGAGCCAGCCTCTACCAGGGATGCAGAGGGCCGGATTGTAGCCAACGTGGAGAACTACCTAAACTCCGTTCAAGTATGATCAGAATTCTTCTGTTTGGGGCCTTAATGCTGCTCCAACTACCCAGTGCCTTAGCCCAATTTTCTAAGGGATTGACGGCGGGCTACCACTTGGCAGACCTGCAAATCAACCTGAACCCACTAATTGACCCCACCTTTAGACCTATGGCTTCAGGCCGCGGAGGCTACCACGTGGGCGGTTTCACCCGTGCCTCTGCCGGACTGCTCTACCTGCAGCCCCAGGCTTGGCTTACGGGGCTCAACCAGCAGATTCTCCTGCAGGACGGGAGTGTCACTCCCACTGTGGTGGACTGGTCCATGCTGAGATTGGATTTTCCCGTGGAAGTGGGCGTGAAGCTCGGGCCACTCTTTGGATTTTTGGCCCCGGTGTATTCGCTTGCATTGAGCGAGAGCGGCGGACTAGGCCTCGTACAGACCGGTACCGGCAGCTGGGGAGGTCAAGTAGGTCTGGGTTTAAAGCTCGGACCCCTGCAGGCTTCGCTGCGCTATGAGGGCTCCCTCTCGGCCTTTGGAGATTCTATTACCTTGGGCGGCATTGACCTTGACACCGACAACAGGATTACCCAGATTATCGGCTCGGTGGCGGTCAAATTATAGCGATCGCAAAGGCCATCGGCCTAGCGCGAATTAGTCAACTTTTTCGGTTTTAACGCGAAGAATCCTGCCTCGGGGCAGGTCGAGCTAAACTACTTGCCGGCTCCGCCTGTGGTGGCAGGCTTGGAGCAGCATGATCCGCCCGCAGGAGCAGCCGTACCGCAGCTTTTGGCTGCACTTGGAGCGCAGGCCTCAGCACCTTTTTTCTTCTTCTTTGCCTTAACCACTTCGCTCGGGCCTTGGGTGGTGCTTTCGGCTTGAATACTGCCGGTGAAGGCAACCGAGAACAGGGCAACTAGGGCCAATGCAGCAAACTTTTTCATATCAAAAGGTATTTTAGTCTTCGTCGAAAGTAGGCAAAAAATCCGGCCGGACCATCTTGACCCTTTGTGACTGCACATAATCGGCCAGTAAACTTCGCAAGTAGGGTACCTGGCTGAGTAAAGTGAGTCGGTTCTTGAGCGAAGGGAAGTCTTCCACATCCTGCTCCAGGCGCACAAAGGCATAGCCCAGTAGCCTGCCGGAGTCCACTACAAAAACAACTTTTTCGCCCGGATCCCGCCCCTTGTCTTGGTAAATCGCGATTCCCTCGGGCCACAAAAACGCATCGAGTGCTCGGTGGGCCTCTGCCAAGGTGGCAGGCAGGCCTTCGCGGCTAAGGCCTTCGGTGGTTTGCCTGGGGAGCAGACGGGGTACCAGCAGGTCAGCAAGGTTCCAGTTGCGGGACTCGGCCCAGCGGCTGATTAGGGCAACGCCGTCGGCCACCGAATCCACCTGAAGCAAGGGTGGGTCAAGTTGAATTCCGCGCACATCCCAAAGCAAGCCGCGGTCGGTCTCTATGGCGAAGAGGCCAAAGCGCAGGCGGTACTTGTCTTTCGCTTGGTTGTAGGGGGGCTTGAGTTTTTTTAGCTCTTCGTGCTCGAGAATGTCCGCAAGCAGAATGCTGCCGGTCTCCTCGACGCGAATGCTGGCCACCTCGGCCTGAAGTGCGAGGGCCTTATCGCTGGTAGATAAGAAATGCCGGTCAATGCGTACCCTAAGTTGGTCTGATTTACCCACATAAAGTACCCTGCCGTCGGCATTAAACAGGTAGTAGAGGCCTATGGTTTTGACGTAGCGTTCGATTTGGACGCTGAATTTATGCTGACCTGTGGCCGCTGGCTGCTTGAGGTAGACTCCTTCGATGAACTTCTCGCGGTCCTTATCCAGCAGAATTTGAAGCAGATGGACCGTAGCGCGCGCGTCTCCGTCGGCCCGATGCTTGCGGGTGTGCGGAATATTGAGCTCCGTGCAGAGGGTGCTCAAGCCGTAGGAGGGCATGCCGGGCAGGAATTTTTCGGTCAAGGGTATGGTGTCGAGCACTACGCGCAGGTAGTCAAAGCCAAGTCGGGCAAATTCTTCACGCAGGATGCGGTAGTCAAAGGGTGCGTTGTGGGCAACGAACACCGCGCCCTCCGTCATTTGCACGATGCGCTTGGCAATTTCGTGAAAGCGGGGTGCCGTTTGAACATCGCTTTCGCGGATTCCCGTGAGTTTTTGCACAAAGGGCGGAATGGGCACGTCGGGCCGGACCAGCGTAATGAACTGGTCCACAATTCGGCGGCCGTCGTACATAAAAATGGCGACCTCAATAATGCGCTCCTCTCCAGGCTTGCCTCCGGTTGCTTCGAGATCAATTACTGCGTACATGACAAGTTTCGGGTTGCTAGTTACTGGCTGCTTCGCGCTCCGAACAGCAGTGAACCCACCCGGATGTGGTTGCCTCCCTCGGCCAGCGCGAGGTCGTAGTCGCCGCTCATTCCCATGCTAAGCACGGTGATTTGGCCGACCCCAAGCTGTTCTTGGGCGGCGCGGTACAGGCTTGCCAGCAGTGCAAATTCGCGCCTGACCTGATTGCGGTCTTCGGTAAAGCTTGCCATTCCCATAAGGCCCACGATGCGCAGGTTGGGGTATTCGCTTAACACATTAACCGCGCATAGCCCTAGCACTTCTTCGGGGCTGAATCCTGCCTTGGTTTCTTCTTGGGCAATGTGGACCTGAAGAAGAATGTCGATTGTTCGCTCTGCCCGTGCGGCTTCTTTTTGAAGGACGGTTAAGACGTCGGTTCGGTCAACGCTGTGCACCAGGTGCACAAAGGGCGCAAATTCCCGAATCTTATTGGTTTGGATCCGGCCAATCATATGCCAGCGAATGTCCTTAGGCAGTGCGGCGGCCTTGGCGGCAAGCTCCTGCACCCTGTTTTCACCAAAATCGCGTTGGCCGGCGGCGTAGAGCGATTCGATGGCTTCGTTCGCTTGGAACTTGCTGACCGCAATCAGGGTGGCTTCTGCCGGAAGTGATGCCATCAGGTCGCGGTAGGCTTCAATATTGGCGCTCACTTCCAGGCATATAAGGTGATTCCTGAGCGCAGTTTGGGCTCAATGTAGGTGGACTTTGGGGGCACTGTTTCGCCCCGGTCGGCGAGTTCCTCGATGCCCTTCCAATGGGGTTTGGGCAGTATAAATACCGTCTCTTGGTCGCGGCGTTCACCCTCTACGGTATTCAAATCGACCAGGCCTGGCTCATAGCGAATTCGGGCATCATGCCGTTCGTCAGAAACTCCCCAGAAGGGCCGCAGTACGTTTTCGAAGAGCCATGCGCTCTCTGGGAAGGCTAAATCCGCGGGGCTAAACCGCCACCATCCGCGTTCGTCAAGGGCATAAAAACCCTGGTCGGGAAGGCCTTCCGGCCGACGGTCTAGGCGAGTGGCACCCAATGCATGGGCCCAATCTCCGCTTGCCTTGCCGGCAATATGGCGGTGGAACGAAGAGATGACGAGCTGCTCGCTGTCGACCAAGTAGGCCATGACATAGGGGTCTTCGCCCAGGCGATCCGCAGAGGCCATGCGGTGGTGACCGTCGGCAATGTAGAGGTGGCTGAGTTGCGCAAGGGCCGCCTGAATGGGCTCCGCAAAGGGAACTTGCCAGAGGCTGTGGGTGGCGCCGTCGGTAGTGGCAAAGTCAAGCAGGGGCTCGGTCTTTTGAATCTGCACCGCCGTTTCGCTCAGTTGGCTGTGGGGGGCATGGGTAAGCAGAACGGGTTCGGCATGGAACCCAGTAGTTTGCAGGTAGCGCGCAAAGAGAATTTCGCGTGCCTCGATGGTTTGCTCGTGCCTAAGAATGGTGCCGTCGCGGTAGTCTTCGAGCGAAACGAGCCCGAGGTAGCCTACAAACGTCCGCCCGGACCACACTTGACGGTAGAGGTAAAAATGCGCCCGGTCGTCTGCAAGCAGGAATCCGTCTGCTTTAAACGCTTCAAAGCCTTGCCGAATTCCCTTAAAGCGCGCTTCTTCGTGCGCCGACGGCCGCTGGAGTACGTGCAAAAACGAGAAGGGATTGCTGGCTAATTTGTGCGCGAGCTCTTCTTCGCTGTAGGTCATATAGGACCGCGTACTGACCAATCCGGCCAGTGCACGCGGCGGACGCACCGCAGCAAAAGGCTCAAAACGAGGCATTTTAGCCCTGAGCGATAATGAGGTCCGCCAGTTCGGCGCTGATGCGATCCTGCGCCTCCTCAGTGGCCGCGCCAATGTGGGGAGTCAGCGAGAGCTTGGGGTGCATCAGTAGGTTTACGTGCGGATTGGGTTCGTTGGTGAATACGTCCAGGGCTGCTCCCGCCAGAAGTTCGGCGTCTAGGGCATTGAGGAGGGCTTCTTCGTTGACCACGCCGCCACGTGCCGCATTGATCAGGTAGGCACCCTTCTTCATTGCTGCGAGTTCGGTTGCGCCCAATACCTCGGACCTTCCTCCGACGTGCACCGTCACGACGTCGCAGGTGCTTAAGAGTTCGTTCAAGCCCATCATTTTAGCCGAAGATTTCAGGCTTTGTCCGTCGGCAAACTGGACCTCAAAGCTCCCGTCGGTCACCGAGGGGTCGTAGGCGGCAATGTGCATTCCGAGTCCGTAGCCTTGGCGAGCCACAGCGCGACCAATCCGCCCGAATCCTATAATTCCAATGACTTTACCGCGAAGTTCAGAGCCCTTGGCATAGGCTTTTTTGAGGCCTTCGAACTGGCTGTCTCCATCAAGGGGCATGCTGCGGTTGCTGTCTGGCAAAAACCGCAAAAGTCCGCTGAGGTGGGCAAAAACGAGCTCGGCCACGCTCTCGGAACTCGCTGCCGGAGTGTTAAAAACCGTGACGCCCTTGGATCGGGCATAGTCCACGTCGATGTTGTCCATTCCAACGCCGCCTCGCCCAATCATTTTGAGTCCCGGGCAGGCATCGACCAAGGCAGCCCTTGCGGTAGTAGCCGAGCGCACCAGCAGAACGTCTACGCTTTCTCGGTTGATAAAGTCGGCTAACTGCTCTTGCGCAACTTTGGTGGTGAGCACGGTATGGCCGGCAGCTTCAAGTTTGGTCTGCCCAGAGGGCGCGATTCCGTCGTTTGCGAGGATTTTCATGGTAGCGGATTTAAAAACAAATTAGGCGCGGCGTTCGACCTCGCGCATCACTTCAACTAAGGCGTCTACGCTGCTCTGCGGCAGGGCATTGTACATCGAGGCGCGGTAGCCGCCGACGCTGCGGTGCCCCGGGAGGCCCACGAGTCCCGCCTCTTTGGCGAGGGCATCAAAAACGGCCTGGTGCTTGGCCTCGTCATGGAGCAAAAAGCAGGCGTTCATGGGCGAGCGGTCTTCGGCAGCGGCGCTTCCCTTAAATAGCGGATTGCGGTCAATTTCGCCATAAAGGGCTGCAGACCGGGCATTGGCTCGGCGCTCCATCTCCAAAAGTCCGCCTTGAGAATCCATCCAGCGCAGGGTCAAGAGGCTCACAAATAGTGAAAACACGGGCGGAGTATTGTACATGGATTCGCCCTTGATGTGCACAGGGTAGTCAAACATGGTGGGTATTGCCCGCCCAGACTTGCCCAGAATTTCTTTGCGGACCACCACCAAAGTAGCGCCTGCTGGGCCCAGGTTTTTTTGGGCTCCGGCATAGATCAGGTCAAACTGGCCAAAGGGGAGTTGACGGCTGAAAATATCAGAAGACATGTCGCAGACCATTAGGCTGTCGGCCTTGGGGAAGGCCTTCATCTGGGTTCCAAAAATGGTGTTGTTGGAGGTATAGTGCACGTAGTCGAGTCCGCTTGGAATCGCAAAGCCCTTGGGGATGTAGCTAAAATTTTGCTCGGCGCTCGAGGCGAGTTCCACCGCCTGCCCAGGGGCAAGTTTGTTGGCCTCTTCGAGGGCCTTGCTGGCCCAAGTTCCGGTATTCAGGTAGGCTGCCTTGCCCTCGCTGCGAAGCAGGTTAAACGGAACCATGGCAAACTGGCTGCTTGCTCCGCCCTGTAGAAAGAGCACGGCGTGGTCGTCGCTTAGTCCAAGGGTCTGAAGCACGCGCTGCTGGGCCTCCTCCATAACGGCTACGACCTTCTTGTCGCGGTGGCTAATTTCAAGAAGCGACAGCCCCATTCCCTCAAAGTCTTGAACGGCTGCGGCCGCACCTTCTAACACTTCGGGGGCCAAAATGCAGGGGCCTGCGGTAAAGTTGTGCTTTTTCATGGGGGTAAAGGTAGGGGGCATAGGTTAGGGTAGTGTTTCGAAGCGCCATTTTCCCTGGCTAAAAATGAGGCGATTTTGCACTGCTGTGGGGCCGTAGTATCGGTACTGTCCCTTGGGCGCGTCGCGAACCGGAGCCACCTCGTCGAACAGTATCACGCCGGATTTCTCGGGCCGCAGGGCGACGGAGGCCATCGGGCCGTAGCGCAGTACAAGCCGCTCGGGTGGCTTTTTAAAGACCTCGTCGTTGAAGGATTTCACGGCAAATACCCTCGCGCCAAAAACCAAACGACTCCGCGTGAGAATTACGGGTTCAATGCCCTTCTCTTGAATGCCATTTTGGTGGGGTTTGTACCACAGCGTCAGGTAGTAGTTGCGGCGGCGGTAGCGGGTGTGAACAATGCGGTAAACGATTGCACCCGGCCAGGCTTCGTCGGCCAGGATGCTCCAGGTCCATCCCTTTGGACCGTCGGGGCGACCCACGAGGCATCGGTAGGCATAGCTGCCGTCACCCAAGGGGGCATTGAGGCTTACCAGGGCAAAGCTGCCGTCGGGACTCTCGACCCGCAGCGCGTTGTCGGCAAGGGGAACCGCCTTGGAATGGGAATTGTTGAGGGCTCTGAGGCTAATGCTCGTCAAGCTGTCTAGGGCTACCGTGCGGGCCGCGTCGTTGAGGCTCATGCTGCGAGCTACCTCAAGGTAGGCCTCAAGGCCTGAGGATTGGGCCCAAGAGGTCCCTGTCCTGGCGAATAACGCAATCAGAATCAGGGCAATGCGCTGCATCAATCCAGGTGCAGGAAGGACTTTTTAGCCTCGAGCTGTTCGCGGCTTTCGACGTGGTCTTCGTCTGGAACGCAGCAGTCTACCGGGCAAACCTCGGCACACTGAGGAGTCTCGTGAAATCCGACGCATTCCGTGCACTTGTCGGTCACAATAAAGTAGTATTCAAAACTCACGGGCTCTTGAGGGGTGGCTGCGTCGGTTTGCAGGCCGCTCTTGCTTACCAGCTCGCCCTGAAGTTTGGTTCCGTCGGCAAAACGCCATTCCATGCCGCCCTCATAAATGGCATTATTGGGGCACTCGGCTTCGCATGCTCCGCAATTGATGCACTCGTCGGTAATCGTGATGGCCATTCTTAAAGCGTACTTTTGTAAGGGCCAAAGATACGCCCATTTAGCTGCCCTAATGCCCCAATCCACCCCGCTCGACGCCCGTTTTTTAGTTCTTGAACAGCTCGGACTCGCCCTCGAAAGCCTGATCGACGACAAGGATTTGTTGGCGGATGCTTCGGCGCGGAATCCATGGTTTACCCCGGCCTTTACCGCAGACGCCCTCAGCGCTTGGAGTCGGGTTCTGACCAAGCAATCCCTGGCTGCCTGGAAGACCCATTGGCCCAAGACGGATACCGCTCCTAAAATTGTTGGCCTTGTGGGAGCGGGAAACCTGCCCCTAGTGGCCCTTCACGACCTGCTTTGCATCTACTTGGCCGGCCATCGGCTTCGCTTTAAGCCCTCCTCAGACGACCCTATTTTGACCCGGACCGTGATGGACCTGCTTCAAACGCTCGACCCCAGCGCCGACCTGCAAAGTGCAGAGCGCATGAACGGGGTAGAGGCCCTCATCGCCACGGGCGGCGACCAGGCCGTGGCGCACTTTGATCAGTATTTCTCGGGGATTCCGCGCATTCTTCGGGGGCCGCGCACCTCGGCGGCGGTGCTCCCCCGCGACACTACCGATGCCGAACTCGATGCCCTTGCCGACGACCTCTTTCGCTACTTTGGCCGCGGCTGCCGCAGCGTTACTCACCTGGCCATTGAGCAAGGCTTTGACCTGCAGCGCCTCTTTGCGTCTTGGGTGAAGTGGGCGGACTTGGCCCAGCACGCCCGGTATGGCTCCAACTACGACTACTACCGGGCCCTGTTTATGCTCAACCGCGAGCCCTTTTTAGAAAACAACTGGACCCTGCTGCGCGAGCACCCTACCCTCAAACCGCCCCTTTCGGTGCTGCACTATTCCCTTCACGCCACGCCAGCAGAGGCGGAGTCTTGGCTCGATGCCCAGTCAGACCAGCTTCAAACGACTGTTGGTCGGGGGCGGACTCCTTTTGGCCAAAGCCAGTTCCCCAACCTTTGGGACTATGCCGACGGCAGAGATACTCCGGCTTTTTTAGCCAGCCTCGGAGCGCAGTAATTTATTAGGTCCGCCTTGAATCAACCGCTTAAAGCGTTTCAATGGCGCCTGCGTCCGCAGGAATGGGGCGGACTTGCCCAAGCGCATCGATCGGGACCAATCCGGTCGCCCCAGGCCAGCCAATGCCCAGCGCCGCAGAACCCAACTTAAGTCGGTAGTCGTATTCGGTTGCGGATTCAAAAAGGACAGGGCTGTTGAAGAGGCATCCGCCAAAGCGCGCCGGGTCGTTCACGTCGTAGGCGGCAGTGCTCGGGAAGCGGTTGAGCTTGAGCAGCGACCCCTCGAATCGGTAGTTAAAGGCTGCCTGGCTCCCGTAGCCAAAGCCAATCTCGGACTCCTGACCTCCGTCAACAATGCAGTTGCGAAAGTCGGCCTGCAGCAAACCGCGGTACCGGAAGGTCCCCGTCCCGTCGTCGTATCGGTTGAAAAGTCCGACCGATGGGGTTGAACGAGCGCCCGGAAAGTTATTGGAGAAGGTGCAGTGGTCGGCCTCCAATCGCCCGCCCAGGGTATAAACCTGGTAAAGTCCGGAGTTGGCCAAAACGCTGTTCTCGAGGCGGACTCTACCGTGGCCGCTGTAGACGGCGGCACGGCTAAAGTCGGTCACTCGGCTTCGCCTTAGGATTAAGTTAAAGGGCTCGCCATCGGCCACGCTGTCGCAGCGGATGCCCAGGGTTCCGTTGCGTATCCATGCGTTTTGAATTTCGGCTCGGGCCCCGCGCTGTATGAAGATTCCGCCTAAAAGTCCGCCCCATTGCCCGGCGATGTCGCGGTAGAAGGGTTCGAGCCGGTCGCCTTGAAGGAGCACGGGGTTTTCAAAGCTTCCGGCATTGGCTGCGTCGACCCGGAGGGTTCCGCCCGAAGAAATCCACAGGCCAGAACCGCTGTGAAAGTGCACGCGGGCTCCGGCGCTAATGTCAAGGGTTGCCGCGCTGTCAACCACGGCGTAGCCATAGACCACGTGGGGCTTGTCAGGGCCCCATACTTCGTTGGGCCCCAGCACCACATAGGGTATAAGAAGGTCCGCAAAGGGTGGCTCCTGCCTTATGGTGAGGACTCGATTGGGGTAGTGAAAGTGCGCGTCCCAGGCCAAAGCCACGAGGTAAACGTTTTGTGAAAAACTTCCTTGCTCGACGCGCAGGGAGTCCTCCCAAAGCATTTCTCCGTCGCCACGGGGGGCGGTGGTCTCCACAAAAATCCAAATGCTGTCGCCTGCGGCAACCACTACATTCTCGAGTTCGGGCCCCGGCTGGCCGTTGGCATTGAAGCGGAACGGGGATTCGCTGCCCCTGCCCAGGCTAATGCGGCTGAGGTTGACGTCGTAGCTGCTCGGGTTGACCAGTCTGATGCTGCGGGTGGAGCTGCCCACGGTGGCAAAAACGGTGTCGAGAAATACGGTGTCTTGGCTGCGGACCAGGCCCACGGGCTCTGGGGCAAAGCGGTACTCGGGCCGGCAGGCAGCCAGCGCAAAGACCAGGATCAGGGCCAGGCTTAGTAGGTTCTTAAGGGGTTTCAAAGGCTCTTAAACGTCACAGTTGGTAGCAGCAAAGTTCGGTACGGCATTACCCTTCTTGGTAGGGTCTGAGGCAAAGGCTTGTTTTTACAAGGAAATTAGGCGATCAAACAAACTATTTTGTACATTTGCCCTCCGCAAAAAATGGGGATCGGGCCAAATCTCGATCCAAAACAACAAAGCGATGAAAGAAAACCTACACCCCAGCAACTACCGCGTCTGTGCTTTTAAAGACATGGGCACCGGAGACGTTACCCTTATTCGCAGCTGCGCCAACGCCAAAGACACCCTTGAGGTAGACGGCGTTGCCTACCCCTTGGTAAAGATGGAAGTGTCGAGCTACTCGCACCCCTTCTACACCGGCAAGCAGAAGCTGCTCGACACCGCAGGCCGTGTGGACAAGTTCCGCAACCGCTACGCGAAATTCACGAAGTAAGCCTTTAACTTAGTGGGGATGCATTACATCTTCCACGACGGCAAAGAGCGCGAAACGCTCAAGCCCCTCACCTGGACTCGTCCGGTTGCAGACCTGCGCGTGGGTGTAACTACCCTTCGCGAGAAATGGTTGCTGCGCAGCCCAAATTCTATTTTTTCCTACCATTCTGCCGCCTACCTGGCCGGGAGTTTTGACCTGAGTCAGCCCGAAGGCGACGCCGTGCGTCACGTACGCGGAGCCCTAGTCGCTACGGACGCACTGACGGATGCCGTCGCTTCACTTCGTCCCGGGCAGCAGCTTGTCGATGCCAAGGGCGAGTGGCTGGCGAGCCACGGGGCCGATGCCACGGAATCCATAGTGTTTGCCGATTCAGCCCTCCTCATGCGCCGCCCATTCGATCTTTTTTCGGCCAACGCCGAGGTCCTTGAGGCCGATTTTGACCTGCTGACGCGCGGACGCAGCTCGGCTCCCTTGAGCCAGACCAATACCCTCATTGGGGATCGCATTTTTGCGGAACCAGGCGCCTTGGTCGAAGCCAGTGTGCTCAACAGCCGCACTGGGGCCATCTACCTCGCGGCCAGAAGCGAGATCATGGAGGGCAGCCTCGTGCGCGGCGCACTCGCGTTGGGCGAAGGGTCCCAACTAAAAATGGGTTCCAAAATTTACGGAGCGACCACTATTGGCCCCGGGAGCAAGGTCGGAGGAGAGGTGAACAACGCGGTCTTTTGGGGCAACAGCAACAAGGGCCACGACGGCTTTTTGGGCAATGCCGTGCTCGGTGAGTGGTGCAACCTCGGGGCCGACAGCAACAACTCCAACCTAAAAAACGACTACAGCGAAGTAAAGCTCTGGAGCTACCCGAGCAGTCGGTTTGAGCCGACCGGCCTGCAGTTTTGCGGCTTGGTCATGGGCGACCACAGCAAGGCAGGAATCAACACCATGTTCAACACCGGCACGGTCGTGGGCGTCGCCTGCAACATCTTTGGAGCAGGCTTCCCTCGGAACTTTATTCCGGACTTCTCCTGGGGCGGGCCTCAGGGCATGACCGAGTACCGGCTTGACAAGGTTCTTGCCACCACAGAGCGTGTTTTGGCGCGTCGCGGGCTTAGCCTGGAGCAAACGACTACCGACATTTTGTCTGAAATTTTTGCGCAAACGGCTTCTTTGCGGACTGGCACAGCCATTGCCCAGTAACCGGCCTATGGAATTCACACGTTTTTCGCTCCTGTCTGAGGATACGGACCAAATACCGCTAATCACCAACGAAGAAGACAACTCGGTTCCCGAGGCGGACCTTGCCTTAGAACTTGCGCTGCTGCCGCTTCGCAACACGGTTCAGTTCCCCGGGGTGGTGAGTCCCATCACGGCCGGACGCGACAAGTCCATCCTTCTTCTGCAGGACGCACAGAAGGGCACCAAGCTTTTTGGAGTGGTTTCGCAGCGCAATGCCGACACCGAAACGCCTACAGCCGACGACCTCTACAAGGTTGGAACCCTCGTGCACATGGTCAAGTCCTTCCGAATGCCCGACGGCAACATTACGGCCATTTTGCAGGGCAAGCGACGCTTTCGAATTCTTGAAATTCTCGGAGACGAGCCCTACCACCGCGCCCGAGTGGAGTATTTGGACGAGGAGGTCCCCGCCGCCGACGACACTGAGTTTAAGGCCCTAATGGCTACGATTCGCGAGCTTTCCCTAGAAATTATTCAGGAGAGCCCCAACATCCCAACCGAGGCGCAGGTCGCGGTAAAGAATATTGAGTCCGATACTTTTTTGCTGCATTTTATTGCCAGCAATACCAACCTTCAGGTTGACGAGAAGCAGCTGCTTCTTGAAGAAGACGACCTCAAGCGCCGGGCCCAGCAAGTGCTCAAGCACATTAGTCAAGAGAAGCATTTGCTCGAGGTTAAAAACGACATTGTCAACAAGGTTCGCACGGAGTTTGATAGCCAGCAGCGCGAGTATTTTTTGCAGCAGCAGATGCGCACCATTCAAGAAGAGCTCGGGGGCAACAGCTTTGAGGCGGAATTTGAGATTTTTAGGCAGCGTTCTTCTGAAAAAAATTGGCCCGCGGAGGCGGCCCAGCACTTTGAAAAGGAGCTTGCGCGCCTGCAGCGCATGAATCCGCAGGTGCCCGATTTTGGAATCCAGCGCAACTACCTAGAGCTCATGCTCGACCTCCCCTGGAACCACGTGGTCAAGGACCGCCACGACCTCAAGAAGGCCCGACGCATTCTCGACAGGGACCATTTTGGCCTCGAGAAGGTCAAGGAGCGCATTCTAGAGCACCTTGCCGTTTTGGCGCTCAAGGGCGACCTCAAAAGCCCGATTCTTTGCCTCTACGGACCTCCGGGGGTGGGCAAGACCTCCTTGGGGCGCTCCGTGGCCGAAGCCCTTGGCCGTCCCTACGTGCGCATGTCGCTTGGAGGGATGCGCGACGAGGCAGAGATTCGCGGGCACCGCAAGACCTACATTGGAGCCATGCCGGGCCGCATCCTGCAGCAGATCAAGAAGGCAGGGGTCTCTAACCCTGTGCTGGTTCTTGACGAGATCGACAAGCTGGGCATGGGTTCGCAGGGCGATCCGTCGAGCGCGCTGCTCGAGGTTCTTGACCCCGAACAGAACCACAGTTTTCACGACCATTTTCTCGAGATGGGCTACGACCTTTCGAAGGTTCTCTTTATTGCAACGGCCAATAACCTGGGCGGAATTCAGCCCGCCCTGCGCGACCGAATGGAACTCATTGAGGTCACGGGCTACACCCGCGAAGAAAAGGTCAAAATTGCCCAAAACCACTTGATGCCCAAGCAGCTGCGCGAGCATGGCCTGGAGCCCAAGGCACTTAAACTCGAGAGTTCTACGGCCGCTGCTTTGATTGAGGGCTACACGCGGGAATCCGGGGTGCGAAGGCTGGACCAGCGCATTGCCAAGCTCATTCGCAGGGCTGCTTTGGCCAAGGCCGAGGGCAAGGACTTCCCGAGTAAGCCCACGGTGGCAGACCTTACCGAGATCATGGGGGTAGCTCGCTTTCGCAAGGACGATTATGCCGACGAAGGCGTTGCAGGCGTGGCCACTGGCCTTGCATGGACCCCCGTAGGCGGAGACATTTTGTACCTGGAATCCACGATTGCTCCCGGTACCGGTCGCCTTAGTATTACCGGGAACCTCGGAGACGTCATGAAGGAGTCCGCCACCCTCGCCATGACCTTCTTAAAGGCAAACGCCGCCGAATTTGGTTTGGAGCCAGAGCATTTTAGCCAGTACGACGTGCACCTCCACGTGCCCGAAGGTGCCGTTCCCAAAGACGGTCCCTCGGCGGGAATTGCCCTGCTGACCGCCTTGACCTCGCTCTTTACCCAGCGCAAAGTTCGCAATGCAATGGCCCTTAGTGGTGAAATCACCCTGCGCGGCAAGGTGCTCCCGGTGGGCGGAATCCGCGAAAAACTACTTGCAGCCAAGCGCGCGGGAATCAAAACGGTGCTAATGTGCGCCGACAACCAGCGCGACGTGAACGAGATTCCCAAGGGATACCTCAAGGGCCTCGAGGTGCGCTACGTGCGGACCATGCGCGAGGTGCTGGCCTACTCGGTGACCGACAAGAAGGTGAAGAATGCAAAGGCCTTGAGCATTCGCAAGCCTGCCACGACCGCCTCACCCGCGGAGGCTTCGCTGCTCGCATCCTCAGGAAGCCAGGGCAAATTGTAACTTGGCCCGGTGGGAATGCGACTTGCTCTGTTTTTGCTCGGCCTGCCGATACTGGGCGCAGCCCAAACGCATTCCTGGTCTACCCTAAATACGGCGGGTTCTGCGCGCTGGTCCGCACTGGCTGGCGCGGCCTGGGCTCACCCTGCTGATGCGGCCTCGTCCACCTTCAACCCCTCGCTGGCGGCCGGTTCTATGGGTCGGCAGATGGTCTTAAGCACAGGATTGCTTCCGAGCGGACTCCGTTTGGGGCACATGAGTTTCGGTTCGCAGCGTTCCGGCTGGTTTTATGCCTTGGGAGTGGACTACCTCAACACCGGCCTTATGCCCGAGACCAGTGAGGTCGGCGCAGTCCTGGGTGATTTTCGTTTCCAGGAGTCAAGGCCTCGCCTTACCCTTGCCCGAAGCCTTGGGGTCAAGGGCGGCAACCAAATTTTAGTGGGCGCCACGGCTCGCTGGACGCTTCAAACGGCCTCTAATTTTGTAGCGCAAGCTCTGAGTACCGACCTGGGAGCCACCTACGTGGCCGACAGCGGACGATTTCATGCCGCCTTGGTTTTGCAGCATGCAGGCTTGAGTCTTGATCCGCTTGGGTCGACGCAGGAGAGCCTACCTACGGCCCTGCACGCCGCGTTCAGCCGAAAGTTTCGCTATGCGCCTTTTCGCCTGCATCTGGCCATGCGCGACCTGCAGCGCTGGGACTTGGCCGGCTACGATCCTCTGCGCGAAGTCCGCGACCCCTTAACCGGCCAAATTAACTACACGCCCCCGTCTTTTGCCAACCTTGCCCTGCGCCACCTTGCTGCGGCCGTGGAGGCAGAGCTCGGCGGTCGCCTGCGCGCTCAGGTGGGCTATGACTTTAGGCGCCAACTCGAGATGCAGCTGCCTACGCGCCGAACCAATGCAGGCCTGAGTTTTGGCTTTGGTTTAAAGGCTGGCAAAAGCCAGTTCCAGTGGTCGCAAAGCGTCTACCACGTCGCCGGCCGCTTTACCCAATTTTCTTTTAGCCGCAACCTATGACGCTCATTCGCATCGCCGTGGACGGCTACGCATCGACGGGCAAGTCCACGCTAGCCAAGCGCCTTGCATCGTCCCTCGGATTTCTTTACATCGATACCGGAGCCATGTACCGCATGGTGGCCCTGTATGCCATTCGGCAGGGTTGGGCTGCGCCCGACGCCATCAATGCCACTGCCATCAATGCCTCCCTTGACAAGGTCAATCTGGCCTTTGCTCGAGATGCCGAGGGGAAGAATCGAGCCATTCTCAACGGCGAAGACGTCGAAGAGGCAATCCGAACCATGGAGGTGAGCCGAGTAGTAAGCTCCGTCTCGTCACTGGTTCCTGTGCGCCGCCGCCTGGTGGCCCAGCAGCAAGCCATGGGCCAGAGCCAAAGCCTGGTCATGGACGGGCGCGACATTGGGACGGTAGTGTTCCCCGACGCGGAACTAAAGCTTTTCATTACGGCCGACGCCGACGTGCGCGCCACGAGGCGTTTTGCCGAAATGGAATCGGCTAATCCGGGTGCCGTAAGCCTAGCAGAGGTCAAGGCGAACTTGCTTCAGCGCGATCAGGAGGACCGTGAACGCCTCGACAGCCCGCTGCTCCAAGCCCAAGACGCCGTGGTGCTCGATAATTCTTCGGTTTCGCCCGACGAGTTGTTTGAACAGGCAATGCGCCTGGTTCCGCGTCCTTAGTGTGCCTTTAGTCGGGCAATTACCGTTTCTCCGCCACGGGGCTTATCGCCTATGGCGCATAGAACCTCTGCATCGCAGGGCAAGAAGACATCCACACGCGAGCCAAAACGAATAAATCCTACGTCTTCGCCCACCGATACGGGTTGGCCGGGCTTGACATAGACCGCGATACGTCGGGCCACTGCGCCGGCAATCTGCCGAATCAGCACTTCGCCATGGCCGGGGGTTTCAAAGACCAGGGTGCTGCGCTCGTTCTCGGTACTTGACTTGGGGTGCCAGGCGACCAAGTACTTACCCTTGTGGTACCGGGTAAAGACGGTGCGACCGCTTACCGGGGCGCGATTGACGTGCACGTTCAGGGGCGACATAAAAATGCTTATCTGCTTGCGCTTGCCCTTAAAGTATTCGGGCTCCTCGACGTCTTCAATGACCACAACGGTTCCGTCGGCTGGAGCGATTACGTCTCCCAACTCGGCGACGGTACGGCGGGTCGGATTTCTAAAGAATTGGAGCACCAAGCCCAGCAGCACCAGACCTGCGACGAGGTATGCGGTGACGGCCCAGTCGGGAGCCTCGAGCTGGGTGAGCAGGATGTAGGGTAGGGCCAGGATGAGCAGGCTGATAAAAATGGTTTTGGTTCCTTCGCGGTGAAGCATATCGTTGGTTTTAAAAGGTTTGCAGGGTTATGAGCAGCAGCACCAGGACCGTGCTCGAGAGGAGAAAGCTGTCGAGGCGGTCGAGAAATCCGCCGTGCCCCGGCAAAAAGACTCCGGAATCTTTAACCCCTGCTTGGCGTTTGAGGTAGGACCCAATAAGGTCGCCAATGGGCGCAGTAACGGCCACCGTGACGGTCATGATTAGCGTGAGCTTGAGGGATACATCCAGGGTATAATGCAGTAGGGCATAGCCGATTCCGATGGTAAAAATCAGCCCAGTAATTAGGCCTTCCCAGGTTTTTTTGGGAGAAAGTATCGGGGCCATTGGGGTTTTGCCAAACAGTCGCCCGCCGGCATAGGCCATCGAGTCAGAGAGCCAGATCAAGACAAAAACAGCGAGCAGGGAATCTCCGCCGCCCATTCCCCAGAGCCAGCCGGTTGCAAGTGCACAGGCAAAGGTGTAGAGTAGGGTGGCAGCCCGAAGTTTGGGGCTGAGTCCGGGCAGCCGAAGTACCTCAAGGGCGACGCCGAGCAGCAGCAAAAAAAGAAGGCCAGGCGACCACGGGAATGCGGTGCAGACGAAGGCGATAACCAGGGCATAGAGTAGGCCCCAGATGCTGCGCTGCATCATAAATCGTTGAACAAGTGATCCTCAACCAAGAAAAAGTAGAGCTCCCGACCCTTGTTGGGGTCGACCTTGGCTTGCAGTACCGCTTCGTCGCGCTTGCCTTTGAGCGTGATAATGCTCAAGGGCCGGTGCTCTCGGTGAAATTTATTGATGGCCGACATTCCGTCAGACAGGCTGTTGTAGACCTGCGAAACACGCGCAAAAACCAAGTGAATTGAAGGAAGTTGGGCAAATTTGAGTCCCTGAGTTTGGGCGTCGGTAATCATGATTCCGCCGGTTTGGGCCAAGGCAGCGTGGCAGGTGGTTGCCATTGCGTCGGCTTCGAGGGGGTTGTCGTGCACCACGCCGAGCTCGGCCTGCTTGAACCAAGCGTGAAGGCTTGCTTCGGGCACAAAAAATTGCGTTTGCCCCGTCTCGGACCCCACGGCCTTTAAATTGTCAACGACCTCGTTGGCGCTTCCGCAGTACAAAAACAAGCCGCCCGACTTAGTAAAATGCCGTACAAAGGCTAAGTCAACCGGATCTTCTCGGGCTAGAAAATTATTGGTTTTGGCGTCCGAAACCTCTTCGCCACCCGATTGGGGTGCGCCACTGAGAATCGAGAGGAATTTACCAAGCCAACCAGCCATAGGGTGTAAAATTACACTATAATTTCTTCGGCAGCCTCGACCCCGTCGCTACTTATCAAGAACCGCTCTCGGGCCCCTCTGGCGCAGACAAAGGATCCTCAGGAGAGGGTTTTGCAGTGCTCGTTTCTGGTACCTCGGTCGGCATCTCGGCCTCGCTGGGCGCAGTACCTTCTGCGGACGCAGTGCCTTCTTCAGCCACGAGGGCTTCTGATGGCGCAGCGGCTTCAGCAGGAGCATTGGATTCAGCCAATTCTTTTAGGCGGTCTTCGCGACTCATCCAAATGCGCTCTCCAAAAATGGCAACGAGGTTGTCCCTAAAGATGACCTCCTTGCTAAGCAGCTCCTTGGCGAGGGTCTCGAGTTTGTCGCGGTTGCCGCGAAGCAAGTCCTTGGCGCGTTCGTACTGGCCTTCAATGAGCTTGCTGATCTCTTCGTCAATGATTTCTGCAGTCCGCTCTGAATAGGGCTTATCAAATTGGTATTCGTTTTGACCCGAGGAATCGTAGTAGGTAATGTTGCCCAGGCGCTCGTTGAGTCCGTAGACCGAAACCATGGCCCTTGCTTGCTTGGTAACCTTCTCGAGGTCGCTCAGGGCACCCGTGGTGATGCGTCCGAAGACTACTTCTTCTGCGGCCCGTCCGCCCATAGTGGCGCACATCTCGTCGAGCATCTGCTCCTTCGAGGTCAGCTGGCGCTCCTCGGGGAGGTACCAGGCGGCACCCAGGGAGCGTCCGCGCGGAACAATGGTCACCTTAACCAGCGGCGAGGCGTGCTCCAGGAGCCAGCTCACGGTGGCGTGGCCCGACTCGTGGTAGGCGATGATCTCCTTCTCTTCAGGAGTTATGATCTTGGATTTCTTCTCGAGCCCACCTACAATGCGGTCTACGGCGTCGAGAAAGTCCTGCTTTTCGATTACTTTTTTGTCTTTGCGTGCTGCGACAAGGGCCGCTTCGTTGCAGACGTTGGCAATGTCAGCTCCACTGAACCCTGGCGTCTGGCGAGCGAGAAATTCAACGTCCACATCGCCGCCCAGCTTGAGGGGGCGCAGGTGCACTTTAAAAATTTCAATACGCTCGCTAACCTCCGGAAGGTCTACATAGATAATGCGGTCAAAACGGCCTGCACGCATTAGTGCTCGGTCCAAAATATCGGCGCGGTTGGTGGCACCCATCACAATGACGTGCTCGTTGGTTCCGAAACCATCCATCTCGGTGAGAAGCTGGTTGAGCGTGTTTTCGCGCTCGTCGTTCCCACCGCTGAATGCATTCTTGCCGCGGGCCCGTCCGATGGCGTCAATCTCGTCGATAAAAATGATGCTCGGAGACTTCTCTTTGGCCTGCTTGAACAAGTCACGCACACGGCTGGCGCCAACGCCAACAAACATTTCTACGAA
>DBBY01000043.1:4111-62980 GCA_002292855.1 Flavobacteriales bacterium UBA972 | reverse complement strand
AGCGAGAAGAACGGCACCTGGGCTTCACCGGCAACCGCCTTGGCAAGCAAGGTTTTGCCCGTTCCCGGAGGGCCACTCAGCAGCACTCCTTTGGGGATTTTGCCTCCCAGGTCAGTGTACTTCTTGGGGTTTTTGAGAAAGTCCACCACTTCAAGAACTTCGTCTTTGGCACCGTCAAGGCCGGCAACGTCTTTAAAGGTGACCTTAACCGCACTGTCGGCGTCAAACATTTGCGCACGGCTCTTGCCAATATTGAAGATTTGGCCACCAGGCCCGCCAGAACCGCCTCCGCTCATGCGGCGCATTAAAAAGAACCAGAGCGCCGCAAAAATTAGGAGCGGCATGATCCAGGACAGGGCTTCGCCCCAGTAGTTGGGCTCGTCTTTATACTCTACGCTGACCTCGGCGGTGTTGGGGCGCTGGTCATAAAAACGCTCCATGGCGCGGTCAAACGATTCCGCCGGCATTTCAAAAACAAAGTGCGGACCCTCATTAACGGCATCGCCGACCGTGGTTTTGGCGATTTCTTCATACTCGGTGAGGGTTGCCAAACTGTCGGCGTTGACAAAAACATAAACTTCTTTGCCATTGACCACCTTAATTCGGTCCACGTGGCCGCGTTCGATGCGATCGCTCAGATCATTAAAGTTCGAAGGAAGGGTTTGGTTGCCCAGCCTGCTTTGGGCAAACTGCAGCGCCAGGAGTCCGATAAAAACGGCAATGTAGATCCAGCTAAAGTTGAACTTGGGACGTCCACTCTTGGGACTTGCGCCCTTGGGACTTGGCTCCGGCTTGGGTGCGGTATTTTTTTTGCTCATCGAGAATTTAAACAGGATCAATAAGGTATTGTTTCGGCAACTCAATCTTGACGCCGTCGGCCCAAAGGCCGTCGAGGTCATAAAAGGCTCGGGCTTCGCGTTGAAAGAGGTGAACCACGGTGCTCACATAGTCCATCAGAATCCACTCCGACTGCTGGGAACCTTCCACGTGCCAAGGACGGTCGTCAGCCTCTTCACGAACCCGCTTGCGAACCGATTCTGCCATGGCATTAACCTGGGTTCCAGAGAGGGCTTCGGCAATAATAAAAAAGTCGCAAACTGCGTTGTCGAGCCCGCGAAGGTCCAGTAAGACAAGGTTTTCACCTTTGATATCGCTCACGCCTTCGATGGCGCTGAGTACAGTGGGAGGGAGTTGGGCAAACGAAGTTTTCATGCAGCAAAAGTACCGGGCATCTAAGGCAATTAAAATGCCAAATAGACTACATGCCGTTTTTGTCTCGGAATTCTTCGCATTTTTGCCCGATGTCTGGCCAAGGAAGCACCCTAAAGCACGTGGTATTGGGTAATGTTCCTTCTACTCAGGCCTGGGCGCATGCCAATCCGGACCAGTGGAATCCCCTCGGATGGACTGCCATTTCGGCAGTTTCTCAAAGCCAGGGTCAGGGCAGCGGGGGAACAACCTGGACCGACGTTCCCGGATCAAGCCTTCTCATGACCCTTGTAAGCCCTGAACTGCAGTGGTCTTCGGCCTTCGTTTTTGTGCGCCACGCTCAAGCTTCCCTCGTGGTTGTTGAGTGGCTGCAGTCGCTCGGCTTTAAGGCCCAGCTCAAGTGGCCCAACGACCTCTACCTTCATGGGCTTAAGTTGGGCGGATTTTTTACCGAAGCCTACTGGCAGCAAAACCGGTGTACTCGCTGGTTTTTGGGCTTGGGCTTGAACGTGAGCGCAGCGCCCGAGGGCTGCGCCTTTTTGGCCGGACTCTCCCTCGAGGGCTTGGTGGAGCAAACGGCCGAAATGCTGTCTAAGGCACTGGATGCTCCTCTGCCTCCCGACGTACTGGACCGCTACACCTCGCACCTTATGGGCTGGCAGGTTTTGAGCACCTTCAGGGATAAGGCATCGGGCGAGCTCCTGCAGGCTACTCCGCGCCTGCTGTCTCCCGACGGTCGGCTGGGGCTCGAGCTCCTAAGTGGAGGCCTTCGGTGGGTGGGCCACAAGGAACTAGAGTGGTCCCTAAGCCCTGACCCTATTAAAAATTTCTAGCTTTTTTAGTGGCTGAACTGATCGCTCCATTTTTTAGGATCGAGTCGCCAGCCCTCCAAAGCCTTTAGCTCTGATGGAGTGAGGGTTCCGCGAGAAAGAGCAGCCTTGAGCAGGTGGTCGTAGTCGCTGAGGGTGTGAAGCAGGCAGTTGGCCTCGGTAAATGCTGCGCTTGCGGCAGGAAAGCCATAGGTAAAAATCGCGGTCATCCCCAATACCTGAGCGCCGGCCTCCCGAAGGGCATCGACGGCTTGCAGCGAAGACTTGCCGGTAGATACAAGGTCTTCTACGACCACGACCTTGGCATTGAGGGGCAATTCGCCCTCGATGAGGTTCTGGCGACCGTGCTCTTTGGCGGCCGACCGCACATAAACCATGGGCAATTCCAGTTCGTTGGCCACCAACGCGGCCAGGGCGATTGCCCCCGTGGCAACACCCGCAATGACTTCTGCATCAGGGAACTCCCTGTGAATTAGTCGGGCCATTTGCTCGTACAAATAGGTTCGCACCTCAGGATGCGAAAGGGTAACGCGGTTGTCGCAGTAAATAGGCGACTTGAGGCCAGAGGCCCAGGTAAAGGGTTCGTCGGGACGCAGCGAAACCGCTTTAATTTGCAGAAGAAGTTCGGCGAGGGTTTCGGCCGATTTAATATCAAGGTTCATGGCACTAAAGTACAGCGAGCGAGCCATCACGGCAGCGGGCGGTTGGGTTGAAAATTCCGAGGGAGAAGTCCTGTGGATTCACCGATTGGGCCAGTGGGATTTGCCCAAGGGCAAGCTGGAGAAGGGCGAAGATTTAGGCCAATGCGCCCTGCGTGAGGTCGAAGAAGAGTGCGGGCTTTCGGGCATTGCGCTCGGAGAAAAACTCTGTGAAACGGTACACCGTTACACCCTTGACGGCAGCAACTACGTGAAGACTACGCATTGGTTCCGCATGAAGGTGGAGGGCCGGCCCGAGCTCAGTCCGCAGCGGGAGGAAGGAATTGAGGCGGTGCAGTGGATGCTCGAACCGCAGTGGCGGCAGGCTGCCATAGACAGCTACTCGACCATTCAGGAGGTGGTGCGCACCGCGGCGGGTACAAACAAGCGGTAGTCGCCTCCGTACCGAATTATTTCGCGCACATGGCTCGAAGCGATGTGCGAAAAACGCGCTCCGGTCTGAAAAAAGACGGTCTCGATGCCGGGCTCAAGCTCTCGGTTGGTTTGCGCAATGGCTTTTTCAAACTCAAAGTCTGCGGGATTGCGAAGTCCGCGCACGATGAATTGGGCTCCGATGGACTTGGCGTAGTCCACGGTAAGCCCTTGGTAGCAAGCGACCCCAACCTGGGGTAGGTCGGCAAAGGCAGCCTCGATCCAGGCCATGCGCTGCTCCGGGCTGAACATGTTTTTTTTGTTGGAATTCACTCCGATTCCCACCACGACGCGGTCAAACAGGGCGGCGGCACGGCGAACTACGTCCTCGTGACCGAGGGTTAGGGGATCAAAAGATCCGGGGAACAGCGCGGTCTTCATGGCATTTAAGGGTTGCCTCAATGAGGCCTGAGGTGAAGTGCTGCATCGAAATGCCTGCAGCGGCGAGTTGGCGCGGAACAATGCTTTCTGGGCTCATGCCGGGAATCGTGTTGATCTCGATGAGCACGGCGTCGGTTCCGTCCGCGGGCAAAATGAAGTCGGCGCGCACAAAACCGCGAAGGCCCATTCCCTCTACCAGGCGAAGGGTGGCGACGCGCAGGGCTTCGGCGGCAGCCTCGGGGATGCGGGCCGGGGTAATTTCTTCGGAGGCGCCGAGGTACTTGGCCTCAAAGTCAAAAAACTCCTTTTTGGGGACTATTTCGGTGATGCCCAGTATGCGGATGCCCTCGGGGGTAACCATTGCGCCACAGCCCAGCTCGGTTCCGAGCACGCCCTGTTCGACGATGAGTTCGTCGTCTTCCTTATAGGCTGTGTCGCGGGCTTGGGCCCACTGGTCGATTGCAGTAATGCGAGAAACGCCATAGCTTGACCCGCTGCGGCAAGGCTTTACAAAGAGGGGGTAGGCCTGAGCGACCAGAAAGGCATGAACCGCAGCCTCGTCGCCACCACGGCGCAGGTGCACCGAGGGCATGACCCGCAGGCCCAGCCTTTGGGCCAGGGCGTTGGTCCAGAACTTGTGAAAGGTCAAAGCCGAGGCAGCGGGGCTGCAGCTCGAGTAGGCTATGCCCGCTTGTTCCCATGCCATTGCAAGGGTTCCGTCTTCGCCAGGGTGCCCGTGAATGAGGTTGAGCACGGCGTCGATGCGGCGCTCGGTTCCGTCTGCGAGCCGAATGGCCCACCGGTCTTCGATCAAGTGCAGCGCTCCTCCGGCCCGGTCAAAGGCCTTCCAGCCCTCATCGGGCCGCAGTTCGAGCCGCAGGCCCTCAAATCGGGACGCATCAAGCGCTTCAAGCACGTGGCTTCCGCTCAAGAGCGAGATGCCGAATTCACTGGAGTAGCCGCCCATGGCTACGGCAACTAAGGGACGCATGGGCCAAAGATAGATGCCTCGGCCTACCTTTGTGCCAATGGGCAATTGGTGGTTATTTCTTAAGAGCAAGACCTTCGCGGTAAACGCCGTGCTGGCCTTGCTGTTTTTTATTATTCTCGGAATCTCGGCCCAAACGGTCCTTAAATGGATTACGGGCTTCGGCGAGGTAGTTAAGGTGCCCGACCTCACGGGCATGAGCTTTGAAGACGCCCTTGAAAAGTTAGAAGACCAGGGCCTCGAGGGCGTCATGCTCGACTCCTCGGTCTACCGCCGCGAACTGCGTCCGCAAGAAGTTTTTGAGCAGTACCCCGTGGCAGGGTCCGTGGTAAAGGAGGGGCGCGAAGTCATGCTCAGCATTAACCGTTTCAATGCAGAATTGGTCATGCTGCCCGCCGTTTTAGAGCGGACTCTGGCTCGTGCGGAGCTCGACCTGCGGTCGCGCGGCTTGAATGTTGCCGAAATTCAGTACGTTCCTGACATGACCGACGGATTGGTCCTCGAAGTGGAATACAACGGGCGAATCCTAGCCGCCGGAAGCCGGGTGCGCAAGGGCGCCAGCCTGACCCTGCGGGTGGGAATGCGGGGCGGAACCCTAACCCAGGCAGTTCCTGATTTGATTGGTTTAAGCTACGGGGAGGCCAAGGCCTTGCTGCAGCTTTCGGGTCTGGGAATCGAGTTGACCGAGGGAGACAGCCTGCTGGGGGCTGTTCAATCGCAGAGTCCGTCCAGCTCCAACGGCGCTCCGGCTTTGCCGGCCCAAGCCAAGGTACGGGTATGGGTCAAGTAGGGCGGCGCAGTGCCTTTGGCGCTGTGGGTTTATGGCTTTTTACGTTTTGGGCTGGGGCGCAGGCTTCAGAGCATGCAATGACCCCATGGTCGGGCCCTCAGACGGCCCAACGCGCGATGAAAACCACCTCCGATACGGCTGTACTGCCTTTAAGCGTGGGCTTTGACCACCGGATTCCGGCTAACTGGCAGAACCGCGGCGTGCTCTGCTCCCAGACGATGGCCAAGAATCCGCTCTCGCTCGGCGCTGCCGTTTTTGACGGTACCTCTGGCAGTGGGGCGGCCTACCGCCCCGGAGTCCTAAGCACCGACACTATTGGCGACGCGCTGACGAGTCCATGGTTTGCTGCTCCGTTGGGGGCCGTTTTAAGTTTTAGGCTGCAGCAGGGCGGATTGGGCGACCCCTGCGAGCCCAGCGACAGCCTCGTTGTTCATGCTTGGAGCAGTGCTGACACTGCTTGGCTGCCCATGGGTCGGGTGCTTGGTGGCATGCCCGAGGATTTTTGGAAGGCTCATTCCTTTGCGCTGCCGGCCGCTGCGGCAGCCTCTCCCGCTACCCGCGTGCGCATCGGGCGCTGCGGTGCGCCTTCGGGTGCCTTTGACGTTTTTGTACTGGACTACCTGGAGCTCAGCGCCAACCAAGGCCTTGCCGATACCCTGCTTTTTGACCCGACCTGGATTTCGCCCCCGGCCCGCCTGCTCAACGTCTACCGAGAAGTTCCCTGGTTTCACTACAACCGCGTGCTGCTCGAGCGCGACTCGGTGCGCAGCCCCTACCGCCGCAACGGCGTAGTTCCGGTCGGGGGCTGGCAGCTCAACCTGGGCAAGCTGCTCTGGACCGACGACGCGGGCGCGGTCCTGCAAAGCCGTTTGACGGTGCCGGTAGTTTCGAACCTTGTGCACAACGTTCCGACTCCCTACAACTTGGCCCTAAACCGCCCCCAAATCACCCCGACCGGACCCTTTGCATGGAACCTGTCCTACTGGTTTGATGGCGAGTCCGTAGGCGACCGCAGCAACGATACCGTGCGGATTCGCATCGACTGCGACCAGCGCTACGTGGTTGACGACGGCAGCCTGGAGCGGGGATACGGCGTCGCCCAGGGCATTCAGCCCCGCTGGGCACAGCGCTACGAATTTTTGCAGTCCGACACGCTGCGCGGCATGGACTTGGAATGGATTCCGGCTGGGCCAGAGGGCGAGGGCGAGCAGTTTCGCCTTGGAATCTGGTCTGTTGACTCGGCGGGCTTCCCGGGCGATGCGATTTATCTAAGCGATTCCCTTTATGAGGTGGCTTGGAACTATGCGGGCCAGCTTGGCCGGCATTATGTGCTTGACACGACGGAGCTTGTGGTTCCGCGCGAGGTTTACCTCGGAGTGGTTATGGAATCGTCGAATTCCGACCAGGGCATGCCCAAGGCCGTGCTCGGGCTCGACCTAAACACTCAGGCGGTCAAGGCTTTTGGCGAGGCAGGCGCCTGGTTCTCGAGCCAGATCAATGGGGCTCTTGCCCTTAGGCCCTTTTTTCGCGGACTTCCCAGCGATTTGTCGCTTCGCCCGCTGCCGCAGACCGCGGGCCGAAATCTGAGTTTGTACCCGCAGCCCGCAGCAGACTGGGTCAGGGTAGAAGGGCTCGGTCGCCTGCTCGAGGTAGTCAGTACCCTGGGAACGGTTTTACTTCAGGAGCAGCGGCCCGATGCATCCATGCCTTGGCAGCTAAACATTAGTCATTTACCGGCGGGCGTCTACCTGCTTCGTAGCGATTCCGGCCAAACAGCAGGCCTATCGAAACTATGATTGAACTGGACGACGAGGCAGACGACGCAATGAGCGCCGACGAGGAGCTTTTTGTACACCATCGCTTTTTGGCCGAACCGGGCCAGGGCCCCTTGAGGGTTGATAAGTTTTTGTTTAATTTTTTGCAGAAAACCTCGCGAAACCGCATTCAAAAGGCGGCCGAGGTGGGCGCCATCCGCGTCAATGGCCAGCCTGTCAAGTCCAACCACCGGGTTAAGGCCGGCGAAGAAGTCACGGTGGTGCTGGCGCAGCCTCCGCGCGAATTTGTGCTGGAGGCCGAGGCCATTGACCTCGACATCGTCTACCTCGACGACGACCTCGCCGTAATCAACAAGCCTGCGGGCATGGTGGTCCACCCGGCCATTGGCCATTTTACCGGAACCCTCGTGCACGGCCTGCTTCATTTGTTTCAAAATTTGCCCGGCGCAGGGCCTGACGTGCGCCCCGGCTTGGTTCACCGCATCGATAAAGACACGACCGGCCTGCTGGTGGTGGCGCGCACCGACTATGCTCTAGCTTTTTTGGCCAAGCAGTTTGCCGACCACAGCTGCGAGCGCGAATACCAGGCCCTGGTTTGGGGCAACGTGCGCGAAGACCGCGGTACCGTAACCGGTCATATTGGACGTTCGCTTCAAGACCGCAAGGTTCAGGCTGTATTTGCCGACGGGAAGCACGGGAAGCACGCCATAACGCACTACGAAGTGCTCGAGCGCTTTCATTTCGCAACCCTCGTGGCTTGCCGGCTCGAAACCGGACGGACGCACCAGATTAGGGCCCACATGAAGCATCTTGGTCATTCGGTGGTGGGAGACACGATCTACGGCGGCGACAAGGCGCCGCACCGCCCGGAGCTGCCCAAGTTTGCGCAGTTCGCCCACCGTACCATTGAAATGCTTCCTCGCCAGGCGCTGCACGCCCGACTCCTCGGTTTTGAGCACCCGACTCGTCCCGGCGAACGCCTGGTGTTTGAGGCTCCCTTGCCCGACGACATGCAGGCGGTGCTCGAGCGGTTTAGGCGCTACCGCTAGCTGCTAGTTACTAGTTGCTCGCTTCCTCGTAGAGTCCCTCATACAGCGCCGCGTACCGCTGCAAGATGGGTTTGCGGCGAAGCTTTAGGGTGGGCGTAACGTGCCCGTCGGCAATGGTCCAAAGGTCAGGAGTGAGTGCAAACTTTTTCACCTTCTCCCACTGACCAAACTGGGCATTGGTAGCGTCAATTTCGCGCTGAAAGCGGGCAATAATGCGCGGATCTGCAATCATTTCAGCCGGGCTAGTCCAGTCAATGCCCTTGCGGCTGCACCATGACTTCAAAAATTCGAACTGCGGCTGAATCAGAAGCACAGGGAACTTCTGGTTGTCGCCCGCCACCATGCATTGCTCGATGAATGAAGACATTTTAAAGGCGTTTTCCATCGCTTGGGGCGTGATGTACTTGCCGCCGGCCGTTTTAAAAATCTCCTTTTTGCGGTCGGTGATGCGCAGGTAGCCCTCGGAGTCGAGCTCGCCGATGTCTCCGGTGCGGAACCAGCCGTCTTCGGTCATGACCTCGGCGGTCAGGTCGGGGCGTTTGTAGTAGCCCATCATCACGTTGGGTCCCTTGGCTAGGATTTCTCCGTCGGTGTCGAGCTTTAGGCTTACGCCTTCAATGGCCGTGCCCACGGTGCCCAGCTTATGGCCGCGGCCAGTTGGAAGGTTCACGGCAAGAATTGGAGATGTTTCGGTCAGTCCATAGCCTTCTTGAACGTTGATTCCGGCCCCGGCGAAGATGCGCGCGAGCTTGGGGTTCAGCGCGGCAGCTCCGCTAGCCACAGCCAATACCTCGCCGCCCAGAGCCTCTTGCCACTTGCTAAAAATCAGCTTGCGAGCCAGCTTGAGCTGCATGTAGTACAGGGCGCTGAGGCCTTCGTGTTCGTAGCGTTCCGCCAAGCCCACGGCCCAAAAGAAGAGTCCGCGCTTGATGCCAGTCAGGGCCTTGCCCTTGTCCATTATTTTGTCGTAGACCTTCTCGAGCAGGCGCGGAACTGCCGTAAATACTTGCGGATGCACCTCGCGCAGGTTGTCGCCGATGGTCTCCATGGACTCCGCAAAGTAGACGCCCACGCCGTTGGTCATGTACACATAAACACAGACCCGCTCATAGCTGTGGCAGAGGGGCAAAAAACTCAGGGCCTTGCCTGTCGGGCCGACCGGCAGGCGAGCGGCTCCCGCCACCGCGTTGGATGCGATGTTGCGGTGGCTTAGCATGACGCCTTTGGGAGTTCCCGTGGTGCCCGAGGTATAGATAATGGTGGCAAGGTCTTCTTCGCCCACGGCGGCCTTGCGGGCCTCGAGCTCGGCACAGTGGCTGTCTTTGGCGCGGGCGACGACATCGTCGAGGCATACGGAACCTTCGGTGGGGCTGAAGGTAAAAACGGCCTCAAGGGTGGGTATGCTTGCGCGAAGGGCTTCGATTTTATCGCGCAGTTCCACGTCGCTCACAAAGCAAAAGCGCATGCCCGAGTCGGTGATAATGAATTCGTAGTCTGCCTGCGAAATGGTGGGATACATGGGCACGTCAATGCATCCCGCGCTCAAAATGGCCTGGTCGCAGAGGTTCCATTCGCTGCGGTTGTTGGCAGAGATGATGCCCACTCGCTCCCCGGGCTGGAGGCCCAAGTCCATGAGTCCGCAGGCGAGCTTCTCGGCCTTGGCGATAAACTCGACGGTTGACATCGACTGCCATTGGCCGTTAATCTTGGTATTCAGTGCGTCGGGGCGCGGATGCTTTGCTGCTGCGTAGTGGGCAAAGTCAAATAGGCGTTTGGGTGTGTTCATGGCTTAAAACAGGGTTTTACTTGCGTCGCTCCCCGTGAATCCATACCTGTAGGGCTTGGGTTTTGGGCAGGTTCATGGGTTCTATTTCGCTTAGGTTTGTGTCAAAGATGGTGAAGTCCGCCCAATTTCCAAGACGAATTTCACCAGCTTGGCCTTCGCGAAAAGATGCGCGTGCGGCGTCGCGCGTCATGCCCAGGATGGTCTGGTCAAGGGTCAGGGCTTCGTCGGGCTGAAATCCGCCCAAAGGGTGGCCGTCGAGCGCCCGGCGTGCTGTGGCTGCCAGTATGGTGTACATGGGGTTTGGATGCTCAATGGGGAAGTCCGTTCCGAGCGGAATCCATCCGCCATTGGCCTCCCGCAGCAAGCGGTAGGCGTAAGCATGAGGCATGCGGTTGGCGCCAAGGCGGTCTGGGGCCCAGTCCATGTCGCTGGTGGCATGGGTAGGCTGTACCGAGGGCACAATCCCGAGACTTCCTCCGAATTCCTTGCGGTCCTCGGGGCTCACCACCTGGGCATGCTCCACCCGCCAACGCAGGTCGGGCTTCGCGGTTTTTGCTCCTAAGGCCTCGCGGTATATGCTCAAGACCAAATGGTTGGCGGAATCTCCGATGGCGTGCGTGTTCATCTGCCAGCCGGCTTGGGCGATCCGGGCGGCGGCGGTCCTCAGGTAGGATTGGTCGCGCAGTGCCAGCCCAAAGTGGTCGTGCCGGTCGCGGTAGGGCGCGCGGAGCAGGGCACCACGGCTGCCCAGGGCGCCGTCGCTGTAGAATTTAAAGCTGCGCACCGAGAGCCAGTCGGTTTCAAGGGGTCCTCGCTTGAGCCAGTGGTCAAGGGCCTCAGGGCTCTCGGAGACCATGACGTAGAGGGGCATGCGCAAGCCTCCGGCGCGCTGAAGGCTGTCAATCAGCATGATGTCGCCAGTGGGCAGGCCTGCGTCCTGCACGCCAGTGAGTCCCAAGTCAATGCACCAACGCTCGGCCGCCTGCAGGTAGCGAATTTTTTCTTCGCGGGATGGCTCCGCAATGCGCAGCAGGGTTTCGGCGTTGTCGACGAGTACTCCAGTGGGTTTGCCGGCCACAGTAATGATTTCGCCCCCGTCAATGCGGGTTGCGGCGGTGATTCCGGACTGCTTGAGGGCGATCTGGTTGCAGACCACGGCATGGCCGTCGATGCGCGACAGCACAATGGCCTTGTCGCCCAATGCGTCCAGTTCTGCCGAGCTTGGCCACTCGCGAGAGGGCCAATCGTTTTGGTCCCATCCACGACCGCGAACCACGGCGACTTCGGGGTGGTCGGCCACATACTGGCGTACCCGCTCCACGCACTCGGCCCAGCTTTGGGTTCCGACGAGGTCCACTGTTTCAAGGGCCTGCCCCAGGGCCATAAAATGCGCGTGGGCGTCGACCAATCCCGGGTAGACGAAGGTCCCGGTCAAGTCGGTGGTGTCGCTCGCTAGAGGGAGCGTCTCGCTAGCTGGAATAAGTTCGGCGATCCGTCCGTCGCGAAGGGCCAAATGCACGTTTACAAAGGAGATTGCGTCGCCGTCGAACTGCGCTACCCTCGCATTGGCAAGCACATGGTCGTACTCTGGGGTGGAACGGCATCCGGCCAAAGCAGCCGCAAAAAATGCAGCAAAGAGGGGTAAGGAAGCCGGCTTCACGGCCACAAGATAGGAAGGCTGCGCCCTACCTTTGCTATTGAATCGACCCTATGGAATCCACTGCACTTACTACCCCCACTCAGGCCAAGGAACTTGGACTGCTTCCCGAAGAATTTGACGCGATTTGCACCCGCCTTGGCCGCGTGCCGAACTTCACGGAATTGAGCATGTATTCGGTCATGTGGAGCGAGCACTGCTCCTATAAAAATTCTATAGTTTGGCTCAAAACTCTGCCCAAGGATGGTCCGCACATGCTCGTCAAGGCAGGAGAAGAGAACGCCGGCCTCGTGGACATTGGCGACGGACTAGCCTGTGCCTTTAAAATCGAGTCGCACAACCACCCATCGGCCGTGGAGCCCTACCAGGGTGCTGCGACGGGAGTGGGCGGAATCAACCGCGATATTTTCACCATGGGCGCTAGGCCCATTGCGCAGCTGAACTCGCTGCGGTTCGGCAATCCCAGCACCAACCGCACCAAATGGTTGGTCAACGGCGTGGTCAAAGGCATTGGCGACTACGGCAACAGCTTTGGTATTCCGACCGTCGGCGGCGAAGTCTATTTTGACGACTGCTACGAGCAGAATCCGCTGGTGAATGCATTCTCGGCCGGAATCGTTAAAGTGGGCGAGCAAATCAGCGCCAAGGCGCGCGGGGTGGGCAACCCCGTCTACATTGTCGGTTCTTCGACGGGCCGCGACGGCATCCACGGAGCCGCCTTTGCGTCCAAAGACTTGAGCGAAGATTCCGCCAACGACATACCCTCGGTTCAGGTAGGCGACCCCTTTCAGGAGAAGCTGCTTCTCGAAGCCACCATGGAGCTGGCCCAGACCGGCGCCGTGATGGGCATGCAAGACATGGGTGCCGCGGGCATCACCTGCTCGACCACCGAAATGAGCGCAGGTGGCGAGGTGGGCATGAGGGTTCATCTTGACCGGGTTCCGACCCGCCAAACGGGCATGCATCCCTGGGAAATTCTTTTGTCGGAATCGCAGGAGCGCATGCTCGTAGTGGTTCAAAAGGGCCGCGAGGCTGAGGTGGAAGCCATTTTTAGCAAGTGGGATATTCACTGCGCCCTGATCGGTGAGGTTACCTCAGGGCCCAACGTGCAGTACTATTGGCACGGAGAGCTGGTCGGCGACCTGCCTGCCGAGCACCTGGTTCTGGGCGGAGGAGCACCGGTCTACCACCGCGAGTGGTCGGAGCCGGCCTACTTCGCGGAGTACCAAAAATTCAACGTAGACAGCGTGCCGGTACCCGCCGACCTCAAGGCCACTGCCATGCAAATGATGGCACTGCCCAATATTGCCTCCAAGCGCTGGGTTTATGAGCAGTACGACTCCATGGTCGGAACCATCAACCGTTCCACCAACGCTCCCAGCGATGCCTCGGTAGTAAACCTGCGCGGAACCAACCGTGCCCTAGCCATGACGGTGGACTGCAACAGCCGCTACGTGCACGCAGACCCCGAGGTGGGCACCATGATTGCCGTGGCCGAGAGCGCCCGCAACATCGTTTGCTCGGGCGGAACCCCCAGCGCAATTACCAACTGCCTCAATTTTGGAAACCCCTACAATCCAGAGGTTTACTGGCAGTTTGTGGGTGCCATTAAGGGCATGAGCAAGGCCTGTTTGAAGTTCCAGACCCCCGTAACCGGCGGCAACGTGAGCTTCTACAACCAAACCGCCATGGGCGACCGGGTAGAGCCGGTCTTCCCGACCCCTACCATTGCCATGATTGGTTTGGTGGACGACGTCAAGCACGTGACCACCCTGGGTTTCAAGGCCAAGGGCGACCTGATTTACCTCATCGGAACCAGCCGCAACGACCTGGCCTCGAGCCAGTACCTTGTTCACCTGCAGGGGGTCACGGCATCGCCCGCGCCCTATTTTGACCTCGATGAGGAATACCTCGTGCAGCGCCAGGTTGCAGAACTCATTCGCGAGGGGTTGATTGCCTCGGCCCATGATGCCTCAGAGGGCGGACTTTTTGTGGCACTCATGGAGTCGGCCATGGCCGGAGACCTTGGTTTTGATCTCACATCCGACAGCGAGATTCGCCCGGATGCCTTTTTGTTTGGCGAGAGCCAAAGCCGCATCGTTGTTACGGTTCACCCCGACCAAGACGACCTCTTTGTAGACTGCATGATGCGCAACGCGGTGGAGTTTGACCTTCTGGGTCACGTTACCAAGGGATCCATTCGCGTCGACGACCAAGATTGGGGAACGGTCGCGCACTACCGCGATACCTACGATAACGCGCTGAATTTTAGCGAAACAAAGTAAATTCTAACTCTGGGCTTCTCTAGCGAAGCTTGGCTCCGCAGTGCTTTTCAGCGCCTTCAAGCATGCGCTTTACGGTGCCCTCAACCTGTTGGTCCTGAAGGGTTTTGCTCGGATCTCGGAAGGTCAGACGAACGCCATAAGACATGCTTCCCTCAGGAAGGCCCTTGCCCTGGTACACGTCAAAAAGCTCCACCGACTCCAATGTTTTAACCGGCGCCGACTGAAGCCCTTCAACCAGAGTGCCGTAGGCGGTACCAACCGGAACCACCAAGGCGAGGTCGCGCACCACCTTGGGGAACTTCGGGGGTTCGGTGTAGGTGGTTCGCGCCTTTTGCGCCGCGGCAACTAGGGCATCCCACTGAACCAGCGAAGCAAGGACCGGTTTGTCGACGTCGGTGGCCTCAAGCGCGTAGCTGTCGGGCCAGCCCAGGTAGGCTAGGGTTTCGCCCTGTGGGCCGATGAGGTCCAAGCGGCTGGTCCAGAATCCGGCCACTGCGGTTCCTGGGACTTCGGTAAACGAAACTCCGAAGCGCTGAAGGAGTCCGCAGACAAGGCCCTTGAGTATGCCAAAGTTGGCGCTGGCGTTGGGGCGCGAGTAGTGCGCGTCGGGATAGGTTCCGCAAAGCCAAATGCCCAGTTCGCCGGCCTCGTAGCGCCCCTCGGAATTTTGACCATAGCGGCGTCCGAACTCAAAAATAGCCAGGCGTTCTTCTTGGCGCTTAAGGTTGTAGGCAATGGTCTCCAGCCCGCTGTAGAGCAGGGTCGGACGCATTACTCCTAGGTCCTGACTCAGCGGATTCAGCACCTGCACGACCTCGTCGGCGGGAATGCTCGGATGGTTGGAGAACCAGGACAGGCGGGTGAGCGAGAGGTTCATGACCTCGTTTAATCCATGGGCGACTAAATAGTCGGCAGCGATGCGCCGCAGTGATTCGGCGTTGCGGCGGGCTTCGGGCTGGCTGCGCACGCGCATTCCCTCGGGCTCGGCGAGGTTATTGAATCCCCAAACGCGCAAAAGCTCTTCGGCGACGTCGGCTTCGCGGCGAACGTCCCAGCGGTACACCGGCAAGCTCAGGGTCCAAAAGGGGCCGTCTTGCTTGACCACGGCAAAGTCGAGGGACTCTAGTATGGTTGTGCAGGCTTCGTCGGGCAGGCGGTCGCCTAAAAGTTCGGCAATTCGGTCCATCGAGACCTCAATAACCGTAGGTTGAAAGCGAGAATCCGCAGCACGAATCCAATCGAGCCCTTCGATCTTGGCCTCGGGGAACTGGGCCTCGATGAGGGTCCAAAAAAGCTCAAGGGCAGGCAGGCCCATCGCGGGGTCTACGCCCCGCTCGTAGCGAAAGCTGGCGTCGGTATGCAGTCCGTGCCGGCGCGCCATGGCCCGGGTTACCACCGGGTCAAACCAGGCCGATTCCACGACCACCGCGGTGGTGCTGCTCGAGACTCCCGATTGCTGGCCTCCAAAAACGCCTGCCAGGCACATTGCGGCACTGCCGTTGGCAATCACCTGGTCTTCAGCATGCAAACTGCGCTCTACGCCGTCTAGGGTGGTGAGTTTCTCGCCGTCATGGGCTCGGCGAACGGTAATTTCGCCCTGCACCGCCGCCGCGTCAAAGCAGTGAAGCGGATGGCCAAGCGCATGCATCACGTAGTTGCTGGCGTCGACCAGGGCATTAATCGGATTCAGCCCAAGGGCCCTGAGACGCTGCTGAATCGGTTCGGCCGAAGCCTGACCGCCGTGGAGGCCAGAGATTTTGAGGGCTCCGTACTGCGGGCAGGAATGCGAATCGCTCGTAGTCAAGCGAGTGGCGCCGGTTTTGACTGCGCTGAGGTCCACGGTGGTCGGCTCGGTCCAGAGCACGTCAAGGCCGTCGCGGAGCATCGAGGCGCGCAGGTCGCGGGCCACTCCGTAGTGGCACATGGCGTCCATGCGGTTGGGTGTTAGGCCGATTTCGAGCACATTAACGCTTTCTAGACCAAGGTATTCGGCCATCGGTTGGCCCACCGGAGCGTCAGGGCTGAGCACCATGATTCCGTCGTGGTTGCTGCCAAGGCCAAGCTCGTCTTCGGCGCAAATCATGCCCTCGGAGGCTTCGCCGCGCAGCGCGGACTTTTTAATTACCAATGCGCTGTCGCTGCCCCAAGGGTGGAGCTCGGCCCCGATCATGGCAACCGCTACCTTTTGGCCTTGGGCCACGTTGGCGGCTCCGCAGACAATGTTCAGCCATTCGGGAGCCCCGACGTCCACTTGGGTTACCCGCAAGCGGTCGGCATTGGGATGCTGGTGCAGGCTGCGCACCTCGCCCACCACAACGTGGCGAAGTCCGCCCGGAACCGCATCGAATACCTCAGCTTTTTCAACCTCGAGCCCGGTCGCGGTGAGTCGTTCGCTGACCTCGGCCAGGCTGAGGTTCGTGGGGAGGTAGTCCGATAACCAATCCAAAGAAATACGCATGGCTCAAAAGTACTCTCTGCTAGACAAGACCAAAAATTACGGCTGCATAAAGAGCAAAGCGCAAAAAACGAGTAAGGGCGGCCATCAGGTACCAGCGAAACCTATAGCCCACCATGCCCGCAATGGTCGATATCATCGGGAAGGGCAGGGGCGTCAGGGCGGCAATTACCACCAAGAGCCCACCAAATCGGCGAATTTGGGTGAATTGATTGGCGAACTTAACGTCAATCCAGCCTTGAACCTTGGGCAAATGATGCAGGCGTTCCCCAATGAGGTAGCTCACGATTCCGGCCAAATAAGAGAGAACCGAGAGCAGCAAGACCATGAGCCAAGGGTAGGTCAGGCTTTGAGCCCAAAGGATGAAGAGGTCGGGGGGTAGAAATCCCACCACAATCTCCGAGGCAAATAGGGTGGCCGCGGCCAGGTACCAGGGCAGGTGGTTGGTGATCCAGTCTGCGATGTCGGTCAGGTCAATGACGTACTTGTTAAGGACCCACAAGACCACTCCCATGACAAACATAGCCCAACCGAGCTTGCGCATGCCGTCCATAAAAAACCGGTATCCGCCGGTGATTTGGTAGAACCGATGGGTCAAGTGCACCGACTTCCAAAAGGGGCGAATCTTGGTTTTGGGCAGCGGCAGCTTCATTGCTTAAAGATAGGCCAGCCCTGCCCCGAGTAATTCGACCTTTCGAAACAAAAGTTAGGCCTAGGCAATCCGCCCCCAGGCCATTCTGCCCCGAGCGTAGTCGCTGAATCGGGCGCGCAGGGCGGCGTGCTCGGGCTGCTCCAGCTGGGGATCTTCTTCCACAATGCGCGCAGCGGCTCGGCGGGCCCATTCCACCAAGGGACCGTCGTGCACCAGGCTGGCAAGTTTGTACTCCATCACCCCAGACTGGCGCGTGCCCATGAGGTCGCCTGGTCCGCGCAGCTGCAGGTCTACGTCGGCAATTTCGAATCCGTCGTTGGTGCGGACCATGGTTTCGATGCGGGTCAGCCCGTCGTCGCTGAGCTTCGACGAGGTCATGAGCACGCAGTAGGACTGCTCGGCGCCCCGGCCTACGCGTCCGCGAAGCTGGTGCAGCTGGCTGAGCCCGAAGCGTTCTGCGTTCTCGATCACCATGACCGAAGCGTTGGGAACGTTTACGCCCACTTCAATCACCGTGGTGGCCACCATAATGTGGGTTTCGCCGCGCACAAACCGCCCCATCTCCCATTCCTTGTCTTCGGGGCGCATGCGGCCGTGCACAATGCTGACCTGGTACTCGGGCCGCGGAAAATCGCGGCATACGCTCTCGTAGCCGTCCATTAAATCTTTGTAGTCGAGTTTTTCGGATTCCTCGATCAGCGGGTACACCATGTACACTTGCCGCCCCAGCGCGATTTCCTTTTTGAGAAAACTCCACAGCGCCAGCCGGTTGGAATCGGTTCTGTGCAGCGTTTGAATCGGTTTGCGGCCCGGCGGAAGCTCGTCGATTACCGACTGCTCGAGGTCTCCGTAGAGGCTCATGGCCAGGGTGCGCGGAATCGGCGTGGCCGTCATCACCAGCATGTGCGGCGCCGGGTGGTTTTTGGCCTGCAGCCTTGCCCGCTGGGCGACTCCAAAGCGATGCTGTTCGTCGACCACCGCCAGCCCAAGGTTGTGAAACAGCACCGGGTCTTCGATCAAGGCATGCGTTCCGACCAAAAGGTGCAGGCTGCCGTCGGCCAGATCAGCCAGCAGTTGCTTGCGGGCGGACCCCTTAACCGAGCCGGTCAAAAGTCCCATTCGAAGCCCCAGGGGCTCGGTCCATTCCGCAAGCGATCGCGCGTGCTGCTGCGCTAGAATTTCAGTCGGAGCCATGAGCGCCGCCTGAAACCCGTTGTCCACAGCTAGGAGCATGGCCATGAAGGCCACCAGCGTTTTGCCCGATCCTACGTCGCCCTGCACTAAGCGGTTCATGGAAGCCCCCGATCCCATGTCGCGCCGGATTTCGCGCACCACGCGCTTTTGCGCTTCGGTCAGGGGGAAGGGCAGGACTTCGTCGTAGAAGCGCTTCAAGCAATTGCCAACGCTTTCAAAGCGGTGTCCTGCTCGTCCACGGCCCTGCTGCAGGCGCTGGTAGGCAAAGAGCAGCTGGTCGAGAAAGAGCTCTTCGTAGGCCAGTCGGTTGCGCGATGCCGCCAGGCTCAGGTTGCTTGCGGGGTGGTGCATGGTCCGCACGGCCTCATCCCGCTTCGGCCACTTTTGCGTGTCGCGCATGGCCTCGGGCATCCAGTCGCTGCGGTCTCGGGCAGGGTCGTCCAAGAGCAAGTCAATTTTTGCGGCAAGTCCGCGGCTGTGCAGCTGCATGGACCCCAGTTTTTCGGTCGAAGAATAAAGGGGGGTCAGTCCGCCGCTGCTCAAGGGGCGGCCTGCAG
Source organism: Flavobacteriales bacterium UBA972 (assembly GCA_002292855.1). Classification (GTDB taxonomy): domain Bacteria; phylum Bacteroidota; class Bacteroidia; order Flavobacteriales; family Schleiferiaceae; genus TMED14. Next base: position 44,242 of record DBBY01000043.1, on the reverse strand, counting down.
CCCGTTCGACTTCGGGGTGAGCCATATTGAGTCCCTTGTTGAATGCGCTAACGCGGCCAAAGACAACCACTTCTTCGCCCTGGGGCAGGCCCTTCTCGACCCAGCGCAGGCCCTTGAACCAGATGAGGTCGAGCTCGTCGGGGCCGTCGACCAGGCGGGCCGTCAGTCGCCGCTTGGGTCCGGTTCCCACAGTTTGCAGCCCGGTAAGGAGTCCGCGCACCTGAACCTCTGCAGGCCCCGGCATCAGGTCGCGAATGCGCAGTACCACGCTGCGGTCGATGTAGCGGTAGGGGTAGTGGGCTAGAAGGTCGCCAAAGGTCCGCAGGCCCAAGTCTGCCGCAAGGGTTTCTGCCCGCAAGGGACCGATTCCTTTGAGGTAGGCGAGTGAGGTGTCGAGCCAGCGCGAGGACATACCCAAAAATAGGGCTATCTTCCGCCGAAGCTATGGAATACCGTTCCCAAACTGCCCGCCAGCGCGAACTTGGACTTCGCATTGCCGACGGAGCCCTTGCTGCCGCCCTGTTTTGGCTGGGCGTGGCCCTTCGCTTTGGCGACCTTCAGGCCGAGAATCCCGCCTACTTTGACCACTACCTGCGCCTGGCGCAGTGGCTCGGAATCTTCTGGCTTCTGCTCGGATGGGCAGGCCAGCCCTACCGCATGTCGGTTGGCGTCGAGTTGCGCGTGCTGCTGCTTCGCTTTCTGCGCCAGACGGGCTTGCTCCTGGCTTTGACCGCGCTTTTGGTGGTTTCGCTCAAGACCTACGTCTATTCCCGCGTCTTTTTGGTCGGATTCTTCTCGGCCTACCTCGCCCTGGGGGCCCTGCTGCGCGTCGCGGTGGTTCACGCAGGCCGCCAAAGGTTTCGGCGCGGAATCGGCCTTGTCGCAGTGCAGGGACTGGGCCATTCCCCCGTGTGGGATTTTATTGCCCGCGAGCTGGCCGATCGCCCCGACTACGGCTACCGTTGGCTCGGTACCGTGGACCGCCTCGACGACCTTGATGCCCAGTGCTCCGAGCTTTGGCTCAGTCCCGACCGAGTGCTGGCAGAGCTCGATGCAGCCGAAAAACGCGGACTTCGCTTGCGTGTCGTGCCCGACCTGGCCGCCCTGCCTGCCGCCCGCACGCAATGGACCTCCTTGGGCAACGTGCTCCTACTGGATTGGCGCCTTGAGCCCTTGGCTTCGGGTTGGGCGCCCACGGTGAAGCGGGTCCTCGACGTGCTGGGTTCCGCGCTCGCATTGGTAGTCCTGGCGCCCTTGATGGCCTTGATTGCCCTCTGGGTTGGCCTTGGAAGCCGCGGACCCATACTTTTTTCGCAGCCTCGCTATGGCTACCGGGGCGAGAAGTTTACCATTTGGAAGTTCCGCAGCATGGACGGTCAGGCGGATCCCGACCTTCAAGCGGTTCCGGGCGATGCGCGGGTACTTCATCCATGGCTTCGCCGAAGCCATCTCGACGAGCTGCCCCAGCTTTGGAACGTGCTGCGCGGAGACATGAGCTTGGTTGGTCCGCGGCCCCATATGGCGAGCGACACGCAGCGCTATGCCGACGCGGTTCGGGGCTACGGAATCCGCCACTGGGTGCGCCCCGGAATCACGGGTCTGGCCCAAGCCCGCGGCCTGCACGGCTACGCCGACCAGGAGGCCATGACCGAGCGCGTGAAGGCCGACGTGTACTACGTCGAGCATTGGTCGGTTGCGCTCGACCTCAAAATCATGCTGGCCACGCTGCTTCGAGCGCGGGGCTGGGTGTGAGTTCCTGAATTAAGCAAAAAGCCCCTTCAACACCGCGTCGTACTGCGCCACAACCACGGGCCAGCGGTATCCACTGTCGAGGACTGTCCGGTGGTCGCGGGGCAAGGTTCCGCGCTGCGCCCAGGCGGCGGCAAGCTGCTCGCGAGCGCCTTCGACCGTAAAATAGAGGGCGGAATTGCCTAAAATTCCGCGATTAAAGGCGTTGTCGTGCGCGGCAATTGCGCAGCCGGCGGCCATCGCTTGAAGCAGGCTGGGATTGGTTCCGCCCGCAGAATGCCCGTGGATGTAGAGCCCGCAGTGGGCGCGAAGGCTGTCGAGCAAGGCAGCGTTGAATTGTCCTCCCAAAAGTCGCACATTGGGCAGCTGCTGAAGGGCGCGGCCCTCAGAATTGCCAAAGGGACCCACCACGACCACAGGAACTTGCGGGCTCAGCGCTTCGGCTGCCACCCGCACGTGGTTCTCGGGAACGAGGCGAGCAATTACTAAGGCGTATTCACCGGGATGGAGGCCCAGCGAAGGGTTCAGGTCCAAGGCGGGCTTCGGATCGTCGACGCCGTAGGCGATTTCGCTGCAGGGCTTGGGGTAGCAGGCCGCGTACCGGGTAATTTCGGGGTGGTCGGCGATGAGCAGGTCGGCCGAGTGGGCCGCGGTGCGCTCGGCCCACTTGAGGTAGCGCTGCACGGCGGGTCGGTACTTGCCGCGCATCCACTCCAGGCCGTCGAGGTGCAGGGCGAGCGGAGCGCTTCCGCGCAAGGTTTTAAGGGCAAGCCAGGGTGCGGACGAAGTGGTTCCGAGGCTGAGGTGAACGTCGGGGCGCTGGCGGGCTGCATCGCGAATGCTCAGTAGGTCGTAGATAAATTGGCCGGCGGAACCCATCCAGGGTTCTGGGTCGCGGTGGATGCGGCGGCGAATGCCTGGGTGCGACCAATCGGTCACTGGGTGGGTAGACGAAGTAGCGACGTCCACGCGCCAGCCTTTAGCCGACAGGCCGCGGGCGAGATGATCCACCAGTTCTTCGTAGCCGCCGTAGCGGTTGGGGATTCCGCGCGAGCCAGAGATATATACCCGGCCGCGAAGCCCGGCATACAGTGCTTCAAGGCGCTCTGCGGCTCGGTCCCAAGTCAGTCCCCCGGCGCGTTCCGAGCCTAATTCGACGTCAGCGTTCGCATCGGCGCCCCGAACGGCGGATTCCCAGGCCTCGAACTCAAGTTGTGCAACGTGCACCTCATCACCCCACTCGGGGGCACCAAGCACTCCGGGTGCAGCCACCACTTGGCATCCGGCGCGCCGCGCCTCGGCAAGGGTAAGTCCATAGGTTTCGCTCAAGGACGGAACCAGTACCCCCCGAGCTTCGCCGTAGGCAGCGGCCAATTCCCTTGGCGCCAGGCGCGGAAGCCATTGCACGTCGGCTCCGGCCGCGCGGGCGCTTTTTAGTGCGCGTTCCAAGGCTTTGCGGTAGCGACCATGGTTGGGCGCACAATCCCCGTAGAGCCGCAATGGTTCGGCAAAACCGCGCCGAGCCATGGCCTCCCATAATTCCACCGCAAAAACTTGGTTTTTGATCCCTTCCACGCGAGCGGGCAGCAGCCACCCCCGTCGAAGATGTCCATGGGCCCGAGGAATGAGCTCCAGGTGGTCCGCCCCTGGGGGCAGAACGTGAATGCTTGCGCCGAGGCCCCAGCGGCTGCGAAGGGTCAAGGCCTCTGCCTCAGTCGTCGCGACCAAAGCGTCGGCGGACCACGCGAGTTCCGCACTCAAGCGATGGGGGCGAAGAATCGCCCAACCAGGCCATCGATCTTGACCCCGGATTGCCCTCAGTATTGCTTTGCCTGCCTCAAGCCAGTCCTGACGCATGAACCCCGCAAGAGGCGATCGGCGGGCGTCATAACCTCGGTAGTCCACCAGCACGCTGCTCACCACCCAGCGCATTCCCGGGTACGAACGGCGCGCCTCAAGACAGGGAATCTGGTCCGCCCATCGGCCGAGGTTAATCGAGTGAATCAGGTCCCAGGATTCGCTGGCCAGCAGGTGCTTGAATTCGCCCACTTCGGTCGCCACGACGGCCTGATGCCCGCGCCGCACTAAGGCAGCTGCGGTCTGCTCGACCTGAACGCTGTCGCCCCCGGGTTGCGACCAGAGGCTTTTGCGGGCAAAAAAAAGCAGCTTCACAGGCTAAATGTACTGCGCTGCTGGCGTACCTTAGAGGGGAATCATCAAACGATCTTCAGCCATGGCCATACCCAAGTTTTTAGTAGGTGACAACACCGACCATCCCGAGAGCGTATTCCTTATTCATACGGAATTTCCCCGCTTTGTTATGGACCTCGACACCGACGAGATTGAGTGGCTCGACGACGTCGACGGCGAAGACGAAGCTGACTTGACCGACGAAATGGCCAAGTTGCTCGGAGAGGCTCAGTCCTTTTACCAGCGCGAAGTAGAGCGCTACGAGGAGCTCGAAGACTAGACAATGAATTTTTGGAAACGCCTCCAGTGGCGCGAGAACGCGCCGCTAGCGCTTCCTGTGGTCGCCGGCCAGGTGGGCCATATCGCTGCTTCAGTAGCGGACTCCGTCATGGTGGGTCGGCTCGGAACGATTCCGCTCGCAGCCGTTTCGCTGGCAAACAGCATTTTGTCGGTTCCACTTGTTTTTGGAATTGGCATGGCCTACGGGCTTACTCCCTTGGTAGCCCAGGCCTACGGCCAACGCCGCCGAGCCAAGGGCCAGCAGCTTCTCAAAAATGCCGTTGTCGTCAACCTTGCTGCTGCAGTGCTCATGACCCTTGCAGCCTATGCCATGGCCTGGGGCGCCGAGCAAACGGGTCAGGATCCGCTCGTAATCGACGCCTACCGCGATTACTTCTTCATCGTATCGCTCAGCTATGTTCCCTTTATGCTATTTATGGCGGGCAAGCAGTACCTCGAGGGCATGGCCCAAACCAAGATTCCGATGCGCATCAGCCTTATCGGCAACAGCCTCAACATTGTGCTCAACGCACTGCTCATTTATGGCTGGTTCGGGTTCCCAGAGTGGGGAATGGCCGGGGCCGGCATAGCAACCCTTATCGCCCGCATTTACATGGCTGCAGCGATGTACTTTTTTCTCTTTAATCGCGGATTCATTGACCTCGAAATTTGGTCGGCCGCACGCCTAACGGTGTATCGGGTTTGGGTCTTGCTCAAGCTCGGCGTGCCTACGGGCCTGCAGTATATTTTTGAGGTTTCGGCCTTTGCCTTGTCGGCCTGGATTATCGGAACCTACGGCGCTACCGCTCTGGCTGCACACCAGGTGGCCATAAGCCTTGCGTCCATTAGCTACATGGCCGCCACCGGGCTCGGGGCCGCCGCCACCATTCGCATCGGGCAGTTTCTGGGGCAGCGCAACCACGCAGCAGCCCGCCAGGCAGCAACCAGTCTTTTTGGCTTGACGGTGCTTTTTATGACCTTCACCGGCCTGCTCTTTCTCTTTGGGCGCGGACTCTTCCCCTTTCTCTACACCGACGACCTTGACGTGGCCCGACTGGCAGGCCAGCTCTTGATTGTGGCGACGCTCTTTCAAATTTCAGACGGAATGCAGGCCACCGCCCTGGGTGCCTTGCGTGGAATTCAGGACGTGAAAATGCCCACGGTCTTCACCTTTGTGGCCTACTACGTGGTGGCGCTCCCGCTCGAGTGGGTTCTCGGGACTTATTTTGCCTGGGGCGCCGTAGGCGTTTGGGTGGCCCTTGCAATCGGACTCAGCATTGCGGCGCTGGCTATGACCTGGCGCTTTTACCGCCGGCTTGACGTGCTCTCAGCCCGCTAAGAGGCGGCCCTAGGCGTAGCGCTCGGCTTCGGCTCCGGTAATGGGGTTCGCGCCCAGGATGTAAAGCCGTTCAATGACGTTGCGAAGCTGGCGCACGTTGCCGGTCCAATCCATTTGCTTTAAATGGTTCATCGCTTCGGAACTCAATTGCTTGGCAGGCCCAGGCATCTGGTCCAGGAAGTGCTGGGCAAGAAGGGGAATGTCGTCGCGGCGGTCGTTCAATGCCGGCACCTCAATTACAATCACGCTCAGGCGGTGGTAGAGGTCTTCGCGAAAGCGTCCGGCCGCGATTTCAACTTTTAGGTTTTTGTTGGTGGCCGCGAGCACGCGCACGTTGACCGACACCGACTTGCCGCTGCCCACCGGCGTAATGCTGCCCTCTTGAAGGGCTCGAAGCACCTTGGCCTGGGCCGAGAGGCTCATGTCGCCAATCTCGTCGAGAAAGAGGGTTCCGCCGTCGGCCAATTCAAACTGGCCCTTGCGGTCTTTAATTGCGCTGGTGAAGGAGCCTTTGGTATGACCAAAAAGCTCTGATTCAATAAGTTCTGAGGGTATGGCCGCGCAATTAACCTCAATGAAGGGCTGGCGCGATCGGGCCGAAAACTGGTGAAGCTGGTTGGCAACGATTTCTTTACCGCTGCCATTGGGGCCCATGATCAGAACCCGCGCATCGGTAGGAGCCACCTTCTCGAGCATCGCACGGACCGATTCTAGCGCAGCGGATTCCCCAACCATCTCAAACTTCTTGTCTACCTTTTTGCGCAAGCGTTGGTTTTCGGTCACCAGTTTTTTGCGTTCCAGTGCCTGGCGGATGGTGGTTATAAGTCGGTTGAGGTCCGGCGGCTTGGCGATGTAGTCGTAGGCTCCGCCGCGAATGCAGCCGACTGCAGTGTCGAGGTCGCCGTGCCCGCTAATCATCACAAAGGGAGTGTCGCCGTAGTGGGTCATGGCGTGGGCCAGAACCTCGAGGCCGTCGCGCTTGGGCATTTTAATGTCGCAAAGCACCAGGTCGTAGCTCGCTCCGTCTAGGGCTTCTATGGCCTGCTCTCCGTCTTCGGCTTCGTCGATGGAATGCTTGGGGTCCTCATTGAGCAGGATGTTCCGCAGCACATTGCGAATGGCTTTTTCGTCTTCTACCAGGAGTATGCGCGCCATGGGGTTTCGGGGTCTTTGATGCTGTTCCAAACGCCTTCTTTAAGGGCGAAGCCGCTGAGAAGCATGCGGTGTGCGTTGATTCGAACCAATACTAAGTCGATTTGCCTAGCACTGAGGTGCATGGTTTCGGCGCGCATGGCGAGCATTCCAGGCATCAAAAGTCGTGCCTCGGTCGTGGCGGACTGTATTGCCTTGGAGGTCCTTGGCCATAAAGCCAGATCGAATTCTGCCCGGGCTTGACCAATTGCCAGTTCTTCTCGCCCAGACTGCCGGGCCATCACATTGTAGAGCGTGTCAAAGGATCCGCTTGAACCCATTAAGATCCCGCAGGGATACCGATCAAGGGCGGCCCACAATGGAGCCAGTTCAGACTCCAGGTACTGGTCGATCGCCGTCCATTCCTGCGGGCTTGGGGGGTCGCCGGGCAAGAAAAGCTCAAAAAGCCTGCTTACTCCGAGGCTAAAACTTGCCGACCAAAGGGTTTGTCTCGACTCCCTGAGAATGAATTCGGTGCTGCCGCCTCCGACGTCCATGATGAGGTGCCGGTCGCGGAGCTCCGGCCAGGCCTGGGCCACGCCCTCTGCGATAAAGGCAGCCTCTTGGTCGCCATCAATGATGCAAATGGCCTGGCCGGTCTCGGCTTCGATTCGCGCTGCGAGCTCCGCGCCATTGGCCGTGGACCGCATGGCCGAGGTGGCAAAGGCGAAGCTTCGCACTGCCCCATGGGCACGAGCGCTGGCAAGGTGCTGCGCCACAGCGGCTAGGGCTCGATCCGCCGCGTCGGGGGCAATGATACCGTCGCGAAGTCCGCCCGCACCGAGACGCACCGATATTTTGTCACTAAAAACTAGGGCGCCGTCGGCGCTCCGCACCAAAAGATTGAAGGTATTGGTCCCTAAATCAAGAACAGCCGTATGCGCCATGGCTGATAACTAATGCTTCATGCGGATCCACTTCCAGAGGTCGGCGTAGGTCGTCTTTTTGCCGTAGCTCAAGATTCCGACGCGGTAAATGCGGCCCGCGACCCAAACGGTACCCAGAAACCCGAGGACCATGAAGCTCATGCTCGCCAAAAGTTCGTACCAGGGCACGCCAAAGGGGATGCGAATCATCATAGCAATAGGGGCAGAAAGGGGAATCATCGATAGCACGACGGCAAGGGTTCCGTTGGGATTCTCCATCATAGAGGTTGCCATGACAAAGGTGAGGACCAAGGGGAGGGTAAGGGGGAGCATGAACTGCTGCGTGTCGGTTTCGCTGTCGACTGCGGCACCAACGGCCGCAAACAGGGCCCCATAGAGAAGGTAGCCCGACAAGAAGTAGAACAAGAACATGCCGATGAGCCCAGGCACGTTAATCGTGTCAAGCACTTCAAATGCGGACTGCATCATGCCTGATTGGGGCATGCCGGCGGCCGACATGGCCTCCATTTGGCTGGGGTCGGTAGCAAGAAGTCCGGCTGCTCCTGCTGCCGAAGCCACGGCCAGGGTGAGAACAATCCAGATGCCAAACTGAAGAAGCCCTACCGTGGCAATGCCTAGAATTTTGCCCAGCATGAGTTGGGCTGGCTTGACCGACGTTACTAGAACTTCGACGATGCGCGATGTTTTTTCTTCAATAACGCCGCGCATAATTTGGGCTGCGTACAAAAAGGTGAACATATAAACCAGAATTCCGCCCAAAAAGCCAATGGCGGTCTTGACCTCAGTGCCCGAGGCCTGGCTCCCCTGATCGCTCAATTCCAAGGACTTGACGGAGGCTGAGGACTTGGCCTGGGTAACGATGGCTGGATCAACCCCAAAAAGGCGGAGCTTTCCCTCGTAGGCAAAGCGCTCGAGCAGGCCTTCAAGCTCGCTGGCCAGCCCAAGCGGCGCCGTCTCTTTGGTGTAAAGCTTGGCGTTTTGAATGCTGAATTCCGCATCGCCATTAATGGATTCCGGAATGTAGAGCAGGCCGTCTACTTCCTCTTGGTCGCGGACCAACTTCAGCCCCTGTTCTTCGCTGACCTCCGTAGGATTGAGGTAGGCGAGGTTTGCGCCTTCGGCCTTGGGGGTTCCGGGCAAGATGTAGCTGTGGTCCACCACGAGAAGATTGAGGTCGTCGGGCTCGCTCGAGCTCGACAATAGGGCAGGTGCCATGATGAGTGCTCCAAAGAGTATGGGCCCGAGGAGGGTCATCACCAAAAAGCTTTTTTTGCGGATTCGAGTGGTGATCTCTCGCTGGGCAACTAGTAAGAATGGCTTCATGCCTGCGTGACGGTTTTAATGAACAAATCTTCGATGCTCGGCACCACCTCTTCAAACTGGTAGGGCTGTACTTGGCTTGCCAGGGCAGAGAGTACCCGGCTCGCATCCTGCACGCCGGCACGAAGCCCAAGGTGAATAATTCCAGCGGTTTCAATGCGGTGCTCTGAGGCGCTTACGCCCTCGGGAAGGTGCAGTTCTAAAGGCTGTTCTGACCGGTAGCGAAGAATGAATTTACCTGATCGGTGCTGGTCCTTGAGGTCCTGCAGCGTTCCGTGAAGGACATTCTGCCCCTGATTCACCAAAGCGATGTGGCTGCAGAGTTCCTCTACGCTCTCCATGCGGTGGGTAGAAAAAATAATGGTGCGTCCCTCGCGGTGGAGCCGCAGCATTTCGTCTCGAATCAGCTGCGCATTGATGGGGTCAAAGCCCGAGAAGGGCTCGTCAAAGATCATGAGCTCTGGCTCGTGAAGCACGGTGGTAATGAACTGCACCTTTTGAGCCATTCCCTTAGACAGGTCGCTGACCTTTTTATCCCACCAACTCTGAAGTTCCCAGCGCTCAAACCACGAGTGCAGGCGTTGTTTTGCGTCGGCTGAAGAAAGTCCGCGTAGCCTGGCTAAATACATGGCCTGCTCGCCAACCTTCATGCTTTTGTAGAGCCCGCGTTCCTCGGGCAGGTAGCCAATGCGCTGCGCTGCATCGGGCCCCAGGGGCGAGCCAAAGAGCTCCAAGCTGCCCTCGTCGGCCTCTAAAATTCGGTTGATAATTCTAATGAGCGTGGTCTTGCCGGCCCCGTTGGGTCCGAGGAGGCCAAACAAACTGCCTTGCGGAACCTCCATGTCTAGGCCCCGCAGCGCGTGGTGCGTTGCGTAGCGTTTGTGGATGCCTCTTGCCCTTAATGCGTTCATGCTATTGATTCTTTTGCTTTTTTATAATCCCAGTGCTGCAGCAATTCTATGGCTTCAGAGACCGAGTAGACGCCGTCCACAACAAGGTAGCTGCGCCCTTCCTTCTGCTTCATTTGAAACCTTTTGCTGTTGCGCTGAAGGTCCTCCAAAAACTGTCCCAAAACGTGCTCGGGAATCGAAAAATCTCCATCGTCCGGAAAATAGGCCATGAGCTTATTGGATTTGATGCGGATTTTGTCCATGCCCATGGACTGGCCCAACCAGCGAATGTGCAGGGACTGCAGCATGTTTTCGGCGGCGGGCGGCAGGGTTCCAAAGCGATCTACAAGGCCCAGGCGATAGGTTTCAAGGCTTTCGGGGCCTGGCAATGCGTCGAGCTCGCGGTAAATGCGGAGCCGTTCCTCGACCGAGTTTACGTAGGTATCGGGCAGCAGCAGTTCCCAGTCGGTATCGAGTTGGCATTCCCGCGCCTGCGTCCACCCGCCGCGCTGCTCCTGGTAGAGTTCTTTAAAGTCGGACTGCTTGAGTTCTTCGACCGCCTCGGCCAAGAGCTTTTGGTAGGTTTCAAAACCCAGGTCGTTGATGAATCCGCTCTGTTCGGCGCCCAACAGGTCGCCGGCACCCCGTATTTCGAGGTCGCGCAGGGCTATTTTGAATCCGGACCCCAGGTCGCTAAACTGTTCAAGGGCCTGCAAGCGTTTGCGCGCCTCTTCAGGGAGTCCGCCAAGGGGAGGCGAGATGAGGTAGCAAAAGGCCTTGCGGTTGCTCCGCCCAACGCGTCCGCGCATCTGGTGCAGGTCGCTCAGGCCAAACATGTGCGCGTCGAGGATGATTATGGTATTGGCATTGGGCACGTCAAGCCCGTTCTCGACGATGGTGGTGCTCACCAATACGTCGAAGCGCGCCTCCATAAAGCCGATGATCAGCTCCTCCATTTCGTGCCCGTTCATTTGGCCGTGGCCCGTGGCAATGCGCGCATCGGGAACCAGTCGCTGCAGCATTCCGGCCACCTCGCTGAGGTTTTGAATGCGGTTGCTGATGACGAAGACCTGGCCGCCTCGGCTAATCTCATAGGAGATGGAGTCCCGCAGGCGTTCTTCGTTGAAGCCTATCAGGTAGGTGTCTACGGGCTGGCGGTTCGGGGGCGGAGTCGTCATAACGCTGAGGTCCCGCGCCGACATGAGCGAAAACTGCAGGGTGCGCGGAATAGGAGTCGCCGACAGCGTGAGGGTGTCAATGTTGGCCTTGAATGTCTTGAGCTTGTCTTTGGCGTTGACCCCAAACTTCTGCTCCTCGTCGATGATCATGAGGCCCAGGTCCTTAAACTTTAGGTCTTTGCTCAGGATGCGGTGGGTGCCAATGAGTATGTCGATTCTGCCCTCTTCAAGGTCTTGAAGTATGGCTTTGACCTCTTTGGCACTTCGCGATCGGTTGATGTAGTCCACTCGTGCAGGCAGGTCCTGGAGCCTCTTGCTGAAGGTGCGAAAGTGCTGAAAGGCCAGCAGCGTAGTAGGTACTAAAATGGCCACCTGCTTGCTGTCGGCAACCGCCTTGAACGCCGCCCTCACGGCAATTTCGGTCTTGCCAAAGCCCACGTCTCCGCAAATTAGACGGTCCATGGGAATGGGGGATTCCATGTCGTTTTTAACGTCTGCCGTGGCCTTGATTTGGTCGGGAGTGTCTTCGAAGGCAAAAGAAGCTTCGAGTTCGTGCTGCAGGTAGCTGTCTGGGCTAAAGGCAAAGCCCTTGGCCTCGCGCCGCTTGGCATAAAGCTTAATCAAATCAAACGCAACCTCCTTGACGCGGCGCTTCGTCTTGCTTTTTGCATTCTGCCAGGCCGGCGAGCCCAACTTGCTCAGACTCGGCTCCGTACCCTCCTTGGTCGCATAGGGCGCAATCTTGTGCAGGCCGTGAATGCTCACATAAAGCACGTCGGAATCCCGGTACACCAACTTAATCGCCTCCTGCTTCACGCCGCCCACATCAATCTTTTGGAGGCCGCCGAACCTGCCGATGCCATGGTCGATGTGCGCCACATAATCACCCACCTGAAGCGCATTCAAGTCCTTAAGCGTCAATGCTTGGGCCTGCTCATGCTGGTCGCGAATCGTGAACCGCTGGTAGCGCTCAAAAAGATCATGGTCCACGTAGGCAATCAGGCCAGCAACCGGGTCCTCCCAGCCGCGGTGCAGCGCCCCGTCGCCCCAGTGAACCACCAACTCCTGCCCCTCGGGCTGAAGGTCATTCAAAATAGCCTTGAGGCGATCGCGCTGGCTCTCTTGGCCGCACATAATCCAGAGTTCGCGCTTGGCCTGTCGGTGGCCGTCGAGCGTTCGGCTCAAGAGGTCAAAATTCTTGGCAAAGGCAGGCTGCGCAGCGGTTTGCAGCGAACTCGGGTCCGGAAGCTTGCCGTCCACAGCCAGCACTCGGCCCTTGAGCTCGCGTTCCCATTCGGCCCCCCGCAAATAAAGTTTGTGCGGCTCAAGCCGGCGCACCACAGACTGCAGGGCCACGTAAGCCTCCTCGGCCAGAGTATAAATTCGGTCGAGCTTCTCCAAGGCCACTTCGGGACGCTCCACCCAAATTAGGGCCTGTGGACCCACATAGGCGGTCAGCGACTCACGGCGCTCGTCGCTGGTCTTGTCTTCGACGTTGGGCACCAGGGTCATGCGGTCTACACGGCTCAACGTAAGCTGGTTAACCACATCGAAGGTGCGAATGCTCTCCACCTCAGAACCAAAGAATTCCAGGCGATGCGGCTCAGAATGCGCAAAAGAGAAAACGTCCACGATCCCGCCCCGAACGGCGAACTGGCCGGGCTTTTCGACAAAATCGACGCGCTCAAAGTGCAGCTCAAAAAGGTACTCGTTTAAAAAGTTGACGTCGAGCTTGGCGCCAAGCGCAACCTCCATGCTTCGGGAGTCCAGTTGGGTTCGCGTAATAACCTTCTCGGCAATGGCCTCGGGGTAGGTAACCACAATGATCGGCTTCGTTCCGCGCAATCGGTCCAAAACCTCAGCGCGAAGCCCGATGTTGGCGTTGTCTATCTGGTCGCGGTCGGCATAGGGCCTGCGGTAGGAGTCCGGGAAGAACAGTACCGACCCATTGGGCAGGAGCTTCTCGAGGTCGTTGAAAAAGTAGGCGGCCTCCTCTTTGTCGCTGCGCAGCACGACCATTGGGCGTTGTAGTTCCAAAAGGGCGCTGGCTGCTACGACGGCCTGCAGGGATCCCGCTGCTCCGCAAAGCGGAACATGCGATCCTGCTTCGGCCGAGGCCCAGGTCCGCAAAAAGGCTGCGACGCGCGGGTCGCTGCGGTAAATTTCTAAAAATGAACTAGGTGCGGCCAAAAAAGACTCAACCGCGAAGAAAACCCTCGGCTTCGAGGACCATCGCGGTAGAGCCAACAAAGTACGGCACCCGCTGGTGAAGTTCTTCGGGCTTTAGGTCCAAAATTCGGTTAAATCCGTCGGTGGCTCGCCCGCCCGACTGCTCGGCAATAAAGGCCAAGGGATTGCACTCATAAAGCAGGCGCAGCTTGCCCTTGGGACTCTTGGTGCCGGTGGGGTAAATGTAAATTCCGCCCTTAATCATGTTGCGGTGAAAGTCGCTCACCAAAGACCCGATGTACCGCGAGGTATAGGGCCGGTCGGTCGCGAGGTCCAACTCCTGGCAAAACTTGAGGTAGCGCTTCACGCCCTCCGGAAAATGCACGTAGTTACCCTCGTTGATGGAGTAAATCACGCCGCGTTGGGGCATGCGAATGTTCTCGTGGCTGAGCAAAAACGTGCCGAGCGAGGGGTCTAGGGTGAATCCGTGCACTCCATGGCCCGTGGTGTAGACCAAAATGGTCGAAGAGCCATAAATCACATAGCCTGCGGCCACCTGCGCGCTGCCAGGCTGCAAAAAGTCTTCGAGCTGCACGGGGCTGCCAATGGGGGTTACGCGCCGGTAAATGCTAAAAATGGTGCCGATGGAGACGTTGACGTCAACGTTGCTCGAGCCGTCAAGGGGGTCCATGGCGATGACGTACTTGGCGTTTGCGTGAATCGGGTCTGTGAAGGCAATAAAGTCCTCAAGCTCCTCCGACGCGACGCCAGCCACTTCTCCTCGTTGGCGCATGGCCTTGATAAACACTTCGTTGGCATAGACGTCCAGCTTCATTTGGCGCTCGCCCTGCACGTTGTCTTCGCTGCTGGCTCCCAAAATATCGGTTATTCCGGCCTTGTTGATTTCTCGGTTCACGACCTTGGCCGCTAAGCGAATTGCCGAGAGTAGGGAGGTCAACTCCCCCTTGGCGTAGGGAAATTTTTCTTGGTTTTCAATCAAGTACTCGCCAAGCGTAATAGCGCGCGCTGCACTCATAAGGTAGTGGTCTAGGGTTGCGGTAAAGATAGCCGAAGTGCATTACTTTCGTTGCGTGGTGGCGCATTCTGAAGGTTTTTTGATACGCAAGGCGGGTGCTGGCGACATTCCGGCGGTGCTCAGCCTAGTGCGGGTACTTGCGGACTTTGAGCGCGCCCCCCATGCGGTGACCCTCAGCGAGGCCATCATGCGGGCGGACCTTGAGGCCGGACACTTCGAAGCCTGGCTGGCCACCGAAGGCCCGGGAAGGGCCGTAGGGCTCGTGGTCTGCCACCGACGCTACTCCACCTGGAAGGGTTTGACGGCCCACCTCGAAGACCTCGTGGTGCTCGAAGACTGCCGCGGCCAAGGCCTGGGCCGCAGGCTCCTAGAAGTAGCAGTATCTTGGGCACAGTCCATTGGGGCTCAGCGCCTTCACTGGGAAGTCCTGGACTGGAACCAGCCCGCAATTGATTTTTATGAGGGTTTGGGAGCCGAGCTAAACCGGGATTGGATTCCCTGCCGCCTCGGCGAGCTGGCCCTGGCGAACTTTCCCCTTCGATACCCTCCTTATGCCTCATAATTGGTCGGTATTTAAGTTTGGTGGCGCCTCGGTCAAAGACTCCGAGGCCCTGCGCAACGCGGTCCGGCTGGTTCGCGACTACGGCAAGGCCCCCCTGCTGGTGGTGGTTTCGGCCATGGGCAAAACGACCAATGCGCTGGAGCGATTCATTCAGGCCCGCGAGCTGGGCCAGCACGATGAGGCCCAGCGCGAACTCCTAGAAATCGCCAGCTTTCACGAGGGCATTGCCCAAGAATTGGGCCTGCTCGACCCAGAGCTCCGCGACCAACTTCAAGCACTGTGGACGCAAGCGGACCAAGTGAATTCGGAGCAAGCTTATAATCCGCGCTACGATGCAACGGTTTCTTTGGGCGAAATCGCCTCGTCGCTCCTCTTTGCCGCCGCCCTGCGCGCCGACGGCCGCGATGTCCATTGGCTCGACGCCCGAAGGGTACTTAGAACCGACGCGACCTACCGACGGGCCAGCGTAGACTGGTCCCAAACCCAAGCCGCGGTGCTCGACGCTTTGTCAAATCCCGCCGAGGTAACCGTGACCCAGGGCTTTATTGGTTCCGCGCCCGACCAAAGCACCACGACCCTGGGGCGTGAAGGTTCCGACTACAGCGCGGCGGTGTTTGCCCAGTCGCTCCAAGCCAAGGTTTTGTGCATCTGGAAGGATGTTCCCGGCATGCTCAGCGCTGACCCTAAGGTTTTTGAGGGAGCCGTCCTCCTCGAGGAGGTACCCTACCGCGAGGCCATCGAGCTGGCTTTTTATGGAGCCAGTATCATTCACCCCAAGACCATTCAGCCTCTGGCTCAGGGTGGGACCCTGCTGCAAATTCGCTCCTTTGTGAACCCAGAGGCAGCCGGCACCGAGGTTGGGCCCTTTGCGGCCCTTCGCCCCGAGGTTCCCTGCTGGATTCGCCACGAGAATCAGGTGCTCATTGAGGTTGCGAGCCGCGACTTTACTTTTTTGTCGGAGGGGAATCTCAGCGAGGTCTACCGAATTTTTGCCGAAGAAGGTCTTTTGGTGCGGGCCGCCCAGCACCGTGCCCTCTCGACCCAGTTTGCGGTGCACAACGACAGAATCGCGGTTCCGCGCGCATTGGAGCGCCTCAATGCAGGCTACCGAGCCAGTGCCGAGTTCGGCTTGCGCATGACCACTGTTCGCCGGCCCGACGCCGAGGCGCTTGCTGCACTGCTGTCGAGCGGGTCGCTTCGCATGGTGTTACGAAATCATGAAGTTGCTCAGGTCCTCACGGCACCAGACTAACTTAGCCTCATGAAGACCAAGCCGCTGATTTCCATCGACGAAGTGCGCGGCTTTTTGGGTTGGCCCAAGGCCACGCATGCCCTGCTTTGGATTCTTTTTGGAATTTTGGGTTGGCACCGCGTCAACCGAGTGCACGCCCGTTTTGCCGACCGCAAGGGACCCGAATTTGCCCGTGCACTGCTCGCATCCCGGGGCATAAAACTTCGCTACTTTTCGTCGGACTTAGACCGAATTCCCCGCACCGGAGGCCTTGTTTTTGCGGCAAACCACCCCCTTGGCGCGATGGACGGTCTGGCCCTGCTTCAAATTATTTCGGCCGTTCGGCCCGACGTTCGCGTAATGGGCAACGCCTTGCTTAACCGCATCGAGTCCCTTAAGCCCTACCTCATCGCGGTAAATCCCTTTGAAGGCAAATACCGAAGTCCCCACGCATCCGGGCGCGGCCTGATGGAGGCCAAGCAGTGGGTGGAGCAGGGCGGATGCCTAATCATGTTCCCCGCCGGTGAGGTTTCGGCTTGGCGCCTCAAGCCATGGGGCATTCACGATCGGCCCTGGCCTCGGGCGAGCCAGCGTTTTTTGCGCAGCGTTCAGGCATCGGTCATGCCCGTCGACCTTCGCGCCTCGCTGTCTTGGCACTTTTACCTTCTCGGACTTCTCGGTCCAATCGTGCGGACCCTTTTGCTGCCCATTGAAGCCATACGGCCGCGATGGTTTTTTAGCATTGACCTGCGTCTGGCCAAGGCCATGAAGCCCGATCCCGGTCAGTCCGACGCGGAATTTGCCGCCGCGGTTCGCCTTCGCCGTCGGCAGCTCCGCCCCATAAAGCCAAGCAAATCCCGGCGCTGGAAGTTTCGGCTTTTTGCCCTTCGCCGTCTGGATGCCCTGCCTGCTCCTGCCTCGCCCCAGGTCATTAGTGCCGAGCTGAGCGCCCTAGCTCTTGAGGCCTTGTTGACCCAGCACCGCGATTTAAAGGTTTATCTGGCTCAGGGAAGGAGCATTCCGCAGGTGATTCAAGAGCTGGGTCGACTGCGCGAAATCACCTTTAGGGGGGTAGGCGAGGGGAGCGGCATGGCCCGCGACCTCGACCGCTTTGACCCGGAATACCACCACCTCATCCTGTGGAGCGAATCCGAGCAGGCCATCTTGGGCGCCTACCGCCTGGGTTTGGGCCATGAGCTCTATGCGCGCGGCGGAATCAAGTCCTTCTACCTGAGCGGATTTTTTAAAATACGCCCTTCGGGCCACACACTTTTTGCCCATACCCTCGAGATGAGCCGAGCCTTTGTGGTGCCTGAGGCTCAACTCAAGCCAATGCCCCTCTATCTTTTATGGAAGGGTATTGTGCACGTACTGCTGCGCCACCCCGGGCAGCTCCGCTATGTGCTGGGCACTGTTTCGGTCTCAAATTCCTATTCACGGCATAGCCAAGCGGTAATGCTCGGGTTTTTAAACCAGCACTTTAAAGACGAACGCTGGGCAGGGTCCTTAAGGCCGAGAAAGAGGTTTCGA
This sequence comes from Flavobacteriales bacterium UBA972, assembly GCA_002292855.1. Taxonomy (GTDB): domain Bacteria; phylum Bacteroidota; class Bacteroidia; order Flavobacteriales; family Schleiferiaceae; genus TMED14. Next base: position 26,691 of record DBBY01000043.1, on the reverse strand, counting down.
CTGAGGCTTCGCAAGCGCGACAGGGAGTTTATTGCCCAAAGCGAACCGGCAGACATGCAGCGCTTTGACCGCCTAATTTCTGACATCGAGCCAAGGGGATTGCGCTTCCCCGTGCTCCTTAAAAAGTACGCGGGTCAAAATGCCAAGGTCATTGCCTTCAATCGAGATCCGGAGTTCAATACCGTCGACGCCCTGATGTATATGGACGTCAGTGACCTGCCTCAAGAAACCCTGAGGCCGGTGCTCGAGGAGCTCGAGGCCGCTCAGTCCCAGGTATAGATGGCGTACTGCGCTCCGAGGCGCAGCTGAAGAAGCAGGTCGCCGCCCTCTTGATCGGGCCGCTCAAATCCCTCGAGTCGGTCGCCAGGCAGGTTCTGCAGGGCGCCCTCAACAAACCAGGACCAGTGCTCGCTTATGCGATGCACGACTCCGATGCCGCCGCCGTAGGCAGGGCTATAGTTGCTGCCCTCGTGAAACTCGGTATCGCCCGGGTAGGGAACGGTGGTATTGTAGCTGGACTGGCTCACAATGCCCGAAATTTGACCAAACCAATAGGGTGCGGTGCCGTTGCGCTTCCAGTACCGGCCGTAGGGCATAGAGTAGTTTTGAATCCTCAGGCTGGGCTGCAGGTAGTTGGAACGCACGTCGATGCCACTGAATCCATTGACGCCCTCGGTCGACAGCGCATAAATGCTCCCGTAGGCCAGTCCAAGGGCTAGTTCCCAACGGGATTGAAACTGAAATCCAATGCTCGCAGCGGCATGACCGCGGACCTCACTGGCCGCAGCGGCAAAGGATGCACCATTAAAATCGCCGGCATAGGTTGAGGTTCCGGTTCCGCCCCGAAGGTTAATGGCCTGAAAGGACCGTTGGGCGAAGGCTGAAGCGCCCAAAGAGAGGGCAGCAATGAGGTAAAAGAAACGCATAGCAGCGAAGATACGCGCCTCCTGTCGGAGCCGCAAAATACCGGCGCGGCTAAAAAGACAAAACCCGGCGCAGGGCCGGGCTTTGCAAATAAAATTAGAATATTGACCCTACTGAGCCGCCCACAGCTGCGCGCTCACGCGACCATTGGGGCCATAAACCAACTCGTAATGCTGGCTCTGGTCGGCGGAGGTAGTCAGCCAAGTGCCGACCTTTTTGTCGTGAAAGTACTGACCTTGAATCAGTACCCTGCCCGACTCGTGGTAGAACACAAAAATTCCGTGGCGCTCGCCATTATGGTAGTAGCCTCGTTCCTTAATCTGACCATTCGCATAGTATTTAGTGTACTCCGTGCGATCGCCGAGTTCGGCAATAGTCATGCGTTCTTTACTACTGGGGTTGTTGTCGGGGCGCAGGTCCTGAGCTTGAAGAACCAAGCCGGATGTCAACAGCGCCACAGCTAGAAAAATCTGTTTCATGGCGTCCGTATGTTAAGTTAATGTTACTCGAAGTTAACACTAAATTAACATTACGCAACATTAGCGACGCGATTTACTAAAATTTCTGCCATTTGGGCAAAGGCTTGGCTGCTCCATCCGGCTATGTGCGGCGTAATCAGCACATTAGGATGGTTTACAAAATCATTCCAAAATTCGGGTAAGGCCGATAAACCTTCGAGATTACTCCGTTCAATGTCTAAAACGTCTAGTGCAAGGCCGCTGATGAGCCCTTCTTGCAGCGCTCGGTAGGCGTCGTCAAGAGGCATAATGCTTCCACGGCTGGTGTTAATTACCCAGGGTTTGCGCTGGCAACGGTTCCAAAAATTATAGTCGGCGTAGCCCTTGGTCTCGGCTGCCAGAGGCAGGTGAAAGCTAATGACGTCGGCCTCGGCCTGTATCTGCTCGATGCTCGACTCGCCCTCGAAGCCAGTGCGGTACTTGTCGTGCGCAAGCAGGCGGATTCCCATGCCTTTGAGAACTTCGGCAAAGGCCGGTCCCGTATTGCCGTAGCCCACGATGCCTATGCATGCTCCTCGAAGCTCCCAGCCGGTGTTTGCGGCCCGGTTCCATTGACCATCAATTACCTCTCGGTTAGCGCATGCAAGGCGCTTGGTCAGCGACAGGAGCATGCCCAGCGCATGCTCGGCAACGGCCCTAGCGTTGCCTTCGGGCGCACTCAGGCAGGCGATTCCTCGTGCGGACGCGGTAGCGCAATCTATGTGTTCCATTCCGCTTCCAAAGCGGGCGATCCAGCGCAAGCGGGGTGCGCGGTCGAGCAGGTCCGCGTCTACCCTGATGCGGCCTCTAAGCACAAGGCCTGTGGCTTCGGCAAGGGGAAGGTCCGCACTAGGTAATGCATAGCAGCGCACCAGATCGTAGCCCAGGCCGGCAAGACCTTCTTCGAGAAGGGGATGGGTGGTGTCGACGAGCACAGCCCTCATTACAGCAGGGCGTTGGCGATGGCAAAGTAAATACTGAGCCCAAGGATGTCGTTGGTTGTCGTTATAAAGGGACCCGTGGCCAATGCCGGATCAATACCGTAGTGGTTCAGGGCCCAGGGGACGGCGGTGCCAAAAAGGCTCGCAAAAATGATGACGCTCAAAAGCGAGCTGCCGACGGCAACGGCAAACATGAGCCCGTGTCCGGCCGCCCAGGAATAGGCTAAAATGGCGGTCGCGCAGAGCATTCCGTTGAGGAGTCCAACCCCGAGTTCCCTCGAAAGTCGCTGCAGCAGGGTGCCCGGGAGGCTGGAATTGGCAAGCCCCTGAACGACGATGGCCGAGGACTGTACCCCGACGTTGCCGCCCATGGCACCGATTAGGGGCATAAAAAAGGCAAGCTGTGGAATCAGCGACAGTTCCCCTTCGTTCCGGCCGACGACGGTCGAGGTGAGGATTCCGCCCACTAGCCCGACCAAAAGCCAGGGCAGTCGCGCTCGGGTCATGGCAAAGAGGCCGTCGTTTTGGTCTACGTCGTCCGACAGACCCGACATGAGCTGGTAGTTGCTATCGGCTTCTTCTTGCATGACATCCACGATGTCGTCAATCATGATGCGGCCGAGCAGGCGGCCCATGTCGTCGACCACGGGCACCACAAAAAGGTCGTATTTGTTCATGATTCGAGCTACTTCGACCTCGTCGGTGGTCGAGGTTACGGCGCGGACCGACCGGTCGTAAACCCCCGTGATGGGCGTTTTGGCTCCGGTGGTCAGTAGTTTTTTAAGCGAGAGCGATCCGAGCAAAATATCATGGTCGTCAATGACATAGACCGCGTGTACCACCTCGACCTCTTCGGCTTGGCGACGCATTTCGCGAACGCAGCGGCTCACCGTCCAATTCTCGTTCACCTTGACCATTTCGGTAGCCATTAGGGCTCCGGCCGTTCCTTCGGCGTGGGTAAGGAGGTCGGCTAGGTCTTTGGCGTACTCAATGTCGCCAATATTTTGAAGGACTTCGCGCTTTTTTTCGTCCGACAGGTCGGCCATAAGGTCGGCGGCGTCGTCGGAATCGATGTTTTCAAGTACGACCTCGGCGATTTCTTTGCCGGTAAAATTCTCTAGGATTTCGGACTGTACGTCGTCTTCAAAGTAGACTAAAATATCGGTCCAGCGCTCTGCAGGCATGAGCTGAAGCATGGCAAGAACCTCGGTGATTTCGAGTTCTCCTGCTATTTCAGCTACGTCGGCCGAGTGAAGCCCGTCCAAAAGGTCGAGCACCGCAGAGTCCTGCCCTTGAGCGAGCAGGTTGCGCAATTCAACGCGCAGATCTTGGGTGTGGGTCGGAGTCATGACGCAAGGCTTGGGCCAGAGCGATGAATTGGTCGACACCTAGCTGCTCGGCCCGCAGGTTGGCCACCGATTCTAGCGCATCTGGCGAGCTAAAGGTAAGGCATTTAAGCGCGTTGCGCAGGGTTTTGCGCCGCTGTCCAAAGCCAGTTTTAACCACTAGCGCAAGGTCGCGGTAGGGAACGGGAGGGTCTTTGGGCAAGCGCTCAAGCCGAATCACGGCTGACTTAACCCGGGGCGGAGGGTCAAAGGCCTCCGGTTCCAGGGTAAAGAGGTACTCGCAGCGGTAGTAGGCCTGGGCAAGTACGCTCGTGATTCCGTAGTCCTTATTGCCCGGCCCGCTGCAAATTCGCACGGCCACCTCTCGCTGAAACATGCCCACCATTTCGGGAATTCGGTTCCGGCGCTCCAGCATCCAAAAGAGAATTTGGGTCGAAATATTATAGGGAAAGTTACCCACCAAGGCAAAGGGCGCCTCGAGCAGCTCAGGGGGTTCTTGCCAGCGAAGCAGGTCCGCTTGAAACAACCGAGCACTGATTTGCGGAAATTTGCTCAGCAGCACGGGAATGCTCTCCCGATCCAATTCAACGGCATAAAGGGTGAGCGGACGCTCCAGGAGGTACTGCGTAAGCACTCCGGTTCCGGGCCCCACTTCAAGGGCCTGGCTGCACTGCGCCAGACTCAGGGCAAGGGCGGTGCGTTGCGCGGCCCCTAAATCCTTGAGAAAATGCTGGCCAAGCTGTTTTTTAGCGCGAATTTCTGCCACGGTTCAATCGGTTAAAGCGAGTCCGGCCCTGCGCAGAAGGGCTTCTGCATTGGGTTTGCGCCCTCTAAAGGCCACGTAGAGTTCCATGGGGTCAATGCTGCCTCCAGCCTCGAGCAGGGCCCTAAAACCCTTGGCGGCCTGGTCGGGATGCTCCTTAAAGAAGCCGTAGGCGTCGGCGTCCAAGACTTCCGCCCATTTGTAGCTGTAGTAGCCCGCACTGTATCCGCCCGCAAAAATGTGGCTAAAGCTCGACGAAATGCAGCTCCCGGGTACGCTGGGCCAAAGGTCAAGGGGTTCAAAAACCTTGGCCTCGAAGGCGGCAAGATCGCTTGGAGCGGTCCGCGCGTCGTGCCAGGCCATGTCGAGCAGTGCAAAACTGAGCTGGCGAAGGGTAGCTAGACCCTCCAAAAAGGTCTGGCTTTGGGCAATACGCTCCACCAGGTCATCAGGCATAGCCTCCCCGGTGGCATAGTGTCGGGCCCAAATGGCCAGTTCGGCCGGGTCATAGCACCAGTTTTCCATGATTTGTGAGGGCAGCTCTACAAAATCCCAACGCACGCTGGTGCCCGTCAAGCTTGCGTAGGAACCCTTGCCCAGCATTCCATGAAGGCCATGCCCAAACTCGTGAAAGAGCGTGAGTACTTCGTTAAAAGTGAGCAGGGCGGGTGCCTCGGCACTGGGCTTGCTGAAGTTACCCACCAGACTCACTACCGGGCGCACCTCGCGTCCTGAAGCATCGGTGTGGGCCGAACGGTAGGAGGTCATCCATGCCCCAGCCCGCTTGCCCTTGCGAGGGTGCCAGTCGGTGGTAAGATGGGCCACAAAGGCCGCAGAAGAGTCCCAAACCTCCCATGCCTGGGCATCGGGGTGGTAGCTTGGGTTGTGGGGAGCAGGCTTTACCTCAAGTCCATAGAGCCTTTTCGCAAGGTCAAAAACCCATTCTTCAACCCGCGGCAGCGGGAAGTAGGGCTTGGTCACCGCGTCGTCAAAGTCCAGCTTGGCCAATTTATAGCGCTCGGTAGCGTAGGCTAAATCCCATCGCTGCAGGTTCGTTAATCCGAGTTCGCGCGCGGCAAATTGCCTTAAATCTTCTGCTTCGCGGACTGCTGCAGGCCGAGCCTTGTCGAGCAGGTCCTTCAAAAAGGCGTTGATGGTTTCAGGGCTAGAGGCCATGCGCTCGGCAACCGTATACTCTGCATGGCTGGCAAAACCGAGCAACTGGGCTCGCTCCAGGCGCTTGGCAGCGAGGTCGAGCACGCGCTGGCGGTTGTCGCGCTCGTCTCCCCGCGCCCCGCGCTGCGAATAGGCTCGCCAAAGCAGTTCGCGCAGGGCAGGGCTGTCGGCATGAGTCATAAAGGCCAGGTAGTTCGGCGCGTCCAGGGTTGCCGCATAGCCTTCGCTTAGGGAATGCTGCTTTGCGGCATCGGCAGCTTGCTCCAGGGCCCAGTCGGGCAATCCTGCGGGCGCTTCGGCCAGGGCATGGTACCAGGTTTCACTGTCTTTCAGCAAATTATCGCTAAAGGCCAGACTCTCGGTTCCCAAAAATTGATCGAGTTCAAGAAGTATTGCCTTTGCAGCGGAATCCAAACGGGCTCCGTGGCGTTCAAAGGCCTTGAGGCTCTGGGCCAAGAGCATGCGTTCTTCGGCCGAAGCATTCGCAGGCAGGCTCACCGCCGAAAGGCGACTAAAGAGGGCCTCGTTGGTGAGCAAAGAGTTGCTCAGGGCTGCGAGCTTGGGCTGGACCTCGCGGGCCAGAGCCTGAAGTTCTTCGTTGGATGCGGCACTCAAGGCATTAAACAACAGCGTAGTTTGGGCATCCAAATCCTTGGTCATGAGCTCAATAGCCACTACGGTATTGGCAAAAGTGGGCTCCTCTTGTGACGAGGCGAGCTCGCGGAGCTTGGCCAGCGCATCCTCTAGTGCGGACTCAATCCGCTCGGCAAGCAGCGCAGCAGGCGGTGCGGCGGTTTCCATCGCCGAAACGTAGCCGGCCAAGTAGGCAAAATCGGGCCTTAGCGCTCCATGGTCGCACTCGGTAGCGTCGGCCAAAATGCCTTCGGGGTCTTGCTGCAGCCACTGCGGCCATACCTCGTCGATAAAAGCGCGACCAAAACCCTCGGTGGCGTCGGCCGGAACCTGACTGGGCAGGTTGTCTACGGCTAAAACTCCGATGCTCCCGGGGCTTCCCAAGGTAACCTCAAGGCCCGTGCGGGGATCCCAGCCGTAGAACGGATCTTCTCCCTTGCTGGCCCGCAGCGTGCAGGGCACCGGGCCGGCTATGTCGCAGGAGATGTCGCCGACAAACTCCAGCCGGTTCTCGGGGCGAAGCAGGTCGTTGGCGGTGAAAAACGCCGGGCCTCCCGCTGCATAAAAATGGCAGGGCAGGTAAACCTGAGCCACTTCGAGGTAGGGAGCCAATGCCGAGCGGTATAGTTCGGGTTTCGTACGGAATTCATCGCGGTCGTAGCCCCCATCGCTCTTCCGCGCTGCGTAACGTTCTGCGCCAAGAACTGTGAAGCAGGGTCCCACGGGATTCTTCAAAAAATCTGCAGCAGAAACCTCGCGAAATCCTCCGGATCGCAGCATTTCTGAGGCTCCGTGGCCCACTCGGCCAACCCCGGTGACGACCACTCGAGCGTCGGGCGACCAAGCATGCTGGGCAAGTTCTGATTTTAAGGCGGCCACGCGAGCGAGCGAAGCAGCCGGAGTAAAAGACCAGGTTCCGCGCTGAATTCCCCAGCCCCTAAGGGCCTCGTAGGCACCAACCAGGCCCGCATATTCCCCAAACCCGATGAGCCGCTTGCCCTTGCGGCGCAGAAGCTCCCAGTCAATTAGGCGCACCTTCTTGTCAAGGCAGGCCTGGAGGAGGCCGCGGTTGTATTCTTGTCGCTTGTAGGTGTGGCTAAAGAAGACGTGCGTCGCCCCCGGAACAAGCTGCTCCACCGGAACTTCTTTGACGCTAATAATTAATTCACAAGCACTTAGGTCTTCGGCAATTCGGCATCCGGCTGCGGCATAGTCTGCGTCGGCAATGGCGCGACGGCTGCTGGGTTGCAGCCAAATCTCCCAGTCGGGGTGGCTTTTAAGCAGTTCCTGGCATTGGGCCGGATTCAGTACGGCACGTTGGTCCGACGGTATTTTCCCCTCGCGGAGTAGGCCTAAAATTCGCATGCTCAAAGGTAGCCCTGCGCGGCACTCGCAGCGGGATTAATGGGCAGGCGATATCATCCCTACAATGCCTTTTCGGGGTCTTGGGCGGCGATAGGGCCGCTGGCCTCCGAGGCTTCGTCTTCAAAGCGGAACGCGATTCCGCGTCGTGCCCCGGCGTACCTGCGCTCGTAGTAGGACTGTCCGACCCAATTTTCAATTAGTACTCCGCTATGGGTGGCAGAGTGCAGCATGAGAATTTTGCCCTCGGCACGCCCCACGCAAAGGCCAACATGCCCAATGCTTCCGGCGCTCCGCCCCGCAAAAAGCAAGAAATCACCAGGCTTTATGCTGTCGCGCTCAATGCTGCGCCCCCAATTGGCATAGCTCGAGCTGCTCGCCGGCATGGTATAGCCGTAGGCCTTAAAAAGGTACTTCTGAAGTCCGGAGCAGTCGAATCCCCCCGGATTTATTCCGCCAGAGCGGTAGGTTTGGCCCAAAACAGACTGGTACCGCTCCTCCAACGAAGTCCAGGAGACGGAGTCCTGCGCAGCCAAGGTAGTCCGCGCCAAAAGCAGGCATGCTGCCAAAAGCAAAGCGGCGGGGTTAAGGATTTTTTTCATGGCGGACTTCAATTTAGGTCAAATTCGCCTAAAGGGCAAAGCCTGTGCCGTAAATTTGGCAGTCTATGAAAAAAGCAACCTTCATCCTGGCCCTTGCAGTGGCCTCCCTGAGCGCCGGCGCACAGGATTTGTTTCGAGTGGGACCCAAGTCCGTTACCAAGGCTGAATTTGACTATGTCTACGGCAAGAACAGGGAAGTCGGTGCGAGCATTGATCCCAAAACCGAGTCGGAATACTTGGACCTCTATGTGAATTTCAAGCGCAAGGTGGCCTTCGCAGAGTTCTTGGGTCGCGACACGATGCCCTCCTTTTTGGCCGAGTACAATGGCTACTACAAGCAGCTCCTCAAGCCCTACCTGACCGATAAAAGCGTGGACGAACGCCTAATTGACGAGGCCTACGAACGCATGCAGTACGACGTGCGCGCAAGCCATATCATGGTAGACTGCGCTGAAGACGCCTTGCCCAGCGACACCCTCAAGGCATACAACCGCCTGATGGCCATCAAAGACCGATTGAATCGCGGAGAGCCTTTTGAGACCCTTGCCTCCTTGAGCACCGATACCTACAGCGCAGAGCGCGGAGGCGATTTGGGTTTTTTCACCGTCTTTAGTATGGTATACCCCTTTGAGTCGGCGGTTTACACTGCCTCTGAAGGCCAAGTGGTCGGCCCAATCCGCTCGCAGTTTGGCTACCACCTGATCAAGAAGACGGCCCAGCGCCCCGCCCGCAGCATTATGCAGGCTTCGCATATTTTGATTCTCGATACCGAGTCAGACCCCAATCCCGATGCACAAAAGCAGATTAACGATGTGTATGCCAAGCTTCAAGGGGGCGAACCTTTTGCGGCGGCGGCACTCAAGTACAGCGAAGATCCTACGACGTCTAAGCAAGGCGGGCGCTTGGCTCCCTTTGGCATCAATCAGATGCTCCCGGAGTTCGAGGATGCGGCATTCCTGCTCACCGAGGACGGTTCCTACAGCATGCCGGTTAAAACCAAGCTGGGTTGGCATATTATTCAGCGCAACGGGCAGAGCCCCGTTCCTTCAAGGGCTGAGTCAGAGCGCCAGCTTAGCCAAAAAGTGCGACGCGATGAGCGTTCCAACGCCTCCGAAAAAGCCTATTTGGAGCGCTTGAAGCGGGAGTACCAGCTAAAGGTTAGCGAGCAGAATTTAGAACGCTTAATGGCTTCCTTGCTTAAAAACAAGGGGGTAGACAAGGCCGCAAAGGCAGAATTGCTTTCCTACCGGACTCAAGTGCATCCCGACGGCCGAGTACTGCGTGGCCTGGATGCCCTGCCTACCCTGAGAAAGTCCGGAGAAGGCCAGGTGGATCGAGCCATCTTGATGAAGCGCTACAACGAATGGGTAAAGGCATTGGTCCTTGAGGAGGCCGAGAAACTGTTGCCGATGCAGAATACCGAGTTTCGCTTTCTTGCTCAAGAGTATCGAGAAGGCATTCTGGTCTTTGAGTTGACTCGAGAGTACGTTTGGGACAAGGCCTCTACCGACAGCCTGGGTTTGAATTCATTTTTTGAGCTACATCGTGCCGACTACCAATGGCCGGAGCGAATTAGCGGAAGCGTGCTGAACAGCACCAATGTGGCCGCCCTCAAGAAGGCCGCCAACCTGGCATTGAGCAAGGCACCACTGGCCAAGATTGAGACGGTCATTAATTCCAAGGAGGAGCTGGTGAACTTTACCACGGTAGAGAAGGTAGTTCTCGGCAGCGAGGGCAAGAATGCCATGCAAAGGATTATGGCCAAATTCGAGGGCAAAGACATGGTTAAAGGGCCCTTTGAATCCGACGGAATGAACTACGTTCTAGTCGCCACCGAGCGCATTCCTGCAGGACCCAAGGCCTTGAGTGAATGCCGAGGTCAGGTCATTGCAGACTACCAAAAGCATTTGGAGGCACTGTGGATTAAGGACTTAGAGGCAAAGTTCCCGCTAGCGATGACGGGCTCCCTGAAGTAGGCGAATTTTGCGGAGCGGGCTTGTGCCAACCTTCAGGGCCCTACCTGGCTTTTGGCGTTGATGCATTGTGGATTTTGTGCTCATTAAAGCCTATGTTTGCTTTAAATTAATTTTAAATCACCCATGCGCAACATCCTACGCACCCTTATTATTTTGGTTTTTCTGCTCGCTGGGGCCTCGGTCTCAGCCCAGTACTACTACCTGCCCAGCACCATTAACGGCAATCCAGGCGGACTCAATGCCGACTCTGAATACCCTGTTGGCGGCGGTTTATCCACAACGTGGACGGCTATTTCTACCGCTCCAGCGGCCACGCCCGCTTGGTCGTCTACCCAAACGCTTCCCTTCGCTTTTCAGTTTAATGGCAGCGCAGTAACCCAGTTTAAGGTTTCTACTTCAGGGATTTTAACCTTTGATGTGGCTGCCGCTACGGCTCCGAGCTACACTAAGGCTGCATTGCCCGACGCAAGCATACCCAACAATTCCGTGTGCATCTGGGGTCTGGCTTCGGTCGGAACCAACGACCTCATTGTGACCAAGACCTTCGGAACCGCCCCGAACCGCCAGCAGTGGGTGATGTTCTCGTCGTTCGGCCAAGTGGGCAGCACCTGCTGGACCTACTGGTCCATGGTACTTGAAGAGACTACTAATAAAATTTATGTAGTGGACCAGCGCAATGCTTGCACGGGTGCGACTCTTTCAGTTGGAATTCAGGTCAACAGCACTACGGCCTACTCGGTGGCGGGTTCGCCCAGTGTGCCCATTCAGGCGGGTACCGATGCCACTCCTGCAGACAATAGGTACTACGAGTTTATCCCCGGGGTACAGCTTGCCAACAACTTCATCGGCAACGAGGTAACTGTGGATGACTTCTTGGTGCTGGGCCAGGCTCCGTTTACCATGACGGCCAAGTTCCTCAACGGCGGAAGCAATGCCATCACCAGTGCAACCCTGAACTACCGTGTAAACGGAGGAACGCCCGTGAGCGGAACCGTATCTACCCTCAACGTTGCTTCTGCCGCCACGGCAACGCTTACGCACCCCCAGGCTTGGACGCCTACTGCGGTGGGAACCTATACCGTCGACTTTTGGACCTCAAACCCCAACGGTCAGGCCGATAGCGACCCGAGCAACGACACGGTGACCAAGCAGGTCGTGGTGGTCAACAGCATCGCGGTGCGCCGTCCGCTCATCGAAGTGTTCAGCTCGTCGACCTGCGCACCCTGTGCTCCGGCCAATACGACCTTCAAAAACCTCATGGACGCCCAAACCGCCGGAGACTACAACTACATTAAGTACCAGATGAGCTGGCCCGGAACCGGCGACCCTTACTATACCTTAGAGGCCGCGGCTAAGCGTACCCTTTATGGAGTGAATTCCGTTCCCAACGCCCAAATTGATGGCGGTTGGAACGGTCATGCGGGTCAAATCACCCAGCCCATCCTCAACCAGTACAAGGGGGTTCCGTCCTTCATGAATTTAGCGGGTTATTATACGGTTGACGCGGCTACCAAGAAGGTAGACATGGTCATCAACACCACTCCGCTCGTGAGCACCACCAAGGCGCTTTCGCTTCAGGTTGCAATTTATGAGAAGTCTACTACGCAGAATGTCAAGTCCAACGGTGAGACCGTATTCTACAAGGTGATGAAAAAGTTGGTTCCCGACGCAAACGGAACAGCGCTTAGCAATCTCACCGACGGAGTGATGCAGACAGCCAACCTGTCCTACACCTTCAATGGTTCCTACACGCTGCCAATTAATGCTTCGGCTCCAGTGGACCACGCAGTGGCCCACACGGTTGAGGACTTTAACGACCTCGGCGTCATGGTTTGGATTCAAGACATGTCCACCAAGGAGATTTACCAGTCGGTTGATTTGACCTCGAGCGGAATCGGCATGGGCGAAGACGGACTGCGTTCGGTACGCTTGTTCCCCAACCCCGCCAACGACTTGGTTCGTGTGGATTTGAGTAAGGTGGCTGGTACATGCACCTACCGCCTGATCAATGCCATGGGGCAGTCGCTTGCCAGCGGTTCTGCCGAGGGCGGAACAGAATTGGTGCTGAGTCTTGCTCAGTGGTCCAGTGGCCTGTACTTCGTGCAGGTTGAGGCCGAGGGTAGCGTGCAAACTTTGCCCTTGCAGGTGGTGCGCTAAGTGCTTAAAACGTTTTTAAACGGAACCGGCCCCTCGCGGGGCCGGTTTTTTTGTACCCTATCCAATTCGCATCGCCCGTTGATCGAGAGCAGTGCGGACTCAATCGCCTATCTTTATAAAAACAACCTTTATGAACATTCGCTTTTTTATTCCAGCCGTTTTTGCTCTTGCCCTCACGGCCTGTCAAAAAGTCCCTGCTGCCGACTCCGACGACCAAGCCTTCGTAGCCCAGGAGCTCGCGGTTTTTGCCTCGGAGCTTGAGGCTAGCCTCCCGACCGATACTTCAGCGCTCAAAGTCCGCATCGCCACCTACCTGGGTTCGCACCCTAGTGTCTTCTATGGCGCCACGGTTGCCCTGCTCGACACCAACGGCCTGGTGGTCAGCAGCCCCTACATCTACCGTCCGGATGGAGTGGAACTGGTGTACAGCAGCGGTTTAATGGATTCCGCCTACCAAATCAACAGCCAGTCATGGCTTCGAGCTCCCATTGACCAAGCAACGTCCGTTTGGACGGAGCCCTATTTTGACGAAGGCGGCGGCGATATTTGGATGAAGACGCGCTCGGTCCCAATCTACCAGAATGGCAGCATTAGGGCGGTTGCTACCACCGACGTGCGCGTCAAGAAGCCATAACTGCCTTAGGGGCGCTCGATTTTAATGAAAAAGCGCCCCGAGGGGCGCTTTCTTTGGTCACTGTAATCAACCTGTGGAGCTGGTGGGATTTGAACCCACGTCCAAACAAGGAAACCATGTGCTTTCTACATGCTTAGTGGGTCATTACTTTTCGACCGAAGGCCGGGGATCCACACCCTACCCTAAGCTTAGCCACTAAAATTTAAGAAGCCCTCAGTGGCCGGTGGCTTCCGGTTCCCTCATTTTCGGCACCCCTTAATCGAACTCCGTGGGACCGGGATTTCGAGGGATGTCCTGCTTTCACGCCTGGCGCGAAACAAGCCTAATCTTCAATTAGAAAATTAAGCGGCAAGAGCGTAGTTGTACTCGCCTGTTGTTGTTCCCTGCATCTTTTAACGAGCGACATCAGGATAGCTCGGCATGCTTACACACCGCCTCGGCCTGCTGTCAAAACCGGTCAGCCCCAAAGCCTGCGTGCGCAGTCCTCAAAGGTACGTCGCGCCGAAGGTGCCACCGCACGAAGTTTTCAAACCTCTGCATTCCGCGCTCAGGGCAGGTCAAGCGCTGCGGACGGCTGTAGCGGAGCGAAACCGCAATCTGGGGTTCGCGAAGCAGCGTCCACAAATGCCTCAATAGGTGCGGAATGAATCCGCCTTTTAAATCGTGAAAGTAGGCGGCTTTGCGGGTGCTGTAGCGGATAGCGACATACGTCACCGGAACGCCCGCCTCGGCCGCCGCCTTAAACATGCCCACGCGCACGGTGCTCGGAAGCACCCCGTCTGTCGTGCGTCCCTCAGGAAAAAGAAATGCGCTGCGTTGAGCTCGCAAGGCCTCGAGAATGCAAGGAACAATAAGCTTTCTAGATTCGGGGCACTTGCGCTGCACCCAGATTGCGCCAATGGCCTGGGCCGCCCATCCCACAAATGGAAACCATTTAAACTCTCTCGCGGCTACGATTGCGGTGGGCCTTCGGTCGTAGCACAAAAAGATGTCGAGGTACGAGGGGTGGTTGCCCATCAAAATGCTTGGTTCATTGGGTAAGTCCCCGATGCGTTCCACTTTGAGGTTCAGGTTGCGGTGCATCGCCCCAATCCAGCCCAAAAAGAAGCGGTGGGCCCGTCGTGGACCGCCTACAAGGCGAATCAGGGGCAAGCTAAGCGCCAGCAGCGCAAAGAGCCAGCAGGCCGCGGATAAGCGCCAAATCGCGCGAAGTGAAGACATTAAGATGCGTTTAGGTTTGCCGAAGCTACCAAAAACTATTCGGCAAACCGTGCAACCTATGTTTAAGATGTACGCAAAAAATGCAAGTGACGGGGCTTTGCGCCTACGGCACTTCAGCCAGTTACTAGTTGTTAGCTGCTGGCTAGGGCATGAAGCTCGGGTCTGCAATCGCCCCCCGTAGCTCTCTGGCTGCTTTGGCGGCGAGAGCAAGCCGCACCTGGTCGCGCATAGTCGGAACCACCGACGGGTCAAATCGCGTGCGAAAGCGACTGTCAAGGCTGGATTTTGAGCCGCGGTTCACGCGGTCGCCGGGCTTGTCTTCTTGAATGCTCGACCATTGCCCGGGGTAGAGGTTGCTGGCGTCGCCGCTGTATTCCGAGCTGGCAATGATGCGTTCCATCTGCTCCGAGACCTCGCGCTGGCTTAAAATGCGGTTGCCCTGCATCAGCTTGGCGTTAAGTGCTCCGCGCACAAAGACCCGGTAATCGACGTCGTAGTAGAGCACCTTGATGAAGCGCTCCTCCTTCTTGGTGGTGCCGTCGGGCTGCTTCACGTCATAGGTTTCACGACGGTAGCCCTGGCGCTCGTAGCGCGTCATTGTGCCCGGGACCTCAGTCCAGTCGGTCATTTCAAGTTCTATAATGTAGTCGGGCTGAGTCGTCGCAGCAAAGCGCGCCTGCTCCGACCAGTCAACCCACTCGATGAAGGGGTCGTTCAAGGCACGAACCTGGCTGAATAGCTCGCCGCGGAGTCCAACCGCTAGATTCATCTCTTGGCGGGTAGGGGCAATGACGTCGCGAAGCCCGACCGTCACGCGGCCCGCTGCCACGGCTGAATCCATGAGGGCGCGGCTGTCTCGGTAGGTAGTTCCAATTTTGGCCTCCATGGCCCCGAACTGGTCGTGGGCCCCACGCCACATGCGGTTTTGAAGACGTCGAATCCCTTCCTGGTACATTGGTATTGCAACCGCTTCGCGCCATTCTCCGCGGAGCACCTCGTTGTCGGGGTCGTACTTCAGGGCCTGCGTGAGCAAGCGTTCGGCTCCGTCGTAGTCCTGGGCTGCAAGGGCGGAGGCTCCTTCTCGGCGCAGCTTGGCTACGTGGCCAGCGCGGGCGCTTGCGAATTCGCTGGCGGCTTCGGCGGTTCCGGTCAGCAGCACGCCGGCACGGTTGGTACGGTCCTCAAGGTCCTTAGCGCGCACGTAGGCGTCGAGGGCCCCCACGGTTTCGCCAGCCGAGTTTAGTTTGCGAAATTCTGCTACCTGAAGGGCCACCTCGCGATTACCCAGGCGCTTGACCTCGGCGGCGGCGTTGACGTTGGTCCGCTTGGCTTCAAGGGCCTCAAGGGCCGAAATTGTGGCTTCGTACGACAAGCCCGACTCTTCGAGCTTGGCGCTTCGGCGAAGGGCTTTCTGGGCGGGTGAACATGAAAAAACCGCAGCAGCCAAAGCCATTGCGGTTAGTAATTTGAGTGAGGCAGCATTCATGCCCACTAAGGTACAGCCTTCGTCTTAACCCAAGTAGGTCTTAAGAATCTTGCTTCGCGTAGCGTGCTTAAGACGCCGAATCGCTTTCTCCTTTATTTGGCGAACACGCTCGCGCGTGAGGTCAAACTTTTCGCCAATCTCCTCGAGCGTCAAAGGGTGCTGCCCGTTGAGTCCGAAGTAAAGTCGAATTACGTCGCCTTCGCGAGGCGTCAGGGTAGACAGCGATCGCTCAATCTCAGTGCGGAGGGAGTCTACCATCAAGTCGTCGTCAGGATTCGGACTGTCGTGCGAATTCAAAACGTCGTAGAGGTTGCTGTCCTCGCCTTCGACAAGCGGAGCATCCATGGACACGTGCCTTCCGCTGTTGCGCAAGGACTCCTTCACGTCCATTTCACTCATTTCGAGTCGGGTGGCAATTTCTTCGGCACTGGGCGGACGCTCGTGCTGCTGCTCGAGCGAGGCATAGGCCTTGTTGATCTTGTTTATGGATCCGATCTTGTTCAGCGGAAGGCGCACAATACGACTCTGCTCGGCCAAGGCCTGAAGAATCGATTGGCGAATCCACCAAACCGCATAGGAGATAAACTTAAATCCGCGCGTTTCGTCAAACCGTTGTGCCGCCTTAATCAAGCCGAGGTTGCCCTCGTTAATTAAGTCAGGTAGCGTAAGGCCTTGATTCTGATACTGCTTCGAGACCGAAACAACAAACCTAAGGTTGGCCTTGGTCAACTTCTCGAGCGCGCGCTGGTCACCTGCTTTGATTCGCTGGGCAAGCTCCACCTCCTCGTCGGCGGTAATGAGCTCAACCTTACCAATCTCTTGCAGGTATTTGTCCAGCGAAGCGGTTTCGCGGTTGGTGACCTGCTTGGTGATCTTTAACTGACGCATGGGCGGATTCTTAGAACGCTAAAATTAAACGAATAATTGACTTAATTATTTATTGCGGCTGCCAAAAAGCGAGCTAAAAAAGCCCTTGCGTTCTGGTTCCTTGGGCGAATCGTTGCGCTTCACACGGTTTGCACCTCCGGGGCGGCTTCCGCCACGGTTTGGTCCACCGGCTCCACGGTTTCCTCCTCCACGATTTCCTTCGGCTCGCGGACGATCGTCCCTAGTTGGGCGGTCTTCGCGTGCTGGACGGTCTTCGCGTGCTGGGCGGTCTTCGCGTGCTGGGCGGTCTTCGCCGCGCGGACGATCTTCGCGTGCTGGGCGGTCGCCTCGGTCAGGACGCTGCTCGCCACGGGGACGGCTGCGCTCGCTGCGGCCACGGTCTTCACGGTTTTCTCCGCCTTCTGATGGGGAACTCTCGCTGTCGCCACCCTCAGAACGCTCCTCACGAGCAGGACGCTCGCTGCGGGGTCCGCGGTCGCGGTATCCGTCGCGTCCGCCACGGTCTCCACGGTCGCCTCTCGGCTCGCGGGGTCCTCGGTCTTCGCGCGGACGCTCTTCGCGCTCCACATAGCCTTCAGGCTTCTCAAGCAGTGCCTTACGAGACAAGCGAAGCTTGCCCTTATCGTCTACGCTAAGCAGTTTGACTTGAACACGGTCTCCCTCTTGGTAGAGGTCCGACGGATTCTCAATGCGCTTCCAGTCCATTTCTGAAACGTGCAGTAGACCCTCGGTATTGCGACCAATTTCTACAAACACGCCAAACGTTTGAACGCCGCGAACTACTCCTTCGTAGATCTTATCAATCTCGGGGATGAAGCAAATTCCGCGCACAATTTCTTCAGCGCGTCGCATTCCGTCAGGGTCAATACCGCTAATTTCTACGCGACCAAAGTCTCCCACTTCTTCAATGGTGATGGTTGTTCCTGTCTCAGCCTGAATGCCTTGAATGACCTTACCGCCGGGCCCGATGACGCCGCCAATAAAGTTCTTTGGAATCTCAAGACGAACCATTTTTGGGGCGTGAGCCTTCAGCTCAACGCGCACTGCAGGCACAGCCTCTAGCATCTTGGCTAGAATGTGGGCACGTCCGTCGCGGGCTTGGTTAAGCGCTTGCTCCATGATCTCAAAGCTCAAACCTTGAATCTTAATGTCCATTTGGCAAGCGGTGATGCCATTGGCAGTACCGGTAACCTTAAAGTCCATATCTCCCAAGTGGTCCTCGTCGCCAAGAATGTCGCTTAGTACGGCAAACTTGCCGGTCTCAGGGTTGGTAATCAAGCCCATCGCGATTCCGCTAACCGGACGCGTAATAGGAATACCGGCGTCCATCAGTGCGAGCGTTCCCGCACAAACCGTGGCCATAGAACTGGAACCGTTGGATTCAAGAATATCCGAAACGATGCGAATCGTGTAGGCATTCTCGGCCGGAATCATCTTCTTAAGCGCTCGCTGGGCCAGGTTGCCATGACCGATTTCGCGGCGGCTGGTTCCTCGGAGCATGCGCGCCTCTCCCGTAGAAAAAGGAGGGAAGTTGTAGTGCAGGTAAAAGCGCTCGTCGCCCATAAAGGTGGCGGCGTCAATACGGTTGCTGTCCAGGGCAGTACCCAGGGTAACGGTAGTAAACGATTGCGTTTCTCCGCGGGTGAACAGGGCACATCCGTGCGGACCAGGAAGCACGTCAGTCTCGCACCAAATCGGGCGGATTTCAGTCGTGGATCGTCCGTCGAGGCGCTTGCCGTTCTCAAGAATTTGATTCCGCATCGCTTGGTACTCTACCTCGTGGTAGTAAACCTTGGCGAGTGAAGCGTGCTGGGCTTTTTCTTCTTCGGTCATGGTGGCCATGAACTCGGTAAAGACCGCCTTGAACGCAGCACTGCGCTCGGCTTTGTTGGTCAGCGCTCGGCCGGCCACCTCAAAAGCTCCGGCGTACGTGGCGTCGTGGACGCGCTTCTTCAGCTCGGGATTGTGGCTCTCGTGGTTGTAGGTACGCTTGGGATTTGCTCCTTCTACGTGGGCTGCAAGAGCAACCTGAGCGGCGCATTGAACCTTGATCGCATCGTGGGCAACGCGAATCGCTTCGAGCATCTCGCCTTCAGAAACCTCATTCATTTCACCTTCGACCATTACTACGCTGTCGCTGGAGGCTCCGATCATCATTTCGATGTCTGCTTCTTCGAGCTGCGCTGGGCTTGGGTTAATTACAAATTCACCGTTCACACGGGCTACGCGCACCTCAGAGATGGGTCCCTTGAAGGGCACATCGCTAACGGCTAAAGCCGCAGATGCAGCAAGACCGGCAAGACTGTCGGCAGCTACCTCGGGGTCAAAAGACAGCAGGGTGATGATTACTTGAGTCTCTGCGTGGTAGTCCTCCGGAAAGAGAGGGCGAAGCACGCGGTCAACCAGACGGGCCACGAGAATCTCGCGGTCGCTTGGGCGGCCTTCGCGCTTTAGAAATCCGCCTGGAACACGTCCGGCAGATGCAAACTTCTCTTTGTACTCCACCGTTAGGGGCATGAAGTCCACGCCTTCGCGCGCTTCGGGAGCTGCTACAACCGTAGCTAAAAGGGCAGTGCCGCCGCAGCGGACTAAGACCGAACCGTCGGCCTGACGGGCCATGCGGCCAGTTTCTAGGGTGATGGTACGACCATCGGGGAGTGTAATCTCTTGGATTACGGGTAGGGGAGCTTTCATTTTCTCAATTGCGAATTAATGGGGTCTCGTTTAGGAACAGCAAAAGGCAACCTTTTTGGGATTGCCTTAGCGTAGACATCGTACGAGGACGACCTTACTTACGTAGGCCGAGTTTTTCGATGATTGCACGGTAGCGGTTAATTTCTGTGCTGTATAAATAGTCCAGAAGGCTACGGCGCTTGCCCACCAGGCGAACGAGAGAACGCTCAGTGTTAAAATCCTTACGGTTCTTTTTCAAGTGCTCCGTAAGATGGTTAATACGATAAGTAAATAGTGCGATTTGGCCTTCAGGCTTTCCGGTATCTTTATCAGATTCGCCGTGAACGGAGAAGATCTCACGCTTCTTTTCAGGATTTAGGTACATGCCTTGATCGATTTCGATGGTTGTGCTGTAATATGCCTCGACGTTCGAGGTGCGCAAAGATACAAAAAATACCGACGTGCCCGACGCTAGGCGAGGGGCGGGGCATCATTGAGCACGGCCCTAAGCCAGTTCGCTAAAGTCGTCTTGAGTTTAGCACGCTCCGAAATTTGGTCGACAAAGCCGTGTTCCAGCAAAAATTCCGCGGTCTGGAATCCTTCTGGAAGGTCTTTCCCGATGGTCTCCTTCACTACCCGAGGGCCAGCAAAACCAATAAGGGCTCCGGGTTCAGCAATGTGAATGTCTCCGAGCATGGCATAGGATGCCGTCACGCCTCCGGTAGTTGGGTCCGTCAGCACCGAGGCATAGGGAAGGCCCGCTTCGTCGAGTTGGGCTAGTTTCGCCGAGGTTTTCACCATCTGCATCAGGGAGTAGGCCGCTTCCATCATGCGGGCTCCGCCCGATTTGCTGATCATGATAAAGGGCTGCTTGTTCAGGCGGGCGTGGTCGATCGCGCGAGCGATTTTCTCACCCACCACAGAACCCATAGACCCCCCTATGAACTTAAAGTTCATGGCAGCAATGGTCACGTTGATGCCGTCGAGCGCACCCGTGCCGCTGGTAAGGGCATCGGTGAGACCGGTCTTGGCTCGGGTCGCCTTCAGCCGGTCGGCGTAGGCCTTGGTATCCACAAAATTTAAAGGGTCTGCCGAGGCAATATTGGCGTCGAGTTCCACGAATTGTCCGCCGTCAAAGAGAAAGCTAAAGTATTCGGCTGCATCGATGGGGTTGTGGTGCCCGCAGTTGCCGCAAACCCAAAGCTTGGCCTTGTGCTCCTCGGTGTCGACCATAACCTTGCATTTGGGGCAAAGGTGCCATAGTCCGTCGGGGCTATCCTTCTTTTCTTCGGTCGGAGTCGTGATCGACTCCCCTTTGCGTTGAAACCATTTAGGCATGAGCTGCGCGGTTAAGCGACCGAAATCGAGGAATCCAAATAAACGTCCTGAATGGTGCGAAGCAGGTCAATGCCTTCCTTCATCGGGCGCTGAAAAGCCTTGCGCCCCAGGATTAGACCCTGTCCGCCAGCGCGTTTGTTGATGACGGCAGTGGCTACGGCTTCTGCCAGGTCGCTGGCGCCCTTGGATTCTCCGCCCGAATTAATTAGTCCTACACGGCCTGCGTAGCAATTCAAAACCTGGTAGCGGGTCAAATCGATGGGGTGGTCGCTGCTCAGGTCGGTGTAAACCTTAGGGTGGGTTTTGCCGTGCTTGGTTGCGTTGTAGCCGCCGTTGTTCGTGGGCAGTTTTTGCTTAATAATGTCAGCCTGAATGGTCACCCCAAGGTGAATGGCCTGACCGGTGAGGTCGGCAGCGCTGTGGTAGTCTACGCCGTCTTGCTTAAAGCCCGCATTGCGGGTGTAGGTCCACAGCACGGTAGCCATGCCCAGTTCTCGG
The DNA here is from genome assembly GCA_002292855.1 of Flavobacteriales bacterium UBA972. Lineage (GTDB taxonomy): Bacteria > Bacteroidota > Bacteroidia > Flavobacteriales > Schleiferiaceae > TMED14. The sequence goes on along the minus strand of DBBY01000043.1, from coordinate 5,576 downwards.
GCGCGTTCAAAGGCTTCGGCTACCTCAAGAAGTTGGCGGCGCGACTCTTTTGCTCCAAAATAAACCGTGGCTCCGACCGCTACTGCACCCATGTTCCATGCGTCTTCAACGCTTCCGTACATGGTTTGGTCGAATTGGTTGGGCATCGACAAGAACTCGTTGTGGTTGATTTTAACCAAAAACGGAATCTTGTGGGCATACTTGCGGCTGAGCATGGCCAAACCCCCAAAGGTTGACGCCACTGCGTTGCACTCGGATTCAATGGCAAGCTTGACAATGTTCTCTGGGTCAAAGTAGATGGGGTTGGGGGCAAAGCTTGCGCCTGCACTGTGCTCCACCCCTTGGTCAACGGGCAAAATGCTCATGTACCCTGAATTGCCCAAGCGGCCAGAGCCGTAGAGCGTAGATAGGGCACGAAGGGTAGGATTGTTGCGGTTGCTCGGCCCGAAGTAGTCGTCTACAAAGTTGGGCGAGGGGAGGTGAATATCACCCCGGCGAACCTTGGTGCACTCGTGCTGCAAAAGGTAGTCGGCTTGGTTGCCCAGGAGGCTAACGATGCGGTCGGATGCCATAAAAAAAGAATTAAAAGAGACAAAGTGCAAACCTAGCAAAAAAATGACCTTGCCGCCGAATCTGTTGGCAACTTTCCCAAAAATGCCTTCGTCAAAAGGGCAGTCCGATGGCAATTTGAAGGGCGCTGCGCTTCAGCGCTTGGGTCGGGGTCCACCAGGCCTCACCAATAGAAAGCCGGCGCGGATCATACACCTGCAGGCCCCAGTCCGCTCGCGCAATGAAAAAATCAAAGTCGTAGCGCAGACCAAATCCCGCCCCCAATGCCGTTTGCTGGGGCAAGCGCAGGGGGTTAAATGCAACCGCTTTAAACAGTTCGGGGTCAGCCATCAGATTCCACTGGGCCGATCGAGCGTTGGCCGCCGTGAGCCAGACGTTGCCTGCATCCACAAACAGGGCGCCAAAGGTTGAGCCGATAATGGGGAATCGCCATTCTGCCTGAGCGAGAAGCTTAATGGTTCCGGCCCCTAAAAAACCGGTGCTGTCAAAAACCGCTTTGGGCAGGGCGCCAGGGCCAATTCTAAAGTTGATCCAAGAGCGCAGATCGTTCGAGCCCCCCGCATAAAAGGCCCGCTCAAAGGGCGGAAGGCCCGGACTGTTGGCCAGTGCGTGAAGGTATCCGCCCTGTAGCCTGATGGCCCCCTCTCGGCGCTGCCTTCCCCTAAAACGCCAGCGGTAGTCTGCCTCAGCCCGCAGGTAGTGCGCATAGGGAACCCCTGCCACCTTATTGGGTTCGGCTCTTCTGCCCAGCAGGGCATAGTAGGCGAGGTCCGTGGCAATTCCAGAGCTTTCAAAAGACCATTCGCTGCGCCGAGACCAGCGTCCGTCGCTAAAGGCCGGATGCTTGATATTTAAACTTGGGCCAATTATGAATACATTTTGAAAGCCAGCCTTA
>DBBY01000043.1:3737-4084 GCA_002292855.1 Flavobacteriales bacterium UBA972 | reverse complement strand
GAATCGATTCCGAGGAGCCCGATAAAACTCGCAGAAATAGGCTTCACGTCCCAGGTGGTTTTGCTCTCGGCCTCCCAGTGGTAGCGGAGTTCTCCGTTGATGGCGATACGGTCAAACTCGCGCCGGAACTGGCGGCCAATGGAGAGGTTGGCGCTGCTCCGTGCCAGCCTTCGCTGTACGTGCGGGAGCCCAAACAAGTCTGGCACCTCGAGCTGCAGGCCGAGTTCGTAGAAGTAGGTTCTAAAGATTTGGCTTGTGTCGCCCACGGCCACACCCATTCCGCCTGCGAGTTTGCCGCTCAATGCTTCAAGGCCACCAAAGGGATTGCGGTCGCGCAATTCCAGGGC
>DBBY01000043.1:0-3669 GCA_002292855.1 Flavobacteriales bacterium UBA972 | reverse complement strand
TCCGATTCGAGGCGCTTGCTGCAGCACCAGCTCTGCGTCGAGGCTGTCGTTGCGCGGACTCAGCCTCCACTGCTGGTTTTGAAAGGCATCGAGCCGGCGAAGCCACTCTTGGCTTTGCGCCATTTCGGATGCGCGGTACAGGGATCCCGACTGGGGCAGGTGGAGCCTGCGAATGCCGGCCTCGCTGAGCCCGTAGTTTAGGGAGTCTGCGAGGCGGACCTTCCCCAGGTGCCAAGGCATATGAGGCAAAACCTCCGGGCCGAATTCACCGTCTCGAGTCCAGTCCTGAACCATCCAGTAGCCGTCGGCTCGGTAGGGATGCCCGAGGGTGTCGAGGTCAAAGCCCACGGCATCGGGCCCGACGGTAAAAAAACCATGTTCCTTCAAATAGTCTGCGATGCGCTTTCGCTCGGATTCCAGCATGTCCCGAGAGAGCCTCATTCCCGGGACCAAGAGGCTACCCAACTGCAGGAATTCGACCTGGTTCTGAACCGCGGGGGCATAAATTTCGGGCTGTACCAAACCAAGCTTAGTGGCCTGGCCTCGATCCATTTCAAACTGCAAAACGCTTCCGCGCGGACCCGACAGTAGCCGGTACTGCGCAGTGGCAAAAAAGTAGCCTTCTTGGCGAAGCTTGCGCTCGAGCTGCATGACCGTTTCTGATGCTAAGGCCGTGTCAAGGACTGCCGTGGGCTCCCCGATTTTTTGCAGCCATCGTCCGCGTTTGGATTCGGGATTTCGGCTGCCGCGCTGGTGAAGGGCGGCATAGGGGTAGGTTCCCGCGACCCTAATGTTGGTGCGCAACTGTATCAGCTCAAGGTACTTGTCTTCTGTGCGGACGCTTCCCTTCTCGGTAAGTTCAATTTTGCGAAGCCAGACCTGCCCTTCAGGAAGCCAGCGCTGGGGGTTGCAGGCGACCAAAAGCGCCGCAGAAAGCAAGAGTATTGCCCTATGCCTCATTGAGTTGGCGGATGGTATCTGCCGGGTCAAGCGCCTTGAACACGGCATTGCCTGCCACGAGCACGTCGGCACCTGCTTTTTTGAGGTCCGCGGCATTGTGAAGGCTCACGCCGCCATCAATTTCAATTAGGGCTTTAGATCCGGCGTCGTCAAGCATGCGGCGAAGTCGTTCTACCTTTTTAAATGTTTGGGGAATGAATGCCTGGCCGCCAAATCCCGGATTTACGCTCATTAGGCAGACCAGGTCGAGGTCGCCGAGTACGTCGGCCAACAAATCGACGGGGCTGTGTGGGTTCAGGGCAACGCCTGCCTTCATTCCCAGCGCTCGGATCTGCTGCAGGCTGCGGTGCAAGTGGGTACTGGCCTCGTAGTGCACCGTGAGCACGTCGGCCCCAGCTTGGTGGAATGCTTCAATGTAGCGCTCGGGCTGTACGATCATAAGGTGAACGTCGAGCGGTTTCTTGGCGTGGCGCTTGATTGCCTCGGTAACGGGCAGTCCAAAACTAAGGTTGGGAACAAAAACGCCGTCCATGATGTCTACGTGAATCCATGCCGCATCCGAGGCGTTGATCATGCGCACGTCGCGCTCTAGGTTGGCAAAGTCGGCCGAAAGTATGGAGGGAGCAATCATGCCCCCAAAGGTAGTGCCTACCTTTGACCTCTTATGGCATGGACTAACTCCGAACGCAAATGGCTGCGCGAACTACAGCATCGCAAAGGCCGCGAAAACCACCAAGCAATCGTAGTGGAGGGCCGCAAGGCAATCGCTGAGTTTTTATCGAGCGGTTGGGAGCCCTTACTTCTAGCCACCACAGGGGAATCCTTGGGCCCGACCTGCCTTGAAGTTACTGCCCGCGACCTGCGTGAGGTTTCGTCCCTAGACAGTCCTCCTGACTCTTTGGCTGTCTTTGCCAGCAAAGAGCTTCCCGAGCGAGGGGGCGGAATGGTTTTGGTCCTCGACCGCATTCAGGACCCGGGGAACGCCGGGACGCTGCTGCGAATGGCCGATTGGTTTGGCCTTTCGTACCTACTTCACCTCAGCGGCAGCGTTGATTTAGGCAACCCCAAGACGGTGCAAGCCAGCATGGGATCCCTTGCCCGGGTGCCCGTTCGCTACGCGAGCGAATCCGAGGCCATAGAGCTTCTGCACGCTCAGGGGCGCCCCATCATTGTTGCCGACCTCAACGGAACGGCACCTTCAAGCATCAATTGGTCGCCCAACGCGGCCTTGGTGGTATCGAACGAAGGGCAGGGTCCGTCGCTGGCATGGCAAAATGCCGCTACGGCCGTTGCGACCATTGCGCGGGCTTCAGGCAGCAAAACCGACAGCCTCAATGTGGCGACGGCGGCGAGCATGCTGCTCTACGAGGCCCACCGCTAAGCAGGGGTCTACTCGAAGGTAAAAACGTAGTCTTGGCTGCGGTGGCGCACCACCGGGAGGGACTCCGATAGCTTGGTTCCGTCGTTTACCCCAAGGTTTGAAAGTCCAAAGCTCCAGCGAAGCTGCGGCGACAGCTTAAAGAACTCAAAATAGAGGTCGGTGCCCAGGGCCAGGTCAAAACCGTAGTCAATAGGCTGAAGCTTAAACAAGCGATCGTCGACCACCTTGGCCTTGCTGCCCAGGTCAATGCTCTGGTGAAGGGCCCCCAGCACGAACCATCGGTGGTTGCCAATGCGTTCAGACTTCCATTTGAGCTCTGCCGTGAGCCGGACCAGCGAGGATTCAACCCGCCGGGTGTACCAGTCGCGCAGGCCGGTGGACCGGTCGATTCCGTCAATGAGAAGGGTGCGTTCCCCGGCTAAGTAGGTTGGGTTAAACCGCAGGTTTAGGGCAGATCCGAGCTGGAGGTCAGAGATGATTCCGACCAGGTATCCTGGCGCGGACTGCGGCACCACATGGTAGATGCCCTCGGGCCAGTTGGGGTTATGCTGCACGGCAAAGTCGAGCTGGCTGATTCCGAGAAAAAAACCAAAGTGCAGGGGCTTTTGATCAAAGCGCGGCAGGTTTAGGGACTGGCCCCAGGCCGAGACCGATGCGGCAGTAAGAAGTAGGGCGAGCAGTCGCATAGCTTAGTAACGCCGAGCGTGGCCTTCTATTTTATGGCCAAGTATAAACTTGCAATGCCAAAAGTCAGCGGGCGCACCCGCACCGAGCTAAAGCCTGCCTCGCGGAGTTTGCTCGCAAAGGCTTCGCCGTAGGGGAATGCCTGCACGCTGTTGGGCAGGTAGGTGTACGCTGAAGCGTCTTTAGAAACCAAACGGCCGATGCGGGGCAGAATGTTTTTAAAGTAAAACAGGTAGAGGCCGCGAAGGGGCCACGAGGTTGGTTGCGAAAACTCCAGCACCGCGAGGCTGCCCCCGGGCTGAAGCACGCGGCGCATGTCGCGCAGACCCAGTTCGAGGTTTTCAAAGTTTCTCACGCCAAAGGCAACCGTGACGGCATCAAAGCTGGACTCCTCATAGGGCAATTGCTCCCCGTCGCCCAAGTCTAGGCGAACCCTGCCCTCTAGGTCTCGAGCGCGGACCTTGCTACGCCCTACCTCGAGCATGCCCGCCGAAATATCGACGCCGACCACCTTAGATCCAGGAATTCCCTTGGCCAAGGCAAGGGCAAGATCTGCCGTACCTGTGGCTACGTCGAGCACATTAAGGGCCCCGGTGGCGCGGATTTCGCGCAGGGTTTTGCGCCGCCAGCTCTGGTCGATTCCG
>DBBY01000011.1:33658-91369 GCA_002292855.1 Flavobacteriales bacterium UBA972 | reverse complement strand
TGGGCTCAGTTTTTTGAATCGCTCAAAAAGCGCTAGCTCTTGAGTGCACTTGCCGCCGCCCTATTGTTGGCGGCCCTCCAGGACAGCACTCCGCGCAAAACCCTGCTGCAGGAGGCGACGGTGACCGGGGAACGCGTTCGTGCCCAGACCAGTGAAGTTCGATTAAAGTCCGCTACGTTGGGAGGCCTAGGCACCGCCACGGGTTCGGTAGAGTCGCTTTTAAGGACCCTCCCCGGCGTAGTGGCCAGCGACGAGCTCAGCAGCCAATACAGCGTGCGAGGGGGTACCTACGACGAGAACCTCGTCTATGTCAACGGTTTTGAACTATACCGCCCCCAGCTTGCGCGGTCGGGCCAGCAGGAAGGCCTTAGCGTGCTCAACCCAGACCTGGTATCGTCCTTGACCTTTACCGCAGGCGGATTCAACGCCGAATTGGGCGACAAACTCGCCTCTGCCCTCGAGGTGAACTACCGGAGGGTTGACTCGTCCCGCGCGCGGGTGAGGCTTGGGGGTTTTTCGGGCGGAGCCACCGTCTGGCAGGGCAACCTTGGCATTGGTATTCGGTACCGCAGCAATGTGCTCTTTGCCCGCACCGGCGACGTGTTTGGCGACTTTAGGGCGGACTCACGCGACGTGCAGGTGGTTTGGTCGGGTCGCCATGGTGCCTGGCACCACGAATTCCTGGGCATTGTGCAGCAAAACGGATTCCGCCTCTCCCCCAAGAGCAGAACCACCGAATTCGGAACCGTGACTCAGGTACTCCGGCTTCAGGTAGCCATGGCCGGAACCGAATACTACGGATTTCAAAATGGGTTTGCCGGATGGAGAACCCGTCGGGCCTTTGGCCAGCGGAGCGTCATCGATGCCGAGGCCAGCCTTTCTCAGGCCTTGGAGGTAGAGCATTCCGACATCGAATCGGCCTACCGACTGGGAGACGTCAACAGCAACATGGGTTCGGACCAGTTTGGCGAAATCAGCTACCTGCGCGGCAGTGGTGGCTTTCAGCGCTATGCCCGCAACGACCTTTGGGTGCGAGACCTGCACACCGCCCTGCGCGGGAGCCACATCCTTAGCGAGTCCGCACAGCTCAACTGGACCATTGGCCAGCGCATGCAATTTGCCCAGGATCGAGTGCACGAATGGATCAATCTCGACTCTGCCGGCTACAGCCTAATGCACCAGCCTACGATCGTGGCCATTGGGCCGAACGACACATCCTACACTGCGGACTCCACCTTGGAATTGTACTCGGTACTGCAAAGCGCCGGACTCCTAAACAACGTGAAGAATTGGGCATCCATGACCTGGAGCAAGAACTGGGTTGGCCCTGAACGGACGGTTCACTTGCGTTTTGGCCAACGAATTCTGCGCGACAGCCGATCGGGGGAGTGGCGCTGGAGCCCAAGGGCCTCGCTTTCTATAAGTCCCACGGGTCAAAGCACTTGGCTCGCCTACCTCAACGCCGGAAGCTATGCGCAAACCGCAACGGTACGTGAACTCCGCAACTGGACTGCCAATGGGCTCGAAACCGACGCCCGCATGCAGCACGCATGGCATTTGATAGCCGGAACCAAACTATACGGTAGCCGGTTGGGCCGACCTTGGATGTACCAAATTGAGGCCTACCTCAAGTACCAGGATCGGGCATTTGCCTTCGAGCAAGACGGCATGCGAATTCGCTACCTCGGAACCCAGCCCGGGAAAGCCGTTGTTTATGGACTGGACCAGCAGCTGCACAGCACCTGGGTTGGCGATGCCGAATCATGGGTATCGCTGTCGCTTTTTAGGGCCCGCGAACTTTTTGATGAGGGTTGGCAGCGACGCGGAACCGACTACCGGTTCGCCTTCAGCATGCGCATCGAAGACCACCTCCCCGGCCAACCCCAGAACAGGGTCTATTTGGTGGCCAACGTTACCGGCGGATTCCCCTTTGGACTTCCTCTTGAAAATCCCAAACCCTTTAAAGCACCGCCCTACCGCCGGATGGACCTGGGTTTTGAACGGGTTTTGCCCACTTGGCGCGGAATCCAGCCCCGCATCGCGCTGGAAGCCTATAATCTTCTCGAAATCCGCAACACGGCGAGTTATTTTTGGGTAATGGACATCAGTACCGCCAGCCAGTATGCTGTACCCAACTACCTCACAAACAGACTAATAAATCTCAGTCTTCGGGCGGACTTTTAACCATTCATCATGCGCGTTGTAGACCAACTCCCCCACCCGACCTTTCGCATCCAACTCTTTCATTTTGGAACGAACTACCTGGTTGAAATCGAGGCGGGTCCGATGAAGCAAACCTACCGCTACCCCATCGACCGCTTCCCAAGCCCTGCAGCGGTTTGGGCTACGGTCAGTCCGGAATTTTTAGAAAGCGTCCACAAGAGTTTTAACGGGATGTACCAGGACTGGATCGCGACCTGGCCCCCTAAGGACTAAGGACAACCTCGGCCAATCGCTATGGCCACCGAACGCCCTATTTACTGGAATTCATTCACCGTCTTGACGATGCGAGACAGGGCATCGTCCATCTCGGCGTCGGTTAGAATCAGTGGCGGAGCAAAGCGAATAATGCTTCCGTGCGTGGGCTTGGCGAGTACTCCGTTGGCCGCGAGGGCCAAGCAGATGTTCCAGGCCAAATCAGAATCTTCGGGGGTGTCGATGACCACCGCGTTGAGGAGTCCGCGACCGCGAACCTTGGCTACCAAGGGATTGGATGCGAATTCACGTTCAAGGGTTGCCCTAAAATGCGCCCCTTGGCGGCGTGCACGCTGCATGAGCATTTCGTCTTCGACTACTTGAAGTGCGACCTGGGCCACTCTGGCCGCAATGGGATTGCCTCCAAAGGTGGATCCGTGCTGGCCCGGCTTGATGGTGAGCATTACCTCGTCGTCGGCCAGGACCGCTGAAATTGGGTAGACTCCGCCCGAAAGAGCTTTGCCTAGAATGAGTACGTCGGGACGCACGTAGGTTTTAGGGTCTCGCTCACAACGCCCGCCGGTGCAGCCGCAGCTTCCGCAGGTGGCCAGCCAAGAACCGGTTCTGCCAATACCTGTCTGTATTTCGTCGGCCATAAAAAGCACTCTTTTTGACCGACAGAGGGCCGCAACCCCGGCCATGTAGTCGTCTGAGGGCATATTGACCCCTGCTTCACCCTGAATGGGTTCGACCAAAAAGGCAGCTACGTTGGGGTTGGCAAGGGCCTGCTCCAAGGCGAGAAGGTCGTTGTAGTGAATTATTTGAAAACCGGGCATGGCAGGACCAAAACCGCCGTAGGAGTCCGGGTCGCTCGAGAAGGAGGCAATGGTCGACGTACGGCCGTGAAAGTTCTGCTGGGCCACAAGAATTAGAGCTTGGTCTGGCGCTACCCCCTTGACGTCGTAGGCCCAGCGGCGCGCGAGCTTTAGGGCCGTCTCGACCGCTTCTGCCCCAGAATTCATCGCCAAAACCTTGTCGTAGCCAAATCGGGTGGCCATTGCCTCCTCCATGGCGCCGAGTTGGTCGTTGTGAAAGGCCCTAGAGGTTAGGGCCAGGGTCTGGGCTTGATCTACCAAAGCCTCAATGATGCGAGGATGGCTATGACCTTGATTCACCGCACTGTATGCACTCAAAAAGTCGAAATACCTCTTGCCTTCGACGTCCCATACATAGGGCCCAACTCCGCGCTGCAAAACCACCGGCAGAGGGTGGTAGTTGTGGGCGCCATAGCGGTCTTCCAGGGAGATGTAGTCGTGGGGCTTCATGATACAAGGATTTACCCAAAGATAGTCCCCTACCTTTACCCTGTGATTCTAGAAAATATTAAGGTAGACCGCGCCGGTGGGCGTGGCGTGGCCGTCGGCAAGACCGAAGACGGTAAAACAGTATTAATTCGGGGTGCAGCTCCAGGCGACGTGGTTGACGTTCGCGTAATCAAGGGCAAAAAGAGCTACTTCGAAGGGCGCGTGGACCGGGTGGTGAGCCCGTCTCCCCTGCGCGTGGAGCCCTCGTGCAAGCATACCGAATCCTGCGGCGGATGCCCTTGGCAGCACCTTGGGTACCCAAGCCAGGCGGAATTCAAGGCCGCAGAGGTCGAGGAGCAGTTGGTTCGCGTGGGGTCGGTTCCGCGCGATGGCGTGGTCTGGCACCCTTTTATTCCGGCGCCCGAACCCTTCAGGTACCGCAACAAGACGGAATTCAGCTTCACCAACAACCGATGGAGGACCCGCGCAGAGCTTGAAGCCAATCCCGACGCAGCCAGCGAACCGGGCCTAGGCTTTCACGTTCCGGGCTTTTGGGACAAGATTCTGGACGTGCAGGACTGCCACCTCATTCCAGACTACGGGAACCAAATCCGCAATGCGGTCCGCGATGAGGCCATCGCCTTAGGCATCAGTTTTTGGCAGCCCCGCGCCAAGGTAGGCGCGCTGCGCGTGGCCATGCTCCGCAGCAACCAGGCGGGCGATTGGATGATGATTATTCAGTGGGGCGAGCACCCAGGCCCCGACGGATTTACCATGATGCACCGCATCACCGAGCGGTTTGAGCGCCTTGTGAGTCTTTATTGGGGCTTGAACGAGAAGGTCAACGATTCCATGTACGACGTGGACTTGAATCTTTTCTATGGCGCAGAAGCGCTTGAAGAAGAAATGGAACCCGCTATCGATGGCGGACGGGCCCTCAAGTTTTTGATCAGCCCCAAGTCGTTTTACCAGACCAACCCGCTTCAGGCCCATCGACTCTACTCGGTGGCACTGACTGCCGCGGGGCTCAAGGGCGGAGAAACCGTTTATGACCTGTACACCGGAACCGGAACCATTGCCTTGTTTATGGCGCAAATCGCGGGCAAAGTAGTGGGTATTGAAAGCGTGCGCGAAGCCGTCGATGCAGCCGTGCGAAACGCAGAACGGAACGGAATTTCCAATGCCACCTTTGAGGTTGGAGACATGCGCAGGATCTTTACTGCGGAATTTGTAGCCCGCCACGGCAGTCCCGACGTGGTGGTGGTGGATCCGCCCCGCGAAGGCATGCACCCGGCGGTGGTAGCGGAACTCGCACGAATTAGAGCTCCAAAACTCGTGTACGTCAGCTGCAACCCCTCTACCCAAGCGCGCGACGTTCAGATGCTCTCCGAAGCCTATGAAGTAGCGACCGTTCAGGGTGTGGACATGTTCCCGCAAACCTACCACGTAGAATCCGTGGTGCTGTTGCGCGCAAAGTCCGCTGCCGAAGCATAAATTTATTCCATGGGAGAACGCACGCTCATTTTGGACGATCGCCGCATGGCGCGGACCGTGGAACGCATGGCTTGGCAGGTACTGGAACGCCACCGCGAGGGAGAACGGCTGGTCCTTGCAGGGGTCCGCAATTCAGGCTACAGCCTGGCAGAGCGAATCCAAACGCATTTGAAGCCTCTTGTAAACGCAGAACTTATTGAAATCGAAGTCAATAAGAGACAGCCTACGATGGAAGGAACGCGAGCTTCGGCATCGGCCTCAAGCCTAGAAGGCGCCCATGTGGTGGTGGTGGATGACGTTTTGAATTCCGGCGCAACGCTGCTTTATGCCCTGTCCTACTTTCTGACGGCGTCCATGGGACGAATTACCACCGTCGTCCTTGTGGATCGCAACCACAAACGCTTCCCGGTCAAGGCGGACATCAAAGGAATTTCTTTAAGCACCGGGCTGCACGAGCGCGTGGAAGTCGATTGGAACAGCCCCTGCGCTACGTATTTGGTCTGATTAATCGCGCCAAGGCCTCGACAACCTGCTCGGTCGGGCTTTGGTCCACCGCAATTTTGTATTGCGCCATTTGGTAGAAATGCTGGCGCTCAAACAGGTGCTTAGCTATGAATTCCCCTAAATCCTGGTCTGCTACGCCCGCTAGTTGCGGACGCTTTATGCCCCGAGATCGGCTAGCAGCCAAGCGTTGATGCAGCCAACTTGGGGAAGCCCTGAGGTAGACAGTCTGCCCCTTAGAAACCATCCACTCGGCATTGTCGTAGTAGCAGGGAGTTCCGCCTCCGCAGGAGAAGATTCCGTCGAAGTTCTGATGCTCCAGGAGCAGCTGCCGCTCCAGTTTGCGAAAGGCCAACTCCCCGCGCTCGCCGATGAAATCAGAAATAGTCTTGCCCGATTCTTCGATGATAATCTTATCTAAATCCTTGAATTCCAGATTTAAATTTCTTGCTACTGCCCGCCCGATGGACGATTTCCCTGAGCCCATATAGCCCCACAAATACCAGGTGTTCATTAGTCCTTACAAATCTAGGTATGGGCCCTCTGTTTTTGCGCAATTGAACTATATTTGCAGCCTCGTTAGCGAAACGACTCGATAGCTCAGCTGGTAGAGCAATACACTTTTAATGTATGGGTCCTGGGTTCGAATCCCAGTCGAGTCACTAAAACGTTCTTGATCATGAAAGTGTCGCCCTGGTGGTGAAATTGGTAGACACGCCATCTTGAGGGGGTGGTGAGCTATGCTTGTGCTGGTTCGAGTCCAGTCCAGGGCACTTTTTTGGTCCAACTATTGCAGTATTGCTGCTTATGAGGATTTTTGGTCTGCTTTTAGCATTAATAGGTTTTGGAACCATGGCTTCTTGCCAAAATACCCCTACTAAAATGAGCAATACTCCCTTTGCCGTGGAACGAACCGACGCCGAATGGCGATCCATCCTAACTCCCGAACAATTCAAAATTCTACGCCAGAAAGGGACCGAGTACCCTGGTACCGGCAAGTATGATAAGCATTTTGAGCCAGGAACCTATACCTGCGCAGGCTGTGGAGCTTCGCTGTTTATCAGCGACCGCAAATTTGACGCCCACTGCGGTTGGCCAAGCTTTGACCAACAGGGTCCCGAATCCAACGTAATTGAGAAGCCCGACTACAGCCATGGAACGGTCCGCACGGAGATTTTGTGCAAACAATGCGGAGGCCACTTGGGCCATGTTTTCAATGATGGTCCGACTTCAACGAAGCTTCGGTACTGCGTGAACAGCGCTTCGCTCGATTTTACCGATGACAAGAAATAATCAGGAATGCAACTTCGATAACAAATCGTGCATCCTAAGGTTATGAACATTTACACCGCCTCTATTTTGGCCTCTGGCCTTGTTGTCTCCAGCTGCGAACAAGGAGTATTCTGTACCGAAGAATTCCGCAGCGTTGGTTTTGTGTGGACTGAAGCCAGTCTGCCTGATTCCGTATACACAGTCAATTCGCGCACGGGAGATACCCTTACTGCTTTAGACAAGGGCTACGAAACTTATTTTGCGGTGGTCGACGACTCCCACATGCAATCGCTGAGCACCGAGGGCGACAGCCTGCGCACGACGGTACTGGATTCCACGGGGACCGTTGTGGCTAGCGCTTGGTACGTGGTCGGCCGCGACAACTGCCATATCGTATTCCGATATGGTCCTGAATTTCTGCCCTAGGCACTTGGTCAAAGCTTATTTTGAAGTATATTTGCGAACCCAAATCGGGCGAATAGCTCAGCTGGTTCAGAGCATCTGCTTTACACGCAGAGGGTCCGGGGTTCGAATCCCTGTTCGCCCACCCCAAAGAAGCCGCCTAAGTGCGGCTTCTTGCTTTTAGTAAAGGTCTTAAGCCCAATGAATGGGACCGGGTACTTCAAGACTTTAATTCCATAAAAAAGGAGGCTCGTGAGCCTCCTTTTCAAATACGTAGTAAACTACTATTTCGTTACCGTGTAGCCTTGGGCTTCTAACCAGGCAATGTGGTGGTCAATTTCAACCTGAGCGCGCTTCTCGATCTCCTTCTCGCAAGAGATGATTAGGCCTTCTAGTTCCTCAAAGTCAAACTTACCTAAAAACTGATTGCGAAACGTAGTCTTAAGGGTTTTATTGTTGTTTTGGTTATCGCGAAAGTGCTGAACGAGCTGTGATGGAGTCATGCTTCTTAAATGATTTAAATTATAGTTTAATTGGTGCAAATATAATGCCAACTAATGGGCAAAAACAAGCAGAAAAATTTACTAGTAATTCAGAATGCTCTTGAACGCTGAATCAAGCCGTTCCTGCGGCAGAAAACCCCGCTCAAGTTCCGCCGCAAAAGGAATGGGCGTATCAGAACTTGAAAGCACCGAAACCGGCGCATCCAAGACCGCAAAGCAACGCTGCTGAATTTCGGATGCAATAGAACTACCGATGCTGCCTAAAAAAGTGTCCTCTTGTACCACCAGACATCGGTTTGTTTTGCGCACGGACTTTTCTAAGGTATTCCAATCCACAGGGCGTAGCGAAACCAAATCAATGAGTTCTATCGAGGTACCTGGATTTGCTTGCATCCAATCCTGAACCCAATGAATTGCGGAACCGTAGGCAATCACCGTGAGATCTTCGCCCGGTTGTACCAGCACCGCACGGTCCAAGGGCAGGGTATAGTATTCCTCAGGAACTTCTTCTTCAAAGGAGCGATAAAGGTTTTTGTGTTCAAAAAACAATACGGGATTGGGGTCTTCAAAGGCGCGAAGCAGCAGGCCCTTTGCTTGGGCAGGTGTTGAAGGATAGACCACCTTGAGCCCCGGAACTCGGGCAAACCAAGCCTCTGTGGACTGACTATGGAATGGCCCAGCAGCCATGCCAGCACCCGTAGGCATGCGCAGCACCATATCGACCGACTGACCCCAGCGGTAGTGAAGTTTGGCTGCCTGGTTGCAAATCTGCGTCATGGCCTCAGTGACAAAATCGCTAAACTGCATTTCGACCATGGACTTAAAGCCCTCAACCGATAAGCCCACCCCTGCTCCTACAATAGCCGATTCGCAGAGCGGAGTATTGCGAATTCTAGCGGCTCCAAAGCGCTCCAGCAAGCCGTCAGTGGCCTTAAAAACACCGCCATACTCCGCAATATCTTGGCCCATAAAGACCAAATTATCGTGCCGCTCCAGAGCCTGGCCCAAGGCCTCGTTGATGGCATCAATAAGGCGGAGCTTGCGGCTTGATTCGGGAGCAACCTCATGGCTTGGCTCAGAGTCAACGGGAGCATAGACGTCAGCAAGCTCAGCCTGCTCGTCGTAGTGGGGTTTTGGTTCCTCGAGCGCCAAATTAAGCGACTCCAAAACCTGTGCAGCGAGCTCTTCTTCAAGGGCCTTAACCTCTTCTTCTGAAGCCACCGATGCCTTTAAAATGCTGGTTCGGTAGCGCAGAATAGGATCCTTGGATTGCCAAGACTCAATCAGGCCCTCGGGGTAATATTTCGTTCCCGAAGCCTCCTCGTGGCCGCGCACCCTAAAGGTCATGCACTCCAGCAAAATGGGACGGGGATTTTCTCGTATGGATTGCGTCAGTTCGCGCGATGTTTTGAGGACCAAATCAAGGTCGTTCCCGTCGATAGAATGCGATTCCATTCCATAGGCCGGACCCTTCACGGCAAACGAATCAAAAACAAACTGTTCGCGGGACGGAGTAGACAGGCCCCATTGGTTGTTTTCAACCACCATTAACACCGGCAGCTTCCATACAGCGGCCACGTTCAAGGCCTCATGAAAATCACCCTCGGAGGCACCGCCATCGCCGGTAAAAACTAGGACGCATTTACCTTCTCCGCGAATGCTCCGCGCAAGGGCGAGGCCGTCGGCTACGCCAAGCTGTGCGCCGAGGTGCGAAATCATGCCAAAAATTCGGTGCTCGCGGGTCCCAAAATGAAAGGAACGATCACGGCCCTTGGTATAGCCGCTGGCCCTACCCTGAAACTGCGCAAAAAGCTTGACTAAGGGCAGGTTCCGCGCCGTGAATACCCCGAGGTTTCGATGCATGGTACAAATCCATTCATCTTCGTGCATTGCTAAAGTGGTACCAACGCTTACGGCTTCTTGACCGTAGCTCGAAAACCACTTAGAAATGCGACCCTGACGCAGGGCTATGAGCATGCGCTCCTCGACCGCGCGGGGGAGAAACAGGGAACGGTAGAGTTCAAGACTTGGTTTGTGTTTCATAGTGCAAAGGAACGGCGAGTCCTATCTTTGATTTATGCAACTTCCAACCCTTTCGCTACGCCAATGGACTCAAGGCAGTCCAGCGGACCAAATTGCCTTTTCGGAGTCCCTGGGTCAGGCATTCCGCAGCCTCGGATTCGCCGCTATTGAGGACCACGGATTTACTGCCCAAGAGCGAGAAAACCTCTACTCGGCCGTGCAGCAATTCTTTGAACTTCCGGAGCCCATTAAGAACACCTTTGTAAAGCATGGCGCCAAGGGTCAGCGCGGATTCACCCCCTTTAAAGTAGAGCATGCCAAGGGCGAAACGTCGGCCGACCTCAAGGAATTCTACCAATGGGGCCCAATGAATGCGGCAGAACGCGGACTCATGCCCAACCTCTTGGTCGGCACTCAGGTTCAGGGACTTGACGAAGTAATTAGCGAGTCCTACCGCAAATTGGAATCCATAGGCAACGAACTCATGAAGGCAGTGGCCCTGCACATTGGATTGGACCGTGAATTCTTTAGCGAAGCCTTGGCCTCAGGTCATTCGATTTTTAGAGCCATACACTACCCTGCCCAGCCCGAGCTTCCCGAAGACGGAATTCGCGCTGCGGCGCACGAAGACATCAACCTAATTACCCTGCTCATGGGCGCATCCGCAGAGGGATTAGAAGTGGTTTCTGAGCAAAAATGGGTTCCGATTCACGTCACCAACGACGCCTTAGTAATCAATGTAGGCGACATGCTGCAGCGATTGACCAACGGAATGCTGTCGAGCACGACCCACCGCGTGGTGAATCCGACATTAGAAAAGCGTCATCTGCCGCGCTATTCTATGCCGTTTTTTGTGCACCCCAAAGAGGACATGCCCCTAAACTGCCTCGAGCACTGCATCAGCGCAGAGCGCCCAAAGGCTTTCAGCGACATCACTGCGGGCGCCTACCTGCACGAGCGCCTAGTAGAAATCGGACTAGCCTAAGCGGTGCGTATTGACATTGTAACGCTTCTGCCGGAGCTGATTAGCAGCCCTTTTGAAGCTTCTATTCTAAAGCGGGCGCAAACCAAGGGCCTGGTCGAAGTTCATTTGCACGACCTCCGCGAATTTGGCAGCGGCAAGCACAAGCAGGTCGACGACTACGCCTTTGGCGGGGGTGCCGGCATGGTGATCAAGGCCGAACCCCTTTTTGAGTGCATCGAGGGCCTTTTGGCCGAGCGCGACTACGATGCAGTGGTCTACACCTCCCCTGACGGGCAAACCTTGGACCAGCCGATGGCCAACCGCATGTCTTCGTTCAAAAATTTGCTCTTGGTTTGCGGACACTACAAGGGAATTGACCAGCGGGTGCGCGACAAGCTCATTACCCACGAAATTTCCATTGGGGACTACGTTTTAAGCGGAGGAGAATTGGCCGCAGCCGTAATTGCCGATGCACTGATACGATTGATACCGGGCGTGCTCAACGACGAGACCTCTGCCCTAACGGACTCCTTTCAAGACAATTTACTGGCGCCGCCGGTGTACACGCGCCCGGCCGAATTTCGCGGCATGAAGGTTCCGGAGGTGCTGACCTCGGGGAACTTTGCCCTCATCGAGCAATGGCGCAGCGAACAGGCTTTGAGCCGCACCCGAGAGCGACGGCCCGACCTTCTGGGGGAGTAGGCTATCTTAGGGTCATGACCAAGCACTTCCTTTTGGGGGCCTTTGCCGGACTTTCCCTATCCGCTTTTTCACAGATTTCGGTGAGCCATATTGATCCATTTATTGGTACCGGCGGCCACGGACATACCCACCCCGCCGCCACGGCGCCGTTTGGTATGGTTCAAATCGGTCCCGACACGCGCCGCGAGGGCTGGGACGGCTGCAGCGGATACCACTTCACCGACAGCACCGTCTGGGGTTTCAGCCACACCCACTTGAGCGGGACTGGCGTTGGCGACTACGGCGATTTTTTATTCAAGCCTTGGGGCGGACCCTTTGCGGATTCTCCCGTGGCATTCGATAAAAGCAGCGAGCGCGCCAGCGCGGGCACCTACTCCGTTCGCCTTACTAACGGAACACAGGCAGAATTCACCGCCGCGGAACGCGGAGGGTTTCATCGGTACCAGTATGCCGAAGATCAATCCCCCGAACTCTGGATTGATTTGAACTACCGAGATCGGGTGCTTCGGGCTTCGGCGCGCCTCGAGGGATCGGTACTTCATTTGAAGCGCGTTAGCCAAGGCTGGGCCAAGGAGCAGCATGCCTACCTCGCGGTGCTCTTGCCCGTCGGTGCGACCGTTGACATTGTGGATTCGCTGCACGTTCGGATTTCGTTGCCCTCGCGCAGCGCAGAATTAGCGGTTGGCTTTTCTGGAACCGACGGCCAAGGTGCGCAGCGGAACCTTCGCGCAACCCTGGCTTCGTCGCGGAATTTTGAGGGCTGTGCAGCTCGCAGCAGCACGTTGTGGCAAGCGGAATTGGATCGGGCGCAGGTCACGGGCGGTTCCGCGGCCCAAAAACGCATTTATGCCACGGCGCTCTACCACGCGTTTAGTGTTCCGAACCTGTGGAGCGACGCGGACGGGCGCTACCGCGGCATGGACGGACGCATTCACAGCGACGAGGACCACGCGCACTACACAGTGTTCTCGCTCTGGGACACCTACCGAACGGCGCATCCGCTCTACGCATTGATTCAGCCCGAGCGCACCCGGGACTTCATCGCCACGATGCTCGACCATTTTGACCAGTCGGGCAGGCTGCCGGTCTGGGAATTGGCGGCAAACGAGACTGACTGCATGATTGCCTACCACAGCGTGAGCGTGCTGGCCGACGCTCAAGCTAAAGGCTACGAAATGGACTCCGAGCGCCTGCTCAAGGCGATGGTGGCCACGGCGCAGACGCCGGTATTCGGAATTCCAACCTACCGTACCAACGGCTATCTGAGCATTCAGGACGAGTCCGAAAGTGTTTCGAAGACGCTGGAGTACAGCTACGACGACGCGACGATTGCCTGGACCGCAGCACGGCTGGGGCGAGGTGACATCGCCGAGCAGTTTTGGCGGCGCAGCCAGGGCTGGGTCAGCTTGCTTGACCCAGAGACGGGATTGATGCGTCCGCGCGACAACGGAGACTTTATGGCGCGCTTTGAGCCGCGCGAGGTGAACAGCCACTACACGGAGGCCAACGCATGGCAGTACAGCTTTGCCCCAGTGCACGATTTGGCTCGCTGGCAGCGGATGCTCGCTGTACAAGGCCGCACGCTTGAAGGCCAATTGGACGCGCTCTTTGCGGCTCCTTCTGCCACCGTCGGGCGCGAACAAGCAGACATTACTGGTTTGATTGGCCAGTATGCCCACGGCAACGAACCCTCCCACCACATAGCTTGGTTGTACGCGGCCACGGAACGCCCCGACAAAGGTCAGGACCGGATTCGCGAGATCCTCGAGACCATGTACAGCGACCAGCCCGACGGCTACCAAGGCAACGAAGACTGCGGCCAAATGTCGGCGTGGTACGTAATGAGTTCTTGGGGAATCTATCCCTTGGTGCCCGGCGAGGCGCGGTATGCGCTCGGTGCGATGCACTGGGATCGCGTGGAGCTTCGCGCCACAGGGCTCCATACCGACTTGAAGCGGGTCGGGAGCGGCGCATTCTTCAAGGGCTACGAGCACTCCAACAACCCTCGCCAGGTGCTCGCGCGGAGTTTTTTGGATCACGACGATCTGATCCAATCCCAATCCCTTGCGATGCATCATGCGGAATCCGCTTTAAAATTGAGCCCCTACCACAACGTGGAGCATTTTATTGTCGGCGAAATCAGGCCTGCTCCGAGAATCCGCGTTGCCCGGCGCTTTGAGACCGAAACCACCGCCTGGATCGACGGGGTAGAAGAAACCCTCAGCGAAAGCCGCCGATTGGAGCGCGGCGACGGACTGACGCAGCATCGCTCGGTGGCGCTGAGTACCAAAAAACCCAACGACTGGACGGCCCAAATCACTGCAGGGAATCCAAACCCACAGTATAATCCCGGTTCCGCAAGTATTGTAGACGGCGTGCTGGGCGACGTGGATTGGCGCAAGGGCGAATGGACCGGCGTTCAAGGCGAGGACCTGGTCGTCGAACTGCGCAGCAGCACCAAGAGAGCTGGCAAAGAGATCGAGGTTGAAATTGGCTTACTCAAAGACATCAAGTCATGGATTGCCCTGCCCAGTAGCATCGAAGTCGTGGCCCATTTTGCCAATGGACAGAGCAGCACGGGAAGCATTGATCTGCAGTCCAGGGCGCTTTCTGAGGAGCCCAGTACCATTCTGCGAAGCCTTGTGGTATTAAAGTCTCGCAAAAAGAGCGAACTAACCTCAGTCACCATTAGCCTAGTAAACCCAGGCAGCATGCCGGAATGGCATCCCGGCAAAGGCGGAGCCTCGTTTCTATTTTTGGACGAAATCACCCTGCGGGTTCTCTAGGTCGCGCCTTTAGATAATGAACAGACTACTTGTTCTTTTAGGTCTTTTTCTGGCGGACTCTGCTTGGGCGCAGCGCTACCCAAGTCCGCCTGACAATGGCCTGTACCGCACCGACGTCGTTCCGCGCATCGACATTGCGATTCCGGCCGACAGCCTGGCCGCCATTTTTGCGAACGTCACGAGCGACTACGAGTACCACGCAACCTTTGCCTTTACCGCCCCGGGCTTGAGTCTTTCGGGCATCGAGGTCGGATTTCGCCTTAGGGGAAACACCTCGCGCACCAGTGCCAAAAAGTCTTTTAAAATTTCGTTCAACAGCTTTGTGTCCGGTGCACGAGTTCAGGGCGTCAAAGACCTCAACCTCAACGGAGAGCACAACGACCCGAGCATCAAACGTGCCCGAATTGCCTGGGAACTGGCTCAGGATGCCGGCATGCCGGCTCCGCGCGTAAACCACGTTCGACTGTTTATCAACGGCCAGCCGTTTGGGCTATACGCCAACATTGAGCACATGAACGACGACTACGTCGAGCACCGCTATGCCCGTGACGCCGGAAACCTGTATAAATGCCTGTGGCCAGCAGATTTGGCCAACTTGGGCACAGACCCCAACAGCTACAAGCTCATGTCGGGCGGAAGGCGGGTCTACGAGCTTAAAACCAACGAAACAGCCAACAACTACAGCGGGCTTGCGCGCTTTGTAACCGCCCTACACGCCACGACGAGCACTCAGGCGCTGTGCGCCCTGGACTCGGTGTTCAACGTCAACAGCTACTTAAAATGGCTGGCCTGGGAGGTCACCACGGGCCACTGGGACAACCATTCGTTCAACAAAAACAACTTCTACCTCTACGAAGACCCTGCAAGCGGCCTGATGGAATTCATCTCCTACGATGCCGACAATACGTTCGGTGTGGACTGGTTCAACATCAACTGGGCGACGCGGTCGCCGTTTCAGTTCGGAACCTACCCGCTCTACACCAAAATCCTCAGCAATCCCGAGGCTCAACGGCGTTTGAAGCTGTTTCTCCACGAATTCGGAACCCTTGCCGGGTCCGCCGCATGGCGCAACCGGAACGAAGCATTGAGGGCCCAATTGGCTCCGTTTGTCGAAGAAGACCTGTACCGCACCATGGACTACGGCTACGATTCGCTGGACTTTTGGAACGCCCTGGACGTCGCTGCAGGCGCCCACGTCAAATCAGGAATCCATCCCTTCATGACCTCGCGCATCGCCGCTACCTCGAGTCAAGTGCCTACTGGCAATGGGGAGCCTATCGTGTTTACCCCTCGCCTGTCGGGCCATGGGGGCATTGGTGCGATTCCGGTGCAAGTCGAAGTCTGGGACGAGTCCACACCCAACGTAATGCTTCACTATCAGCCGAATGGTGGTTCGTGGCAATCCCTGACCCTCTTTGACGACGGAACCCACGGCGACGAGCTCGCGGGCGACCGACTTTATGGGGGCTTGGTTCCGGCGAGCGTGGGCGGAATCACCTACTATGTGACCGCAACCGACGACCAAAACGCGTCCACTTCAGCTCCCTGCAACCCGACCTTTTGGGCCACCTACGCGCAACCCAACGTGCTGATTAACGAGGCCTGCAGCGACAATGCCACGGGCCCGGTCGCTCCAAACGGTTCGCGCGAGGACTGGATTGAGTTGCGCAATCCAAGCTCGAGCCCCGTGAGCCTCAACGGGCTCTTTTTGAGCGACAACTCTGCGAATCCCGGCAAAGCTTCCCTCTACGGCCACAGCATTCCCGCCAACGGGCGCCTCCTTTTTTGGGCTGCGGGCGGAACCGGCTTCACCCGGTCACTCGACTTTAAACTGGACAAAGACGGCGAGGGTTTGGCCTTGAATGCCCAATCGAACGGCAGCTGGGTGCAGCTTGATGAGGTACGGCTCCCGCCCCTGATGCCCGATCAGTCCTTTGGCAGACGCTACGACGACGCCTTTACCTGGGTCGTGTTTGACCAGCACTCAAGCCCCAATGGAGCCAACTCCGGAGTATTAAACGCGACTGAGGCCATTCTGCCTGCTGGGCTGCTCGCCTACCCCAACCCCTTTGCTTCAGCGTTGTCCCTGGTGAATTCGGGCGCCACAGAACTCGTCGTAACCGTATTCAACGCCTACGGGCAGCTTCTTGGGCAGCACCGAATTGAGGCTGGTGGGACGATTCGGCATTCGGACGCAGGAGCGCCCGGTCTGCGCATTCTGCACTGCAGCAATGGCCAAACCATCAAGGTGCTGAAGCACGAGTAACCGACTATACGCGGCTCGTGCGGCGACGGCGAAGCACGTCGTAGCGCAACCACACGGCCCATGCGGCGTATGCGGATACTTTGTAGCCTACATAGCCGTCGAGAATTCCGCCCCGAAGCACAAAGTGCTTGAAAAACCGCCAGGCCGGCTTAAGTACCGTGTGGTAGGGCGTGATGTGCGGAGTGCGCGCATCGTAGTCGCCCGCCTGCCACTCGGCGTAGCGGCGAAGCTTGGCCTCCCAGGAGGGCAAATCCACGAAGGTGTTGTGGTTCATGCGGTGCTTCAATCGCCCGAAGGATCCCGCAGCCTCAATTTCAGAATGGACTTGCTTAGGCGCGTAGCGGCAACGGTCGCGCTGAAAGAGGCGAATAACCTTATCGCCCTGCCATCCCGAAAAATGCACGCGCCGTCCGAGGAAGTGGTTGGCCCGGTAGATCCAGTAGCCGTCGTGCGGATCGGCTGCCGAACTCGCGCGCCATGCCGCAATTTCAGCGTGCAACTCAGGGCTTAGCCATTCGTCTGCGTCGAGCAGCAATATCCAAGGGTGGGACGCCTGCGGAATCGCCCAATTCTTTTGTGATGCGGAATTCTCGTATTCCCTAGCGATGATTCGCGCACCCATGCCCTCGGCAATGGTGCAGGTCGCGTCGGTCGACAGAGAGTCGACCAGGAGCAGCTCGTCGTAGAGTCCGCGGCAGGAATCAATGCAACGAGCTAGGCTGTCTGCCGCATTGAGTGTAGGAATGATGAGGGTGACCTGCTTCACGGCCTGCAATTTAGGCCGTCGAGAAGCCATGCCCAACATTTATCCCAGCCGGCTGCCCTCATTATTGGGCTGGTAACCCCATCAAGAACTGAAAACGAGCGCGGCGGCAAAGGCAATGTAGAGGGCAAAGTATAAAAGGTACCTCGCCCTTAATGCCTCTCCAAAGCGAAGGTTGAAAACATAGGTATTGATCACAATATTAAAATTCGTGAGTATGCTGTGCAGTATGACTCCGCCCCACCAAAGGGCAAGGCCCGAGAGTGCTTGGCCTACCGAACTCAGAAGCGACTGTTCGGTCATGCTTCGCCACATGGACGAATCCCGCCAGGTGCCTGCGGGCCGACTAAGGGCCCAAACCAGCATGAGCAGCATCACGGCCCACTCCGAGGCAATCAGGCTGGGCCAAAAACCCCATCGATTGATGGCGAGCCCCAGCAAGGGGAAGTAGGTGCCCCAAATGGCTCCCACGGCAAAGGGAAGTAGGCTGCCTTTGCCCCAGGAATGGCGCCAAGAAAAACGATCATTCCAAAGCACGGTGAGTTGGGCCAGCAAAAGGAGTCCGATAATAAAAGCGCGAGAAATTGAAAGGGCCTCGCCCAAAAACCAGCCCACCAAAACGCCCACGACCAGGTGGAGGCTGCCGCCAAAAAAGACCAGTTGAGCGGGCATGGATCGGATACTCAGAGCAAACAACAGGAGGCCAAGGCCACCGAGAATTCCCAAGGCCAGCAGGGGCAATGTATCTAGGCTAAGTGCGGGGTAGTTTGCCGCTAGGCCTCCGGGAGCCAGTATGGCTGCGCCAAGGTGAACCCAAAGCAAGGCTAGCGCAGAGCGAATAAGTAAAAAACGCTGGGGCTGGGTAGTCATCCCGGGACTTCGCCAAAGGGTGTTGGCTCGACCAAAAAGCAACAAACTCAACGTTTCTGCCGCCACAGCGAGCGCAATAAGGGTTGTTGGGTTCCAATCGGGCATCATTGCACGCGAATGCAGGGTCTTGGCAGCATGAAAATCAAAGATACCCCCGGGTCTGTTTTGTAGCCATTACTCAAGGGCGGTGTAGCGCCAACCCTGCTCCACCGGAATTGCCTGAATTTGCCCCCAGTGCAGCAGCACCGCGAGCCCGTCTTCTACCTCCCTGATTGGGAGCTTTGAGGCCCTCGCCAGCGCAGAGGCGCTAATAGGACTTTGACCAAGCAGCTTCAAAAGATCCAATTGAAACTCGTTGGCTTGAACCGCCTCCCTTGAGCGCAGCGACATGGCTTCAAGCAGCACCCGATTGGCCTTGAAATTTGCCGCGCCACGACGCACGAAGGCCAGCCAGTGCTCGCTGTCTTCAATCTGAGCCTCATGGGGCCGAAGGACTGAGGGCGGAACAGTCACCACGAGTACTAATTTGCCGTCCCATCGTTCTTGCTGAGCGGAACAGGGCACTTCGGGGCGCGTAAAGCGCTGTGCAGCACCCTCAATCATGTGAAATTCCTCTTCTACGTTGCAACCCGCAACCGAGCCGTTGTCGCGCACCCCGATTGCGATGCGCCCGCCTTCCCCGTTGGCAAAGGCAACAAGGGTTTTTGCGATTTTTTGCTGGCTGTCGATGCGCAACTTAAATTCTAGCGTACCGGATTCTTCGCGCTGCATGAAACTAAGGTAGAACGTAACTTGTTCCAGTAATAAAGGTTCCTATGGCTAAAGAAAGCAGCAGCGTTGATATTTTTAAAGATGCCCCAAAGCACGGCTACCAAGAGCCTGCCATTGACGTAGACGCAGAAGCGTTTAAAGCAGTGGTAGAGAGCCGCCGGAGCGTGCGGATTTTTACCAAAGACGCCATACCCGAGGAAGTTATGCGCGAGTGCCTTCGCTTGGCCCTGCTTGCACCGAACTCGAGCAACCTCCAGGCATGGGAATTTTATTGGGTCCGCGATGCCGAGAAAAAAGCCAAACTCGTGGAGTACTGCCTCAACCAACCCGCGGCGCGAACCGCCCAAGAACTCGTCGTGGCCGTTGCCCGCCCAGACCGCTGGCGCCTGACCAATGCCCTCATGCTGGCCAAGTTTGACGAGAGCCGCAAGGTTCGGCTTAAGGCAGCCTATCAATACTACCGCAAAATTGTTCCCTTGGCCTACAATATGGGGCCATGGGGCATCTTTGGTCCGTTTAAATCACTTTGGGTCTTTCTAGTGGGCCTTTATAAGCCTATTCCGCGCGGACCTTTCTCTCGCAGCGGCATGGCGACCTGGGCCCAGAAGTCTACCGCACTAGCATGCGGAACCCTCATGCTCGCCCTCCGTGCCCAAGGCTACGACAGCTGCCCCATGGAAGGCATGGACGGACTCCGGGTGAAGCGCTTGCTGCATCTCCCAAAGGATGCCCAAATATGCATGGTTATCTCAGCCGGTAAGCGAGCCTCGACCGGAGTCTATGGACCGCGGGTGCGGTTTGACCGCGACCTTTTTGTGCACGAAGTTTAGGCTATGAAACGCAAGGATTAGTAATCCTTTGCCTACTTCGTATCCTGGGGACCCTTGCGCATTCCGCCGCGAATGTTGAGCCACTCAACCGCCAGAGAAAAGCCCACGGCCATATAAATGTATCCCTTAGGCATATGGTAGCCAGCCGATTCGGCTACCAGCATGAAGCCGATAAGTATCAAAAAGGCAAGAGCCAAAATTTGAAGCGACGGGTGCTTTTCAATGACCTTAGAAACGGGCCCGCTGAACTGAAGCATCACAAACATGGCCACGACTATTGCAGCAATCATGATTTGCAAATTATCGGTCATACCAATTGCGGTAAGGATGGAATCAAAACTAAAAACGATATCAAGTAAGGCAATTTGCACAATTATTCCTGCAAAACTCTTGGCCACATTGGTATCTTGACCGTGCTTGGCACCCCCTGCTTCCATGATCTCATAGATCTCTTTGGTTGCCTTCCAGAGCAAAAATACCCCTCCGGCGAAGAGCACTAAATCCCTACCGCTAACCGGATGGTCCTTGATTTGAAACAAGGCTTCTTGAAAGCCCATGATCCACGTTATCGACAACAGCATCAAGATCCTAAAGACTAAGGCTAGTGCTATACCCAACCTGCGGGCCTTCTTGCGAATTTCGCCGGGAAGCTTATTGGTTAAGATGCTAATGAATATGATGTTATCCACACCCAGAACAACCTCCAAAAAGGTCAGGGTCAAAAAGGCTAAGGCGAGCTCCATGGAGCAAAAGTACTAGTCAATAATGGCAATTGGTATGCGCTGCAGCGAATGCTGCGCATTCCAGACCAACCAGTAAATTCCCGGCGATAAAGTCGGCACTTGAACCCGGCCGTCAACCACAGGAACTTCCTTGAGCAGTCGGCCGTCAAAGGCATACCACAGGCAGAATGCTGGAGTCTCAGACCCTTGACTGGAGTAGCTAATGTGAGAACCAGAACGCACAGGATTGGGGAACCAGCTCGCGTCTTCGGGCCGAACTTCGGGCGAACCCAACTCGGTCAGCCTATGAAAAATGGTATCGGTGGTGCCGCAGTTGGACTGCACTATTAAACGCACGTTGTAGCCAAGCTGCGCCACCGGATAGGTATGATTGAGAATTGGGCCACCGCTGCCCGCGCTGCCGTCTCCCCAAACCCAGGTGTAGGCTACCGCGTCCACGGAATTGCTCGCGTCAAACTCTACGGTCATTCCACTGCCGTTGGAACTTAAAATCCGGAAGGTGAAGTAAGCAATCGGCTTGGAGCAAGCAACCACCGAAAGCGTTTGGCTGTAGGTGTTGCCGCAAATGTCAGTAGCCGTGAGAATTACGCTGTACGTGCCTCCCGCGGTATAGGTGTGGGTCGGGTTGGCACTCGCTGAAGAGTTTCCATCCCCAAAGGTCCAGCTGATGGATGTAAACTGGGCCGGATCGCTTGGCCCCGTAAAATTCACTACCAGTCCATTGGCACTGTGTCCGACCGAACCCAGTCCGCCCGTGCACACGTTGATGGACTGCACCAGCGTGTCGGATTGGCCGCACCCGTCGGTAACAATTAGCGAGATTGGGTAGGTGCCAAAGGTCGCAAACGTATGGCTCGGGTTTAGGCCGGTGCCCGTTGCGCCCGAGCCGAAGTCCCATGCCTGGCTCACAATGGAACCCACGGAAGTTGCCGCGTCGAACAACACCGAAAGGCCTGTTGCCGTGCTGGTGAAGGCTGCTACTGGCGGCGGGCAGGGATTGGAGCAGTCTGCCGTTCCGGTGTACTTAATCCCAGTAGTTAGGTTTGCTCCGCCCGTTGCCTCACTGTGCACTAGGGCCCCACTTGGATTTCTAAACTGCCAGCCGCACTCATTGCTCCAGTTTCCGTTGTTTGCAGCTACAAATCGAAGTTTTATATCGTCGTTGTCGCAAACGGTTATGGTAAAATTCGCTACCGTATCCACGTTGCCCGGGAGCACGTCCAAGATGGTGTAGGACGTGGTATCGGAATTCACAATAACTTCCATTCGGTGGTAGTTTCCTGCCGGGTTTGACTTCCATCCGTCGCCAAAATTATCCTGAAGCTTGAGGGTGTAGACGCAGCCATTGGGGCAGTTGAAGGTGCTAAAAGACACTGGGCCAAAGGAACTCGAGGTCAAGCCGCCCGCGCAACTATCAAATACATAGACCTGATAGCTCTGGCCTTGCGTTAGACCCGTTAAAATGTGTGGATTACTAGTTGTGCTCACTAAGGTTCCGCTTCCTGGAGTGAATCCCACCGGACCGTATTCTAGAACGGCACTTCCAGTCGCGGAATTGGTGAAACTTACCGAGGCCGTGGTAGCCGTAAGTGCGGTTGCACTCAAAGCGGTCGGCGGCGGGCAGGGAGGGGCGTTCTTAACTGAGAAGTCGTCGATGGCTATGTCGGCCAATGTGGACGAAGAAGAATTCGGCGGGGGGCCAGATGCGTTGGTGCGAGCCTTAAACCGAATACGTACGGTTTGGTTGACGTAGGCACTAAGAGAAACAACGCGTTCAAGCCAAGCATTGGCCTGACCTCCTACAATGGAATCCAGAGCGACAAAGGGCGATGCCACCGATCCTGTTTGCACTTCAACAGTCAATGACCCAATCGTCGTGCCCTGCATGTGGTACCAAAATCGAATTTCTGGCGCAGTCAGACCACTGAGCAAAATTTGGGGAGAGGTGAGGTAGGCTATCCTTACTGATCCGGCTGGATTGCCAAATCCTGCCTCGGTGTACACATACTTACCTAGACCGGTGGTGTGATCATTGGAGGGACCCGTGTTGGGGGTAGGCGTAGCGCCTTGCCCGCCTCCCCAATGATAGACAGGGGGCGCCGGAGAACTCAGGGGAGTCCGCACCCAACAAGGACCAACCGTAGAATTCTGGTTCCAGAATTGACCGGCCGCCGGACCGCGTTCAAAGCCCACCTCAAAATTCTCAACATAGGGCGCTGAAACTACGCCGCAAAGCGTAATTAGGGTATCAATGGTGCTCCATGCACTTTGCAAGGTTGCGCTGCATACTTTGCGCACCGAAACAGCATACACGGTTCCTGCACTTAGGCCCGTCAGCGTGAACGGATTCGTACTAGCCGTAACCGTGGTTCCGCTAAAAGGCACCTGACCTAAAGCCCCGTATCGCACCTCGAAGGTGCCGGCACCCGTAGGATTCCAAGTCATGACTCCGGTGGTCTGAGTTGTTGCAGTTACGGTGAGGCCTAAGGGTTTGGCACACGCCGGCACATTGGCAATCGACACGTCGTCAATGGCCACATCCACCCGGTTATTGTTACTTGGCGAGCGGTAGGCATACCACCTCACCTGCACCGTATCTGGCAAATAACTCGCCAACGAAACTACGGCTTCACTCCATGGCGCGGTTGGAGACGCTGTCTGTTGGTTATTGCCCCACTCACGGGTCTCTGCACCGTTTCTATAAACCTTGACCACCAGGCTGTCGATCTGCGCGCCAAACTGGTGGTAGTAAAACCGAAGCTCGGGGGTGATCAGGCCAGCCAGAAGGACATTAGGACTGCGAAGAATTGCAACGCCGGAACCGTTCAGGGCTTCACCGTGCACGTACTTACCGCTTCCGGTAGTATGGTCCGCGCTGGGACCCGTGGCATTGGCAAGAAGACCGGTCTGTGTTGGTCCGCTGTTCGGACGCCACCAGTAGTTAGCTCCTGAGGGACGTGACCAGCAGGTATCAATTGCACCAAATGCCTGCGGGGCTGGTGACGTTACCCAATTGGGCCCGTCGAAATTCTCCAACCAAGGACTCGCTATAGGACCGCAGTCGGTCATTGCTGAGGCACGAGCTGACCATGGAGAAACGTCGGTTGCACTGCAACTGTCTTTGACCCTAAATTCATAGGACGTGATGGGGTTTAATCCCGACACGGTAAAAGGATTAGTTCCCGCATTGATTTTGGTTCCGGCGCCATTAGTGAATCCGGCCGGACCATACTCAACCCGCCAATTCGTTGCGCCACCGGTGGTCCAGTTGAGCTGAATGGAATTCGCAGTCAGGCGAGTTGCTGATAATGCCGTAGGGGACGGGCAGGTCACGCGTTGAGCAATGGATACGTCGTCAATGGCCAAATCTCCCAATTGGTTGTTATTAAAAGGTCCCCCACCACCGGCAGGCTTATTCATCTGAAAACGAAGCTCCAAGGTGTCGTTCAGGTAGGCCGTCGGCAAGGTAATGGCAACCCGGTTCCAGGCATCACCCAAATTGGCATTGCTCCCGACGTGCAGGGTGTCCCATGGGGCGGATGGAGCGGCAGGATTATAGGAACGAATGAAAACCCGCAAAAGCCCCATTGTGGTGCCATACTGGTGCCTCCAAAAAATCAACTCGGGGCTGGCGATTCCCACCGTACTGATGGGAGGGCTCACTAAAGAGGCAACCGAATTGCCTGCACCACCACTCGACTCCACATAGACGTAGCCTCCAGTTCCGGAGGTATGATCAGCCGACGGACCCGTCAACCCACCCCCAGCGCGAGTGTGGGTTGGGCCCTGACCGCCGCCCCACCAGTAGGCTGAGGTACCAAAATTGCCTCCAGTTGTGCTGGGGGTCCTTGTCCAACCTAAGGGGATACTGGACGCTGCATTGTAAGCTGGAGTTCCGATTGCTACGCCTGTAAAGGCCTCAGACCAAGGAGCAGTTATGACCTGACCCTCAAGGCTGCGAAATCCAAAAACAGTCAAAATAGCAAATGCCGATAACCTAAAAAGTAAGGTGCCTTTCATAGCACGAAAGTTACAATACTTTGACCTCCGTTGAAATGCCTTGGATCAAGCTGGGCAGACAGGTACATGAACCATGAATTCGGAACAGTTTTTGACTGCTTTGCTGCGGCAAACCAACCGAGGCCAAGTGCTTTGGCTGATTTGCCTAAAATATTTACTTAAATTGCCTGGGTGCGGAATCTTGCATTTGTTTGGAGCTTAAGCGCCGTTTTTACTGCTGCGGCGCAGTCTGTCATCGTTCCCAATAAGGGTCAATGGGAGGGTGACTTTACCGCAAAAACAGCACTGAGCGACGGCGCTATATTTTGGAAGGACAATGGATACCGAGTCCGCATTGTGCACCCCAAGCATCGCGGAGGATCCATTGCCAACCCCCACTACCCTACTGCCCAATGGCCCGATCATTGGCCCGATGCCTTCGCCTTCTTTGCGGAATTTGTAGGTTCCTCAACGGCTGCTACCTCTACAGGTTCCAATGCAACGGAATCCCCCAGGCACTACTTAATTGGCAATAATCCGGCTAAATGGGCCAGGGATGTGGCCGAATTTCAGGACTGGACGGTACGCGAAGTGTACCCGGGAATTGACTTCGCCCTGCATGCCCACGACGGGGTAAAGTCTGAATGGAGGATCAGCCCAAAGGCAGACCCGCGTCAAATTAGAATTCAGTTTCGCGGAAGTTTGCCTAAAATCACGGCCGAGGGGCAGCTGCACCTGACCACTCCAATGGGCACGTGGATTGAAGAGCGGCCGCAGGCCTACACTCTGAGTGCCAAGGGACGTGTTCCCGTGGACGCAGCCTACCGCTTGGCCGACGACAGCACGGTCGTTTTTGAACTGGGCGCCTACCGCAAAAGCGATGCCTTGGTCATCGACCCCAACTTGGTCTTCTCGAGTTTTTCGGGTTCTACGGCCGACAATTGGGGCTACACCGCAACCTACGACAGCCAAGAAAACCTCTACGGCGGCGGAATCGTGTTTGATGCCGGCTACCCTACTTCAGCCGGGGCCTTTGACGCCACCTTTAACGACATTGGGGCAAGCTTCTCGACCATGGACGTTGGCATCACCAAATTCAGCGCCAACGGTTCGCAGCGCCTCTACTCCACCTACATTGGCGGAGACGGTCCGGACCAGCCGCACAGCATGATCGTCAATTCTTTAGGAGAATTGGTCATCATGGGCACGACGGGGTCGAGCGACTTTCCGACCACCGCAGGGTCCTACGACCCAATCTTCAACGGTGGACCCACGTTTAATTCTTCAACCGGGTCACCTATTGCATTTGACTTTGACGACGGCGTCGACCTGTTTGTGCTCAAAGTCAACCCCGTTGGCAGCAACCTCAGTGCGTCAACCTTTGTGGGTACCTCGGGCAACGAGGGCATAAACATTGGCTTAACCCTCAACTATGGCGATGCGATACGGGGAGAGGTCGTGCTCGACGATCAGGACCAAGTCTATGTAGTGTCGACTACGGCACACAGTAGTTTTCCGCCCAACCTCAATACCAGCGGACCTACCGACGCCCTCGCTTTTTCACTGAACGCCAACCTAAGTGCACTGCGCTGGTCGCGCTTATTGGGCGGCGGCAGCAACGAGGCGGGCTACGGCATAAAGGTTGCGCCCAACGGCAAGGTCTACGTAGCAGGCGGAACGAATTCCAGCAACTTCCCTGGAACGACCGGTGGGCTTCATCCCACGGCGCGCGGCGGAATTGACGGATGGATCACCCGATTGAGCGCTACCGGGGCCATCGAGCAATCGACCTACATTGGTACGAGTAATTCCGACCAAACCTTTTTAATAGACCTCGACAAGTATGGCGCGGTCTACGTTTTTGGGCAGAGCCTTGGGATTTACCCTCGTACTGCAGGCACATGGGGAACCACCAACGGGGCCCAGTTCATTCACAAGCTGGGGCCAAACCTCGATCAGACCTTGTTCTCGACCCGGTTTGGTACATCCAACAGCATTACCAACTTGGTTCCGAGCGCCTTTAACGTAGACCGCTGCCTCAACATTCTGCTCTCGGGATGGGGCGGCGGAGTAAATGCCGGGAACGGCGGATCTACCTCAGGCTTGCCCGTTACCGCCAACGCCATTAATCCCAACACCGACGGCAGCGATTTTTACTTTATGGTCCTCACGCAGAATGCTCAAGCCCTATCGTACGCTACTTTTTTTGGCGGAACCTCCAGCGAGCATGTAGACGGAGGAACCTCGCGCTTCTCCCCGGGCGGAAACATCTTTCAGGCAGTCTGCGCGGCCTGCGGGGGGCAAAGCTTTCCCACCACCCCGGGCGTAGTCGGCCCGACGAGGCTCTCGGGAAACTGCAACCTGGGCGTGGTAAAAATTGACTTCGAAACCATTGTTACGGCCAACGCAAGCATCAATTTTGACGCAGACGTAGACACGGTCTGCGAGGAATTAGTCGTTCGCTTTACCAACGGATCCCTCAATGCCAACCGCTACCTCTGGGATTTTGGCAACGGGCAAACTTCAACCTTGTTTGAACCCAGCGTTCGGTTCACCCGCGGAACCTACCGAATCCGCCTGACGGCCTACGACACCATTTGCGACATCGAAGACACTGCATCCATAGTCATCGTGCACGACAAAGGGATTTTTCCTGAGGCCTCCTTTGACCAAGAATACAAGGCTTGCGACCGCACCTTTGAAGTGCGCGTGCGGAGCACGAGCCTTGACGCCCAGCAGTTCAACTGGAGCTTTGACGGCGGACCTACGGTGGCGGGCGATACGGTGGTTCACCGGTACAGCGCTCCTGGAATGCATACCATTCGGTTGATTGCCATCGACACGAACTGCAACACCACCGATACCGCCTTTGGGACGGTCTTTTTTGATCCGGACCTGCCAGCACCCGACGTGCGGGTATCCCCCGACTCCTGCAAAGACGGCAGAATACGCGTCAACGTGAGCTATACCCTCGACAGCATTGACTACCAGTTCCGATGGATATTCCCGAACGGGGTGGTTGATACCGGTAAAGTTGCGACCTACCGAGTGCCTGTTTCGGGCAACTACCTCGTGAAGCTTGAGCTCATTGACACGGTTTGCAACGCGGTCTACCCCTATGAATTTTCGTCGGTAATCCTTCGCTACGACCAGCGAGTGTGGATTCCCAATACCTTCACCCCCAACGGAGACGGGCGAAACGAAGTGCTTCAAATTGCGGGGAACAACTGCTTTGAATCCGACTATTTTACCATTCTAAACAGTTTTGGCAACGTCGTCTTTGAAACAGACCGTCCTTTTGAAGTTTTTTGGGACGGAACCCTTAAGGGCAAACCCGCCCAGCAGGATACCTACGTGTATCGATTTGATACCGAAGACGGAACCCTCTACGGGACCATCAATCTCGTGCGTTAATCGAGTTTCGGCAGGTTGTGCAGCGCGTGAATAAGCGCGTCGATGTCTGCTCGGCTGGTCATCCTTGAGAAGCTCACTCGGGTTCCACCCGGAGCCTTGAGACCGGCGAGCACGTGAGAACCGCCCACTGCACCGCTGCTGCAGGCGGATCCGCCCGAGACGCAAAATCCCTGAAGATCAAGCTGAAAATTCAGCATTCCGCCCTCGTGGAGTTCGGGAATATAAAAGTTAAGGACCGTGAAGAGGCTCCGATCGAGCTCGCCCGAACGTCCATTAAAACGCACCGAAGAAAATGCCTTCTTGAGCTGCTCAATGGCATAGGACTTCACGTCAATCATCTTGGCCGCATCCTGCTCGAGGTCGGCCATAGCCACCGCAAAGGCAGCACCCATTCCGGCGATTCCCACGACGTTCTCGGTTCCAGCTCGCTGACCGCGCTCCTGTCCTCCGCCCCGCATGAAGGGCTGCGCACCCGAACCCTGCTTGACGTAGGCAAAGCCGATGGCCTTGGGGCCATGAAACTTGTGCGCGCTGCATGCGGCAAATTCTAGCGGAGTTGCTCCAAAGTCAAGGCTCAGGTGCGCCATGGTTTGCACCGTATCGCTGTGCAGTATGGCACTGGATGCGCGTGTAATTGTTGACAAACGAGCCAAATCGACGAGGTTCCCAATTTCGTTGTTGGCGTGCATCAGAGTCACCATTGCCTTGCGGCCGGCGATCTGGTCGGCCCCGAGCTGAGCCTCAAGCCAGTCCAAGTCGTGGTCTCCATGCTCGTTGTAGGGAATAGAAACAACCTCTACCCGACCTGCCAAAGACTCGACCATGTGCGTTACTGCATGATGCTCTAATTCACTATAATACAATTTTTTAACGCCCATAAACTCAACCCCTGATTGAAGAGCCCAGTTGTCTGCCTCGGTTCCGCCTGAGGTGAAAATAACCTCAGCCGGGAGGCAGTTCAGTGCGGCGGCAATATCCTTGCGCACCCGCTCAATGAGGGCCTTGGACTTGCGCCCCTCGGCATGGGTAGAGCTGGGGTTGCCATAGAGATCCAATGCGGCAAGCATGGCGTCCTTAGCCTCAGGGCAAAGGGGAGTTGTTGCGGCGTTATCGAGGTATATGCTCATGAAATCATACTTAAAGGGTTGACAGCTTGGCCGCAAATTCCGTAGCGAGGGCCTCTGCCTCTGCCGGAGTAGGCGCCTCGGTGTAAATGCGAATTATGGGCTCGGTATTGCTTTTGCGCAAATGTACCCAGCGGTCGGCAAAATCGATTTTGACTCCGTCAATGGTCGATGGATTCAGGTGCGCCTGGGCGGCTGCTACCCGGGCCAAGAGGGCATCGGTGTCAAAGCCAGGCTGCAGGTCAATCTTCTCTTTAGCCATGGCGTAGTTGGGGTAGGTTGCCCGCAGCGCAGCGCAGGTTACGCCCCGCTGCGCGAGGTAGGTCAGGAACAAGGCCACCCCGACCAAGGCATCTCGGCCGTAGTGCAGTTCGGGAAGTATAATTCCGCCGTTGCCCTCGCCACCCAAGATGGCGCCCTTGGCCTTCATCTCTGCAACCACGTGAACTTCGCCCACCGCCGAGGCGGAATATGTTGAATGGTGGCGCTCGGCGATGTCGCGCAGAGCCCTACTCGAGCTTAGGTTGCTGACCACGTGGCCCGGTTGCTGGCCGAGTATGTAGTCCGCCACCGCAACCAGCGTGTATTCTTCGCCAAAGAGCTCTCCGTCTTCGCTGACAAAGACCAAGCGGTCGACGTCGGGATCGACGACGATTCCCAGGTCGCACTTCGCTTCAGGAACAAGGGTGCAGATCTCGTCAAGGTGCTTGCGCAAGGGTTCTGGATTGTGCGGAAAATGCCCCGTGGGCGCGCAATGCAGGCCCTCGATGCGCGCCACGCCCAATGCCTTGAGAAGCATGGGTATTGCAATTCCGCCGGTGGATGCTACGGCATCAACCGCAACAGAAAATCCGCGTGCCCTAATGGCCTCGACATCAACCCAATCAAGGTTTAAAATGGCTTGAATGTGCCGCTCAATACCGTCTTGCACGGCGATTCTATGGCCCAACTCAGCCACTGGGGCAAAGTTGAAATTGCCCTCTTCTCGGGCTTTTAGAATCTTGGCGCCGTCCTCGGCACTTAGGAACTCGCCCCGCGCATTCAGAAGCTTTAGAGCGTTCCATTCTCCGGGGTTGTGCGAAGCGGTGAGAATAATGCCTCCGTCGCAGCCTTCCCAGGTGACCATCATTTCTACGGTTGGGGTGGTAGAAAGTCCGAGGTCGAGTACATCGATTCCCTGAAAGCGCAGCGTAGAAACTACCAGGTCGCTAAGGGCCTCGCCCGAGGTGCGTGCGTCGCGACCCAGGGCAACCCGAAGTCGGCGGTCGCTGCCGGACTGAACCCGCAGCCACTGGCCGTATGCGCTGGCAAATGCCACGGCATCCAGAGGAGTGAGGTTGCTGCCCACGGCTCCCCCAATGGTTCCGCGAATTCCTGATACCGATGCGATTAGAGTCATGGCGAGGTTTTTGTGTTACCGCAAAGGTAGAACCCAGGCCGGCCGCAATGCTATGCGGTGAATAACGCGGTTAACAACGCGCACTAATCGACTAAAAATCCGCCTTAAAATTGCTTAGGTTTACTATGCCTGATGAACAACAGCGACTCTGACCCCCTAATTGAACGCTTTGAGCAAGCGCTGCGAGACGACTCCCTTCTGTTTTTTGACGTGGAGGAATTTGAAGAAATAACGGACTACTACCTCGAAACTGGCCAATTGCAGCGTGCCCGCAAGGCCATTGACATGGGCGGAGCCCAGCACCCCTATGCCACGGTATTTGCGGCAAAAATGGCGCGGTACTTGGTTCAATCGTCCCAACTCGAGGAGGCTCAGGAAGCCATTCAGCGGGCCGAAGGCTTGAGCCCAAACCACCCCGACATCGAGTGGGCGCGCGGCATGCTCATGATGCGGCAGGGCAAGACCCAAGATGCGATTCAGTCGCTGCGCAAGGCAATACAGAATTCCGACGACCCCTTCCCTATTCAAGGCACACTGGCCTCTATTTATTCGGGTGCAGGCATGTTTCTGCACGCCATTAGAATTCTCAAGGCAATGCTGCAGGAAGAGCCCGAGGATGCCCATTTGCTGTACTTATTGGCCATCAATTTTGACATGGCCAACCGCGACGACAAGGCCCTTTCTTTTTTTGAAAACTACCTCAACGACTACCCCTATTCCGAGACCGGGTGGTACCACCTTGGCGTGGCGCAGTTTCGCCAGGGCCAGCTCGAGGCCGCAGGGCGGAGTTTTGGCTATGCCATTACCATTGACGAGAAGTTCAGCGCAGCCCTTTTTGACCTTGGCCGCCTCAACGAAGACCAAGAACAGTACGCAGAGGCCTTGGACTACTACTCCCAATCGATGGAGCACAGCGAGCAAAATGGCTACACCCTTTACCGCAAGGGAGTCTGTTTGCAGTCGCTGAACCGCAGTGCGGAGGCGCTCCGCATATTTCAAGAGGCTATTGAGCTTGATGAAGAGCTTGACGAGGCCTGGATCGAGCTCGCCGTTTTGCAGGGCGAGGCGGGCAACGCCCTCAAGGGAGTTCAAAATGCCCAAAAGGCCATTGCCCTTGACCCCGACAATCCAGACTACCACATGGTGGCCCACGATCTTTATGCACAACTCGGACTCCAGCGCGAAGCCGCAAAAAGCCTACAGCATATTCTGCATGCACTTCGGGTCGAAAACCCGCGTGGCCTTCAGGAATACGCCGGAATTTTGGTCGAAATGAGCCATGTGGACTCTGCCATCACGGTGCTGGAGGCCGGCGTTCAGCGCTATGCCGAAGACCCCGAAATGTGGGCCATCTATTTTGGCTTCTTGTGGAGTCTTGCGGCAGACCTCCCTCCGGCAATCGAAGGCATCAAGCATTCTTGGTTGCGCTTTGGAGAGCCCTTTCACCTCGCGCTGATGGAATTCTACCCCTTGGCCTGCACAGACCCGGTGGTCGCGCAAATTTGGTCGCTCCCGAGGGAATAACTTTGCCCCCATGAATTTTATTGTCACCTTCCTCAAGGGCATAGCCATGGGCGCCGCCGACGTGGTTCCCGGAGTTTCGGGCGGAACCATTGCCTACCTCACGGGCATCTACCAGCGATTGCTCGACGCCATTCACGCAGCGGGCGGACCAATGTGGATTGCCCTGCGCAAAGAGGGAATTGCAGGCGCATGGAAGGCGCTTGACGGCTGGTTTGTACTCAGTCTTTTTGGGGGCATCGCAGTCTCTATCGTAAGCCTCTCGAAGGTGGTTCTTTGGGGCCTGGACCAGCACCCTACAGTGGTCTGGAGTTTTTTCTTCGGACTCATCGTCGCCAGCCTAAAAATGCTTGCTCGAGACGTCAAAGGCGCCTGGTTCATGCTCATTCTTGGGGTTGTGCTGGGTCTGCTGCTGTCGTCCATGCCAGCGGGCCGTGTGGAACTCACTCCCGTCTTTACGTTTTTCGCCGGATTTTTAGCCATCTGTGCCATGATTTTACCGGGCATTTCGGGGTCCTTCATATTAGTGCTGCTCGGGGCCTACGAACCAATCCTCAATGCCCTTCACGATCGCGAACTGGGCATAGTGACAATTTTTGCTTCGGGCTGCCTCATTGGACTGCTCACTTTCGGCCGTCTGCTTCGATGGCTTTTTAAGCGCTTTGAGCAGGCTACTGTCTCGCTCATGACCGGATTTATCGTCGGATCCTTAGTTAAGGTTTGGCCCTTCAGAGGCCTGCAGAACGGCTGGGAAGTTCCTGTTTCTCCCTCGGTTTGGCAGGCCGAAACCGGGTTAAGTATTCCTTGGCTCGCAGTCGTTCTTGCCGCACTTTTGGGCGGATTTTTAGTACTCGGACTCGATCAATGGTCCCAGCGAGGCAAGGCTAAACCATAGGCCGTGCAGCGGTTTGGATTGCTCAAGGCTCCTGGGAGCACCTCTCGTTCGCCCGAACTCTATCAAAGGCTTTGGAGCGGTCACCCGCAGAGCGAGCATTGGTCCTACCAGACCTTGGATTTCGAGCCCGGGATGGACTGGGTGCGATGGCTCAAAGAAGCCCACAGCCAAGGATGGAGCGGATTCAACGCTACCGTTCCGCACAAAATTGACGTCTGGAATGCGGTTTTGGACCGAACTCCGGTAGCTCAAGCAGTTGGCGCGACCAATTGCCTGGTCCGCACCGAATCAGGATGGCAATGCCACAATACCGACGCAGACGGGTTTTGGCTGGCATGGCAGTCCGCATGGGGCAACTACCAGCCTCAGCACCAGCGAGTTTGGCTCTTGGGCAACGGCGGAGTGGCAAGGGCCATTGCCTATGCGTTAATGGAGCGCGGCTTTGAAGTCCTCGTTTTTGCACGAACTCCGCGGCCTGACTTTTTGGGGTTGAACCAAATGCCCTTTTCTGCGACTGCTGGGGCTCCGATGCCCGATTTGGTAGTCAATGCAACCTCTTTGGGGCATGGCAAGCAGTCTGGGCTTGCTCCTGAGGTTGTTTGGCCCGAGCTTCAGGGCGGATGGGCTATGGACGCTGTTTATGGCGACAAAGCCAGTCTTTTTGAGGTACAGGCTGCCCAGGCAGGGGCCCGAGTGCTCAATGGAATGCCAATGTTGGAAATGCAGGCAAAAAAAGCTTGGGAATATTGGTCGATTATGCTCGGTATAGCCGACTTTTGAGGCCCATTTCAACCCATTAAGCCATACACCATGGTGGAAGATACCCAAAATCCCCTCGAAGGGAGTACGCATGAGGCCCTAGAGGCAGTTAACTCACTCAAGACTAATGAGGAAGCTCAAGAGCCCAAGGGCTCCGAGCCCCTTGAGTCCGAGGTTCCAAACGAACCCGAGTCCGTGGATTTAGTCAAAGAGTCTGAAGAACTAGCCTTAGAATTGGCGACACAAGAGCATGCTCCTGCGGCCCTCGAGGAGCCCGACAGCCATACTGAAGAAGAACGCGAAGCCCATGAAGACCACCAAGCGGACTACAGCGAACTGAGCGACGAAGCCCTCGTGGCGGAGGCTGCGCGCGTTCTGCGTGAAGTACCCATTGCCGAGGCGCGGCTGCCCATGCTGGCCCTGCGCAATACCCTGCTCCCACGCCTTGACGAGGTGCGCCAAAATGCCCTCGATAAATTCGTGGCAGAAGGCGGAGTGGCCATGGACTTTAGGTTTGAGCAAAAAATTCGCGAGTCCTTTTTTGAGACCTTCAACGAATTTAAAAAGCGCCGAACCGCCTGGAAGTCAGAGCAAACACTGGCCCTGTCGGTCAACCTGGACCTCAAAAAAGCGATTGTCAATGAGCTCAAGGCGCTCTCTGGCAACGAAGACCTGCCCGACCGCAATACCTACACTAAGTTCAAATCGATTTTTGATCGCTGGAAGGAAGTTGGTCCGGTGCCGGCCGAGGACGCCCGCGACCTGAATGCGACCTTCCGCTTCTTAGTGGACCGATTCTATGACAACCTCCGCTTGAGCCAGGAGCTCCGCGAGATGGACTATAAGGTCAATAAGGAGGCCAAGGAGATGCTGATTCGCGCAATCAAGGAGCTTTCTACCAAAAATTGGTCCGCCAGTGTGGGGCTTGAGCTGCAGCATATTCACACGGCCTGGAAGGAAATTGGACCCGTCTCCCTGGACCAAAAGGAGCCGCTTTGGGAAGAATTCAAAGCCGCCTCTGCGGTACTGCATGAGAAGCGTCGCATCAAGTTCGACGAGCAGAAAGCCCAGAATGGGCAGAGGCTCGAGGCCAAAATTGCAAAAATTGCCGAGGCCGAGGCTCTTCGCGAAACCCTGCCAAACAGCCATAAGGCCTGGGAGCAGGTCACCGAAAAGCTCAATGAGCTTCGCACCGAGTTGGGCAAGATTGGTCGAACCTTTGGCGGACCCAGCGACGAGCTATGGAACCGGTTTAAGGCCGTTGATCGCTGGGCCTACAAGGAGCGCAGCACCTTCTACCGCGACCGCAAAAAGTTGCTCAAGAATGCCCTAGACGTGAAGATGCAAATTGTCTTGAAGGCAGAAGCACTCGCACAGCGAACGGACTTTGCCGAGGCATCCAAAGAAATGAAGCAGCTTCAGCAGGAATGGAAGGACTCCGGCTTCGCGCCCAAAAAGGCCACCGACGAACTCTGGGCTCGGTTCCGCGCTGCAGGTAACGTGTTTTTTGATAGTTTGCGTGGTGCCCATGGCGAGGAGCGCGCCGTGAAGCAGGTAGCCTACCGCCAAGCCCAGGGCATGCAATCGGCCCGCCAGGCTATCGAGTTGGCTCGACGCAAGTTTGCGCAAATGGAGAATAACATGGGCTTTTTTCAGTACGCCAAGCCCGACAGCCCCATTGTTCAAGACGCCTTGAACAAGGTGGAACAGGCTCGCAAAGAACTTGAAGTGGCCGAAAAAACATTTGCGGAGTATCAAAAAGCGGAGCGCGCCAAAACCGCCAGCAGCTTAGCCCCCGAGAGCGGAGAGGACCGCGCCAAAGCCTAAACGATGGAAGGCCGTCCTCAAAACCACGGCGGCAAGATCCTTAGCACAGCCGGGTTGGTTGTCGACGGGTCAGGCGGTGGATTTCGGCTTCAAAGCAGCTTCAAACCTACGGGCGACCAGCCTAAGGCCATCGACGCACTGACGCGCGGAGTGCTCGAAGGAGAGCGCAATCAAACGCTGCTGGGAGTTACCGGATCAGGAAAAACCTTTACCGTGGCCAACGTGGTCGAACGCGTCCAGCGCCCCACCCTGGTGCTTTCGCACAATAAAACCTTAGCGGCCCAGCTTTACCAGGAGTTTAAGTCGTTTTTTCCGGACAACGCCGTAGAGTACTTCGTCAGCTACTACGACTACTACCAGCCAGAGGCCTACATGCCGAGTTCGGGCACCTACATCGAGAAAGACCTTAGCATTAACGAAGAAATCGAAAAGCTCCGGCTCTCGACCACCTCATCCCTATTAAGCGGACGGCGTGACGTGCTCGTCGTTGCCTCCGTCAGTTGCCTCTATGGCATGGGGAACCCCGAAGCCTTCAAAAGCCAGCAGGTTCAGATTAGTTCCGGGCAAAAAATTAGCCGGCAAAAGTTTTTGCACTCCCTAGTGCAGGCTCTCTACAGCCGGACCGAAGGGGAATTCAAGCGCGGCAACTTTAGGGTCAAGGGCGACACCGTAGACGTGTTCCCGGCCTACGGCGACATATTCTACCGCATCCTTTTTTGGGGCGACGAAATCGAACGCATCGAACAGTGGGATCCCGTCGCCAACGAACGACAGGCCGCCATGGAGCAACTTCGCATCTTCCCGGCCAACTTGTTTGTGACGACTCCCGACATGCTCAATGCAGCCATAAAAAGTATTGAGCTGGATCTCGGAGCGCAAATCGCGCATTTCACCCAAATGGGTCGCCCCCTCGAGGCAAAACGACTGGAGGAACGAACCGTCTTTGACCTCGAAATGATTCGGGAATTGGGCTACTGTTCAGGGATTGAGAACTACTCGCGCTACCTCGACGGACGCGAACCAGG
The DNA here is from genome assembly GCA_002292855.1 of Flavobacteriales bacterium UBA972. GTDB lineage: Bacteria > Bacteroidota > Bacteroidia > Flavobacteriales > Schleiferiaceae > TMED14. Next base: position 54,798 of record DBBY01000011.1, on the reverse strand, counting down.
AACCCGCCCCTTCTGCCTGCTCGACTATTTTTCGGAGGATTTTTTGGTTATCGTCGACGAGAGCCATGTCACCCTGCCGCAGGTAAAAGCCATGTACGGAGGCGACCGGAGCCGCAAAGAAAATTTAGTCGAGTACGGATTCCGACTCCCCGCCGCAATGGACAACAGGCCGCTCATGTTTGCGGAGTTTGAGCAACTGCAGAACCAAACCATCTATGTTTCGGCCACTCCTGCGGACTACGAACTGCAGCGCTCCGAGGGAGTCGTGGTGGAGCAGCTGATTCGCCCCACCGGTTTGCTTGACCCCATCATCGAGGTTCGCCCCATCGACAACCAGGTTGACGACTTGATGGAAGAAATTCGACTGAGATCCGAACGCAACGAGCGCGTGCTGGTCACTACGCTAACCAAGCGAATGGCTGAGGAGCTGTCTAAGTACTTCACTCGGTACGGAATACGCTGCCGCTACATCCACAGCGACGTAGAAACCATGGAGCGAATCGAAATCATGGATGCCCTTAGGGCCGGACTTTTTGATGTGCTCATCGGGGTAAACTTGCTTCGCGAGGGACTGGACTTTCCCGAAGTTTCTCTAGTAGCCATCATGGACGCCGACAAGGAGGGCTTTTTGCGAAGCGAGCGATCGCTAGTACAAACCATTGGCCGTGCTGCGCGCAACGTCAACGGAATGGCTATTTTTTACGCGAATAAAATAACCGATTCCATGGCCCGCACCATGAGGGAGACGGAGCGCCGACGGGCGAAGCAAGAGGCCTACAATACCGAACGTGGAATTACCCCCACGGCCATTGAACGCAAAGACCGCTCGACCGTCTTTAACCAAAAGGCAGCGGAGTCTGCCGCAGCCGAAGTGCGACGCATTACTCTGGCAGAAGCCTTACCCAAGTACGCCAGTCCCGAGCAACGCAAAGCGAAAGCCGCCGAGCTCCGGCGCGAAATGGAAAAGGCAGCCAAAGAGCTTGATTTTATGCGCGCGGCAGAACTTCGCGACGCCATCACCCAGCTCTCGGCAGCAACCTAAGCGCCCCCAAAAAATAGCAACCACAAAAAAGCCCCGCCGAAACGACGAGGCCCTTGGCACAATGCACCAAACTGTTACTTCTTTTTAATATCCTCAATCCAGACATCAAAAACGAGGGTAGCATTTGGTGGAATAACGTCTCCTGCCCCTGCCGCTCCATAGCCCAAGGCTGGTGGAATGATGAGCTTGGCATGACTGCCCTTCTTAAGCCCAATGAGGCCCTGCTGCCAGCCCTTGATGACCTGACCCTGATTTCCACAGGTTACCGGGAAGCCTTGGTAGGGCTCGCGCTGGGGGTTGTACTGGCCCCAAACTAAGGCTACTTCCTTCACGCTCGCGTCAAAGGGTTTGCCGCTATTGAGGTAGCCTGCATAATGCACTAAGGCTTGATCGCCGTCGACCATGGGCTCGCCCTCGCCTTCGGTAACCACGAGAACTTTTAAGCCCTCGGCACGCGTCTCGGCCTTAGAAAGCCATTCTGCGTATTTCTTTTCGAACTCGGCAGAATTCACCGTTCCATTGCTGAACCAGGTAAACTCGGCGGCGCGCAAGGCACCTTTGGCTGCGGCATCGGCGGCTGTCTGGGCGGCCTTAGCTTCCGCTCCGGCAAGACCCTCGGTAAATACCTTGGGAGCATCAAAATCCTTAGCAGCCTTGCCCTGACGAATGATCTTGACGTTCATCGTAATCGGGGTCTTGGGCATGTCGCGCGGATCGCGCTCCGCGTTCGCTATCTCGGTAACCTTCTCTATTCCAGAAACAACCTTGCCAAAGATGCTGTGGCGGTCGTCAAGCCATGGTGTGGCGGTTTCGGTGATAAAAAACTGAGAACCGTTGGTGCCGGGTCCGGAATTGGCCATAGACAAAATTCCCGGAACGCTGTGCCGCAGGGAGGGATGAAACTCGTCGGCAAACTGGTAGCCTGGTCCGCCCGAACCCTGACCGTCGGGGTCTCCGCCCTGAATCATGAACTGCGGAATTACGCGGTGAAAAATGAGCCCGTCATAAAACGGAACGCCTTTCTTAGAAGGCGCTTTGGGGTGGTTTCCCTCAGCAAGTGCTACGAAGTTGGCTACCGTAATGGGAGCCTTTTCCATTTCAAGTTGAACGAGGATGTCGCCTCTGCTGGTCTCAAACAGGGCATACAGGCCGTCTCCGACCTTGATTTCTTGGTTATTCACGCGAATTTCAGGTGTTGCGCCGCAGGCCACTGCTAGCAGCGCCGTAGCGGCAAGAAGCGAGGTTTTATTCATAGCACGCGAAGATAATACAGAAGAGGACTCATTGGCGGAACTTCTCCGTCGCCCGCCAAACCGTGCCCCAGATGGGCCGGCAGCAGCAGCAGCAAGCTGTCTCCGTGCCGTGCTCGCGCAAGGGCATACTGCAGCCCCCAGACCGCCTTGGCGTCCCGAAGCACGCGAACCTCTTGAATTCCAGAACCGAATTCCTCGCCCCGCAAACCACTCAAGCGGTAGTTAATGCGCAGCAATTCCTGCTCCTGAACCGGAGCGGCACTGCCCGATTGAACCTTCCACTCCAAAGCCCCGGACCCTGCCGGTTCCAAGGGCCAGCCAGTGGAGTCGACAAAACGGCTAATAAATGCACGCTCCTGCTTGAGAACTTCGCGATTTTGCTCAATAAGCCGCTCCTGAACCTCTGCCGCAGTGGGCTGGGCAGCAGTCTTAGCCTCCTCAGGGCGTTGGCAGGCTAAGGCGGCAATAAATCCGCAAAAAATTAGTGCTCGAGCCATTCGGTCAGTTTGAGCACCAGCTCGGCGCGAAGAGTGTCAAGCGGGAGCTTTGAGGCTCCGCCTGCGGCATTTCGATGCCCACCGCCTGCGTAGTGGCTTCGGGCAAACTCATTCACGTCGTGATCTCCTTTGCTCCGGAACGACATTTTGACCAGTCCCGAGGCGTCTTCGCGCAAGAGAACACTAACCCGAACCCCATCTACCGAGAGGCCCCAATTCACGAGGCCTTCGCTGTCGCCCGAAACGTAGCCTGCTCCCTCTAGGTCGGCAGAGCTCAAGCTCATCAGGGCCGCATTGCCATTGGCTATGATCTGCATTGATTGCAGTCCGCAAGCCATGGTTTGAACCCGACTCAAGGAGCTGGAGTCAAACAGGCGCTCGTGAATGACGCTTGGCTCGGCACCGACTTCCATCAAGCGAGCGGCCGTGTACAAAGTCTGCGCACTGGTCGAAGGATAGCGGAACGAGCCGCTGTCGGTAATAATCCCCATCAAAAGGTTGTCGGCACAGGCCTGATCCACCCGGCTCCAACCCTCGTCGGCAACAATGACGTCTGCAATCATTTCAGAGGTCGAGCTTTTGAGGGTATCGCTGTAGGCCTCGACAAACAAGGGGTCCGGCTGCTGGTGGTGGTCAATTAAAACCTGACGGCCGGCAAAGGCGCGGACTAGGGGCTCCAAAGCCATTCCCACCCGCGACGGACTGTTGTAGTCGAGCGCAAAGTGAATCTCCGCATGTTGAAACAGTTCCTCAACCAGATTGGGAGAATCTTCAGCAATCCGCACAAAAGAAGCCGAGTAGCCCATGCTCAACTGCAGTGATTTGGAAGGAGCATTGGGCAAAAGAACGGTTACCTGATGACCCAAGGCCCTGAGGTAGTGCGCCCAACCCAATGAAGAACCTATTGCATCGCCGTCTGGCGCCCAATGGGTAGTTATTAGAATTTGGTAGGGACGCTGGCGAAGGGTCCGGAGAACATCATGGAGCATGGGGCAAATTTCGTACTTTTGCGGCCGAATTCACGTCTACTCTGCTAAACTTATCATGAACGCTACGAACCGCACTTTTACCATGCTCAAGCCCGACGCCGTTGCCAACGGACACGTCGGAGCCATTCTCAACCACATTAACAAGGCAGGATTTCGCATCGTTGCGATGAAGCTTACCCGCCTGAGCTTGGCCGAGGCCTCGGAGTTTTATGGCGTTCATAGCGAGCGCTCCTTCTTCGGAGAACTCGTGGCCTACATGACCAGCGGACCCATCGTAGCGGCAATTCTAGAGAAAGACAATGCCGTTGCGGACTTCCGCACTACCATTGGAGCCACGGACCCGGCCAAAGCCGATCCAGGCACGATTCGCCAGCTTTATGCACAGTCCATTGCCGCCAACGCCGTTCACGGCAGCGACAGCGACGAGAATGCCGCCATTGAAGGCGCCTTCTTCTTCAGCGGACGCGAGCAGTTCTAAGCTCGGACAATCCCCAACGCGCAATCCCGCTTCGGCGGGATTTTTTTTGCTTATTTCAGAATTAAATCCTTGATCTCTAGCTGGTCCTTGAGTTCTTCGCGCAAGCCTGTCAGCAAACGCTCGCGCTGCGCGCGCAGCTCGTGGCGCAGGGAGTCCGAGCTGAGAAACACCGTGAGGACTCCGTCGGTAAGAATGAGTTTGCGTGTTTTAAGCATGCCGGATTCACCGAGCAGGGTTCGCCAGGCGTTTTGGCAAAGCGCCAGCTGAAAACCCGGTTTATGGCGGTGAAGCGCCAGCAAGCGGCTCACGATGTCGCCAAATCCTTCGAGGTTGGGGCGTGCCATCGCTTAGTTGGGCGTGAAATCGTGCACCACGGATTCCTGATCAAGGGCTTTGAGTAGGTCGGCCGTGCGCTCTTGGTGGGTGTCGCTTATAAAAATTTGCCCGAAGCGTTGGTCGTTCACCATGCGCACCAGGCCCTCTACCCTTTGGGCGTCGAGCTTGTCAAAAACGTCGTCGAGCAGCAGAATGGGCTTGCGCCCCAAGGCCTGATGCAAAACTTCGAACGATGCGAGCTTTAGGGCAATGAGAAAGCTCTTTTGCTGCCCCTGCGAACCTACTCTTTGCAAGGGGTGCCCGTGGATTATAAAGTCGAGGTCTTCTCGGTGCGGACCCGCCGAGGTGAACTGCAGCAGTCGGTCCTTGGGCAATCGCTCGGCGAGCAAGTCCGCCATACTTTGGTGCTCGAGCGAACTCTCGTAGCGCAACTCCACCTTCTCGCGGTCGCCCGAAATGCCGAGGTAGGCCTCCTGAAGCATGGGCGCAAACTGCTGAACAAATCGGGTGCGCGCCTCAAAAATAAGGGGTGCGAATTCGCTGAGTTGGTGGTCGTAGACCTCGATCATGTCGGGCTGAAAAATTCGGTTCGCGGCAAAGTACTTGAGCAGGGCGTTGCGCTGCTTAAGGGCTCGCTGGTAGCCCTGTAGGGCCTCCAAATAGGCTCGGTCCGACTGCGCGATTACCGCATCCATCATCTTACGGCGGACTTCGGACCCTCCGTGCAGCAAAACGTGGTCGCCCGGGCTAATCATGACCACCGGGAACCTGCCCAAGTGGTCGGAGATGCGCGGATACTCCGCGTCGTCTGCCTTAAATATCTTTTTGTCGCCGCGTTTTAAGCCACAATACACCGGTGTTGGAGAGGTGTCGCCCCGAAACTCGCCCTGAACCACCAGAAAGGGAGCGTCGAACTGAATGCAGTAGGAGTCGCTGCTGTGAAAGTAGCTTCGGGTCATGCAGAGAATGTGAACGGCGTCCAAGACCGAAGTCTTGCCCGAGCCGTTGGCCCCAACCAAAGCGTTTAGTTTGGAAGAAAAAGAAAAATCCGCTTGCGCGTGGTTCTTAAAGTGAACCAAGCTGAGGCGATCGAGCACAACATCTTGCATGATGCAAAAGTACCTTGGTATGGATGCTTTGGCTATCTTTGCGGCCCTATGGCAAAACAGAAAAAAGAAATTGATTTGGTCGAGCGTCCGATGGAAGCGGTTGAAGAGACCTTCTCCAAGGCGGAATCCTTGTTTCACAAGTACCAAAAGCAAGCCACCTACCTGGCCGGTGCTATACTAGCAGTGGTCGCCTTGACCTGGGCCTACCGAGAATTTATCGTAACCCCCGCCGAAGAGGAGGCGCAGCTTGCCCTCTACCCTGCTCAGGATGTTTTTTCTCAGGACTCCCTGCGTTTGGCCCTGAACGGCAACGCGGAGTTCATGGGCTTTATTGAAATCGCCGACGAGTACGGCAGCACCAAGGCGGGCAACCTTGCCAACTACTACGCCGGGCTAAGCTACCTGTCGCTCGGTCAGCCTGCAGAAGCCATTGACTACCTCGAGGAATTTGACGGCAACGGAACCTTCTTGGACATCATCGCCACAGGTGCAATAGGCGATGCCTTTGCCGACCTCAACCAACCCGAGGAAGCCGAGGAATTTTATGCCAAGGCCGCCTCAATGGATGCCAACGACTTCTTGACCCCCTTTATTTTGTCAAAGGCAGCCATTGTCGCTGAGATCAACAACGACATGAAGGCTGCACTGAAGTACACCCAGCGCATTAAAAAGGAATTCCCAGCATCGGCAGAAAGTGCCAATGCTGATGCCTTGATCGCCTACTACGAGGCTAAGATTTCTGCCCAATAATGGCTACCGCCGAGCGCGGACCCCTTGAATTAAGTTCCCTGCCCAACAAGGCAAAGGGCCTTCGTTTTGCTTTAGTGGTGAGTTCTTGGAATCCCGAGATAACCAACGCCCTGTCTGATGGTGCAGTGCGGGTGCTTGAGCAGCTTCACGCGGAACGCATTGACCGATTTGACGTGCCGGGAAGTTTTGAATTAATCCGCGGCTGCAAGGTGCACGCAGAATCCCTAGAATACGACGCCGTTATTGCAATAGGCTCGGTAGTTAGGGGTGAAACACCGCATTTTGAGTACGTTTGCCAAGGTGTGACCTACGGTATTGCGCATTTGAATGCCACGGGCAAAACGCCGGTTATTTTCTGCCTCCTTACCGACGACACCTACCAGCAGTCCCTGGACCGCAGCGGAGGTTCGCTGGGCAACAAAGGAGAAGAAGCGGCCGTAGCAGCCGTGATGATGGCTTCTTTTTAGGCGGATTTTAGCCGATTAACGCTAAAAAACGAATGGGCAGCCCGCGATACGAAGTCTGGGTGCGAACTTTGTTCTTGTGATGGTGAATTTAGATTCCGCGGCAGTAGTCCGCGCTGACCTTTGGCTAAACAGTGCCATTGAAGAGGCCGATAAGGCTGCCATACGTCGAATGAAGGAGAACGACGTAGCCGCCTTCAACGAGGCGTTTTACACTGATTTAGAGTTTGGCACCGGTGGCTTGCGCGGGCTCATGCGGCTCGGAAGCAACGGGATGAACCGCTACACCGTCGGGCTGACGACCCAGGGCCTGGCCAATATGGTATGTGCAGCGAGCAAGAACCCTTCGGTGGCCATTGCTTTTGACTCGCGCAACCAGTCCCCAGAATTTGCGCGGGTTGCGGCAGACGTTCTGGCTGCCAACGGCGTGGACGTATGGCTTTTTGAAGACCTCCGCCCTACTCCAGAACTAAGTTTTGCGGTAAGGCTCAAGGCTTGCACCGCCGGAATCGTAATCACGGCCTCACACAACCCCAAAGAATACAACGGCTATAAGGTTTACTGGAGCGACGGCGGGCAAATTGTTCCGCCTCAAGACAAGGCCCTGATGGACGCCGTGGCCAAGGTTTCGCTGGCCGAGGTTCGGTGGTCGGGAGGCTCCGGAGCGGTCAAGGCCTTGGGTCGAAGCACCGACGAGGCCTACCTCTCGGCAGTCGAAAGCCTATCGCTCAACCGCTCGGGCAATGCCGAGCTGGGAATTGTCTTCACGTCCTTGCATGGAACCGCCATTACCCTGCTGCCCGAATCGCTGGAGCGATGGGGATTCACCAAGGTGGACTGCCTGGCCTCGCAGGCCAAACCAGACGGGAATTTCTCGACCGTTCATTCCCCCAACCCCGAAGAGCCTGCCGCCCTGGAGCTCGCACTCGCCCGAGCCGAAGAGCTGGGCTACGGCATGGTCATCGGCTGCGACCCCGACAGCGACCGAGTGGGCATTGCCGTGCGCGACGACGTAGGTAAGCTGGTGCTCCTGAATGGCAACCAAGCCGCCGCCGTGCTCATGGATTACGTTCTTGAGCAACGCATTGCCCAGGGAAGCATGCCCGACAATCCCTTTGTGGCGAGCACGGTTGTGACCTCTCCCCTGTTGCTGCGGGTGGCGGAATTCTACGGAATTGAAGCAACCGAAACACTCACCGGGTTTAAATGGATTGCGGAGCAAATTAGGCTTCGCGAGGGCAAACAGACCTTTGTGGTTGGCGGCGAGGAGAGCTACGGTTATTTGGCCGGAGATTTTGTGCGCGACAAGGACGCCATCGGCTCAGCCTGCTTGCTGGCAGAGGCGGCAGCGTTCCGCGCCAGTGAGGGCAGTAGTTTTTACCTGCGCTTGCTGGAGCTTTATGCCCGCCATGGCCTGCACCACGATGAACTGATGAGCCTGACCAAACCAGGGCGCAGCGGACTCGAGGAAATTCAGAAAACGATGACCCTTCTGCGCTCCAACAGCCCCCAGGAGATTGCTGGACATGCCGTTGCTGAGGTTGTGGACTACCAGCAGCAGACCCGACGAAACCTGCAAAGCGGTCGGATTGAGGCCCTAACCCTCCCTAAGTCCAACGTTATTCAGTTGCTCATGGCCAACGGAGACCGAATTACCGCGCGCCCAAGCGGAACCGAACCCAAAATCAAGTACTACTTTAACACGACGGGAGTCCGCTTGGAACGCGGAAACCTCACCAAGCACTACCAGGAGGTTCGCCAAGAACTCAAGGAACGAGTCGAATCCTACCGCAGGGTACTGAGTACGTACTAACTTGGCGGCATGAAGATTATTTTTGTTCTTATTCTTGCCTTGGCCGCCTGGGTTGTAGTTGCACAGCCGAGGGCCACTGGGTCTGGGGCGGTTCCCCGAGAGGTTTGGTTCCATGCAGAAATAACCTTGAGGCCCGCAGAGAACGGGCAAAAAGCCTGGATTCTTCCCTTTGATGTGGTTTCTATCTCGAGTTCTGACGAGGCGCGACCCACTTTTTTTGTGGTTAACGGCCTGGAGCGCTTGCCACTGAGCTTTGCCGGGGCGACTCCAGAGGGCTACGAACGCTACGAAATTCCCTACTTTCAAGGGGAGCTGATTTGGCGAAAAGAAGGAATATTGCTTGCAGGCTTCTGGATGCGTCCCGACCGAGGAACCCAATACCCATTAGTGCTGAGCCCGGGGAAGATTGCGAGGTTTGCTCTAAACGAAGCTCCGGTCAAGCAATTCAAGCTGGAGGAGCGGTACGCCTTGCTGCAGTTTGAGCCCGGCAGTCCTGCAGAAAAGGGACGCAAGGCCATCGCTGCCCTGACTGAGCACTCCGACGGCACCGTGACCGGCAGCATCATGACCGAAACCGGCGACTACCGATACCTTGCGGGCAATCGAAGCGGAAACCGCATTCATCTCAGCACATTTAATGGAATTTTTGCCTACGTTTTTGAGTTGGAATTGACTGAAAATGGCGGAATACGAGGCCGTCAGCTGCTGAATGCTAGTAGCGAGTTAGTCATTAGCGGCAAGGTGGATTTGTTGGCAAAACTGGCCGACCCTGCAGGTATTACCGGCATGAAGCCAGGAGTTAAAAGTTTGGGATTTAGCCTTCCGCACTACAAAACAGGAGAATTATTGGGGCCAGAATTGGGTCGGCCGGTGGTGATTCAAATAATGGGGTCCTGGTGCCCAAACTGCCTGGACGAGAGCGTCGCTTTTAAGCAATTTCAGGCGGCCTTCCCGGAGGTGCAGTTTTTTGGAATTGCCTTTGAACGAAGTTCAGAGCGCGAGGAGGCCTTTGCTGCCGTAGATAAGTTTGTGCGGGGGCTGGACCTCGGGTATCCGGTGCTGTTTGCTGGCCGCGCCGCTTCGGGCGCAGTCGAGAAGGTGCTCGAGGGCCTGATCGGATTTCAGTCCTACCCGACCACCATCTACCTGGACCGCAAGGGTGAGGTCCGCAAAATTTACAGCGGATTCTATGGCCCCGGAACGCCCGAGTACGAGCCATGGCTGCAGGAGACCCTGGCCTTTATTGAAAAACTCCAGTCAGAGTGACCAGCGGCAGTGCAGCCTTATTCAAAGGCTTAAAACGCCAAACACCCCATGACCTCGACCGTGTGATCCATGGGCTTCACGAGGAAGTTTTTGCCAAAACCGACTGCCTGAATTGCGCCAACTGCTGCAAAACAACCGGCCCGCTATGGTCGGAACGCGACAAGGAACGCGTGGCCAAGCACCTCCGGCTTAAAACCGGGGAGTTTGAGTCGGCCTACTTGCGGCTGGATGAAGACGGCGATTGGGTACTCCAGCAGCTGCCCTGCCCCTTTTTAGAGGCTGATAATGCCTGTGGTATCTATGATATTCGGCCCAAGGCATGCCGCGAATACCCCCATACCGACCGAGCCAAGCAGGCGCAAATTCTGGATTTAACCCAGAAAAATGCCCTAATCTGCCCTGCCGTGGGCGAAATCGTTGCCCGAATGGAGGTTATTTACGCCCAAAAGAAAGGACCGGCAGCAGAAAGGCCAAGCCCAAAACCAAGAGGGCGCCGATGAGGTTGTACCAAAGGAATCCGAGGTCAACCATTCCTGCCACGTTGGCCGCATGAAGGGCTAAGACCGCGAGTTCCGCTGCAATCCCTGCGGCAAAAACCGCCCAAGAGGGGCGCTTAGGTGCGAGCCAGGCGCAGAGAAATATGCCGAGCATCGGACCATAAAAGAGCGAACCGATCAAATTGACCAACTGAATCAGGTTCTCATACAGGCTTGCAAGCAGGGCGATGCCCATGGCAATAAAACCCCAAAGTGCGGTAATCCATCGAGACGTTTGAAGGGTTTCGCGCAGCCCAAAAATTCGTCCAAAGTCTATGATTGAAGTTGCAGTCAGTGCATTGATCTCTGCGCTGGAACTCGACATAGCTCCAGCCATTATTACGGCAAGAAGCAAACCAAGCAGGCCTGCTGGCATGCTGCCTAATGCCCACGATAAAAAAACATAGTCCTGATCGTTGGTCTCGAGCTTCGGCAATTTCTCCTCGACGAGCCGGCTTGCTTGATCTTTTATCATTTTTTGTTCTGCGCGCAGTGCCATTAGGCTTGCTTGGCGTTCTGGAGTTTCGGGGGTCCGCGCAAGTTCTGACCGAGCTTGCTGAATTTGATTCCATTCAGCGTCCATGCTGGCGGACTCAGGAAGGGTATGCCATGCCTTGGCAAGGGCCGGATTATGCCACAAGGGTTCGGTGCGGAGGTGCATTTGCACCAGGAGCAAAAGGCCAAGACTGAGCACAAAAAGCTGCATTGGGAATTTGATTAGGCTGGTGACCAAAAATCCCCTGCGGATTTCTCCCAGGTTTTTGCCCGACAGGTAGCGGCCCACCTGACTTTGGTCGGTTCCAAAATAGGCCATAGCCAAAAAGAAGCCGCCGGCAAGTCCCGACCAAACCGTGTATCGGCTTGAGGGATTCCACGAAAAATCGAGTACCTGGTCGTGGCCGTAGGCGGAGGCTATGGACCAGGCCCCGCGCAGGTCCATTTCTGATGAAATACCGCGATAAAGAACCATCCAAGCCGCAATAAGGCCAATAAAAATAACGGCCATCTGCGCAGTTTGGGTCACCTCAACAGCCTTGAAACCCCCAAAGGCGGTATAGGCTAAAACCACTATACCCGTAGCAATTACCGTTGACTTGAGGTCCCAGCCAAAGACCGTAGAAAGCACAATGGCAGGCGCATAGAGCGTGATGCCCGCAGCAAGGCTGCGCGACAAAAGAAAAAGAAATGCCGCAAGACCGCGTACCCGAGAGCCAAAGACTGCTTCGAGGTACTCGTAGGCGGTTCTTGCTCCGCTTTTCATGTACCTCGGGACCACCCAAATTCCAAGCACTAAAAAAGCCACGGGCATTCCCAAATAAAATTGTGCGAAGCGCAGTCCGTCGCCAAAACCCTGACCTGGTGTACTAATAAACGTGATTGCCGATGCCTGAGTGGCAATGATGCCCATAGACATAGCCCACCAGTTCGACTGTTTACTGCCGCTTAAGAATTCCGTAGCGGACTCCCTCGCTCGGGTGGTCCACATGCCATAGAGAGCGATTCCACCAATGCTAAAAACAAGCACCAGCAGGTCAAGTAGGCCCAGGTTAGCGGTCATGCGCTACAAGATTGGCGAGAATTCGGTAGGCCCCGGGAACTCCCTCACGCCATTGGCGAAACAGCGACAGGGCACAGTAGGTAACGCTTCCTTGGCCGTAAGGAGCCGTAATCAATGCTCCTTCAGCCGGTGGCTCGCCGGGGTCTGACCAAGAAATAATTGGAACAAATTCCGCCGGCCATCGCTCGGCAAAATAGAGTCCGCGCTCCTGAACCCATCCATTAAAATCGGTACTGTTGAGGGCATTGGGGCTGTTCCAAAGAGGGTGCTCGGGCCTGAGAATCACAGGTACGGTACCCTCTACCGTAACGCGCTTACGACCGAGTTCAAAGGGAATTGGTCCCATTTGGTCGGCAGTGCGGTCCTTGCTCGCGGTCGCGTACTGCATTACTAGCCGACCACCCTTGCTAATCCAGGGCTCGAGAAGGGCATTGGCCCGATCCATTCCCGGCGTAGAATTGTAGGCGCGGACTCCCGTTACCACCGCAATTAAACCGTCTAAATCGCTTGCAGCCATAGTAATCGGGTCGAGGCGTTTAACCCTAAATCCCAGCTGCTCAAGCGCCATGGAGGCGTCGTCGCCCGCCCCTTCAATAACCCCAACCTCTGCATCAGGAAGCTTCATCGGCACAAAGCGCAGTGGAACCGAGCCATTCTCCCACACTTCGCTCTGGGGAATGTGGTCGTAGCGCAGCTTCACTACCGACCGAACCGCCTGGCCTCCAGACCAAAATTCCAGAAATCCATCGACCGAATTCGGCCCGGCTTCTATGACGACCTCAAAAGAAGCGGTGGGGTCCGACCCCGGGAGCGCAGTCCACTTTAAACGTTTAGGACTGTGCAGGGTCCATCCCTTGGGAACCCGTACCTCTGCCTCAAAATCCTTGGCCAAGGCCCAGCGAGTGAAGGCTACCTTAAGGGTGTAGCGGCCTGGTTTTGTGGCAATTAATCCCGATGGGTTCACCAAAACACTCAAGGGATCCGCTTGAAGCACGGGGCGCCGCAGTTCTCCCTTTACCCGATCTCCCGAAACGTATTCGGCAGGCTCCAATTCCGAGGCGTCGCGCTCAAGCCGCTCCCCCATAGCCAGGCTTTTTCCATCCCAAACTACAGGATTGGGGGATTCGTTGACCACAATCTCGGTGCGGACCAAGGGCAAACTGTCTCGGTCGGTGAACCAAGGTCGGCTAGCACGGACCTCTCGCCTAGGCTGGTAGGCTCGATTGGCAGCAGGTGGCGCAGTCCAATCGACGGGCGTACCCGCAAGCAGCTGCAGCATCTCACTGCGAAAGCCATGGTCGTTTTCGCTGCCAAAACCCTGCGATTTGTGCATGCTCCGGGCCTCCGTACCAATTTGAAGTACAGACTTTTGCAAACCCTCATGGTAGCCACCGACGCTCAGGGTCACTACACTGTCGGACTTGGGCTGGGCGTCAGACTCTTTAATCCACCACGAAGAGGTATTCCAATACAGGGCCTTGGGTGCCCAATCCCCATTGCACATGCGGTCGCGCTGGAGCCTGGCAAACAAGTCCATGGCAAGCAAGGCCGAGGCGGTATGATGACCATGACCCGCTCTGGAATCGGGAGGAAAACGCGTTACAATCACGTCGGGCCGAAACTCCGCAGCCAAGCGAAAAAGTTCGCCCAATAGTGCCTCGCGGTCCCAAACTGCAAATGCCTCCTCGGCCGACTTGCTGTAGCCAAAATCGGGAGCCGAGGTAAAAAACTGCTTGGCACCGTCTATTTTGCGCGCCTCACGAAGCTCAGCCTCGCGCAATGCTCCAAGGGCAGGGCCCAGCTCTGGGCCGACTAAATTCTGGCCTCCCTCTCCCCGGGTTAGGCTCAAATAAGCCACCTCTCGGCCCTCTGCGCGCGACCAATGGGCTATCAGTCGGGTGTTCTCGTCGTCGGGATGCGCCGCCAGGTACAGAATGCGCTGCACCTCCTGCGCTCGCGCTCCGGTAGCCATGAAGGCTGCCACTATAAGGACCAAACTAATCTTTTGCATTCCTGTTGTACTTTGTAACTCTTAAGTAAAATTTTGATGAAATTACGCCTATCCGCCTGTGCATTCCTTTTTTTGGTCAAAGTATTCGCCCAAAATATTCCCGCCGAACAAGCTCGAGTTTTACTGCAATCCGGCACCTACTCCTTCGCGGAATCCCAATTGAGTTCAGGCCTGCTTCGCGGAGAACAAGGCAGCAACTACCTGCTGCGAATTGTAGTCTTAAACCGGCCGATGAGCCCTGGGGAATGGTCTCAATGGGAGGCCCTCGGCACCGAAATAATTGGCTACCTGCCCATTAACTCCTACCTGGTGGCCCTGCCCGTCAATGTCAAAGCCGCATGGGACTTTGGCTCGAGCCTGCCCCTAGTTGGGACTTCTCCCCTGCTGCCCGGCATGAAGCTCAGCAGCCAACTGGCTAAAAACGAAATTCCGGACTATGCCTGGATGGGTTCCAAGGTAGAATTGCTCGTGGTCGCTGCACCAAAAAGCGAGGAGAAACGCACCATCGTGCAGTTGTCCAAAATCGGTCAGGTAGTCGAAACCAGTCCGAACGGAATCCGCATGCTGCTGCGCCCCGACCAAATTAATGAGGTGGCAGCTCTTGCCAACGTTCAGTACCTGCAACCCAAAGAGGCTCCGGGCGAAACAGAGAATGCCACAGGCACCAAAAACCACCGATCCAACGCCATAAGAGTTCCCTATGCCGGCGGACGCAACTACCGCGGCACGGGCGTCGTAGTTGGCCACGGAGACGACGGAGACATTCAAACGCATATTGACTTTAAAGGGCGCGTGACCCAAAACTTTAGCGGACCAAGCCAGGGCGACCACGGCGACCACGTCGCCGGAACCATTTTTGGCGCGGGCAATCTTAATCCCGACGGCGAAGGCCAGGCTCCAGGAGCGAGCCTAGCCTACTACAACTACCCGGATAACCTCAACAGCGTAGACGCCCACTACAACTCCTTTGGCGTGCGAATTACCGCGAGCAGCTACTCCAACGGGTGTAATGCCGGCTACACTGCCTTTACCCAGCAAATGGATCAGGACATCATACAGAACTACCACCTAATGCACGTCTTTTCTGCCGGAAACGCGGGAACAACCAACTGCCAATACGGTGCGGGGGCAGGATGGGGCAACATCACCGGAGGTCAAAAACAAGGGAAGAACGTGGTGGCCGTAGCCAACCTTCAAGGTACCGACCTAATCGCTAGTTCCAGCAGCCGCGGGCCAGCCCACGATGGCCGCATCAAGCCCGACGTCGCAGGACTCGGCAGCAATGTCTTCTCCTGTGTTTCGCCCAATAGCTATGGACTTAAGACGGGTACCTCCATGTCCTGCCCCGGAGTTGCCGGGGTCTTGGCACAGCTCTACGACGCATACCGACAAACGCATTCTGGGCAGGATCCGCACGGCGGATTGATGAAGGCTATTTTAATGAATACTGCCGACGATATAGGCCAACCTGGCCCTGACTTTATTCACGGCTACGGACGCGTTAACGCCCTGCGCTCGGTAAAAACTATTGAGCAAAACCAATTCATGCGCGACAGCCTAAGCCAAGGGGAGACCGACACGGTGCGCATCACTGTTCCCACAGGGACCCATGCACTACGGGTAATGCTTCACTGGACCGATCCCGCTGCGACGCTGAATGCCGGACGCGCCCTAGTGAATAATTTGAATGGTGTTTTGCATCAAGGCAGCACCAACTGGCTGCCCTGGGTATTGAATCCGCTGCCAGTGGCGGCCACCCTGAACAGCCCAGCCGTTCGGGCAGTGGACAGCCTTAATACCGCGGAGCAATTTGAAGTGCTCAATCCTGTGGCCGGAGACTTTGACCTTGTCATTAGCGGATCCATAGCCCAAGGCGGAAGCCAAGAATACTACGTTACCTGGACTTTGGTAGCCCAAGACGTGGAGTTGACCTACCCCGTAGGCGGAGAAGTGCTCGTCCCGGGCCAGCCCACCCCCATTCGCTGGGACTCTGAGCCCAACGGAAGCCCCTACCAGATAAGCCTTTCGCAAGACAACGGAACGACTTGGTCGGTAGTTGCCAACCCAATTGCCACCGCAGACCAAGCCACGTGGCTAGTGCCGGCCGGCGTAAACGACCAAATGTGGCTTCGCATCACCCGAGGAAGCCAAGGCGACAGCACCGACGCGGTAATGAGCCGCATCGGAGTCCCAACCAACCTCAACCACCAATGGACCTGCCCCGACTCCTTTAAAGTGACTTGGTCAACCGTTGCTGGCGCAGCAGGCTACGTGGTCTATCGGTTGGGAGCTGCCTACATGGATGCCGTAGACACGGTTGCAACCAATAGCTATGTCTTTACCGGCAGCAACCCAAACAGTGCAGAATGGGTCAGTGTGGCCGCACTAACACCTGCTGGCCGAACAGGTAAACGCGCAGTCGCCGTGGAGAAACCCGCCGGAATTCAGGGCTGCATAGTAGCTACCGACGTCGCCCTCACCGAGGTGCTCAACCCCTCAGGACGAATGCCCGACTGCCAGCCTTTGGGTACCGTTCCAGTAGTCGTTCGGCTTCTTAATTCCGCAACCACCGCAATAACAACGGTGCCTATAGCAGTGCAGGTTGACAATGGACCCGTGCAGCGCGACACCCTCAGCTTGCCGCTCAGTTCCGCGCAGTCTGCGACCGTTCTTTTGAACGCAACCGTCTCCCTTGCTGGCTTGGGCTCCAAATCGGTGCGTATTTGGACAGAGATGGTCGGCGATCAAAACCGCTATAACGATACCCTGATTTCGGTCGTTCATGTTGTTGCCGTTGGAACAGCGCTGCCATTGCCCTTTACCGAGGACTTCAGCACCTTCTCCAACTGCCCAACAACTTCCAATTGTGGAACTACCTCTTGTTCCTTAATTAACGGATGGGTAAACGCTGCCAATGGCTCAGAAGACCAGCACGATTGGCGCGTAAACGCGGGCCCAAGCCCCACGACGGGCACAGGGCCAACGAGCGGTGCCAACGCAGGAGGACCAACCGACAAATACCTCTACCTCGAGGCAACCAACTGCCTCAACGCCGAAGGGGTACTGTACAGCCCATGCATCAGCTTGGCAAATTCATCGATGCCTCAACTGAGTTTTGCAGCACACATGCTGGGCACCACGCAAGGAAGCCTGCATGTTGACGTGCTCTCGGGCGGACGCTGGTACTTGGATGTGGCACTCCCCCTCTCCGGCAATAAGGGCAGCAGCTGGATCAACGTTTCGACCTCACTGATGCCCTTCAACGGCCAAACCATTGTTTTGCGCTTTAGAGGACAAACCGGAACAGGTCAATCCAGCGATATAGCCATCGACGCCATCAGCATAAGCGAAGTGACCTCGGCTCCGCAAGCTGCTATTCAACCGCAAACTGGATCAATCTGCCAGAACCAAGTTGTCGCCCTGTTTGACGCCTCGAGCAACACCCCAACGACGTGGAACTGGATTGTTACCCCAAGTACTGGTGTAAGCTTTGTCGGCGGAACCAGCTCCGCAAGCGCCAACCCACTGTTGTCGTTTAGCGCACTGGGCACCTACGCTGTTCAGCTTATTGCAGGCAATGTTTTTGGATCCGATACGGCTACCCTTGCCAACCCAATCCAAATTACTGCGGGCGCGCCCCTGCCTTTTTCGGAACCCTTTGGACCTTCTATTCCTCTTGGGTGGACCGTCGAAAATCCAGATGGTGGCATTACATGGGTGTCGACCAACTGCATCGGAAGCACTGGAGTCACTACCAATGCTGCGACCATAAACTTCTTCAACTACGCGCTAACCCCCCAAGAAGACGGCTTGATTACTGCGAGTATTGACCTCACTGGAACAACCCTCCCTCGCCTTCTCTTTGAAGTGGCCTATGCGCCCTACGACGCCAACTACGTCGACGGACTTCGAGTGGAATACAGCACGAACTGCGGCAGTACCTGGCTGCCCACGGGCTACGCGAAATTTGGAGCAGCACTGGCAAGTAAGGCGGCACAAACAACCACCTTTACTCCCTCTATTGCGAGCCACTGGCGGCGTGACACCATAACCCTCCCCTCAAGCATATCTGGGCCCAGCGTCAAGTTTCGCTTTGTTGGGGTCAATGGCTATGGCAACAACCTGTTTATCGACAATATTCAGGTATTTGACCTTGGGGCGACTGCACCCACTGCGACCATAACCTCGTCTGCCACCAGCGACGTCTGCCTGCTCGATACGGTTTATTTTGCTGCACAGAATCCAGGCAATACCCTGGCGCAATGGACCTTTGGGCCCGGCGCAGTGCCAAGCGTGGCCACTGGGCCCGGCAACCACGCCGTCTACTTCTTCTCGCAGGGCAGCAAGACAATTACCCTACAGCTCAATGGGCCGGGCGGCGTAGACCGCGACACCATCGCACTCAATGCCGTACCCGACCTCGTGGGAACTTGGTCATTTCAAACCGATACCGCCTTCGTATTTAGGGGTCAAACTAGCATAAGTCAGGGATCGGCCCTAAACTACCTCTGGGACTTTGGTGACGGCACGAGTGCAAACACCGCCGCAGTGAGGCACCTGTATGCAGCAGCCGGAACCTACCCGGTACAGCTCATTATTGACGGCCCCTGCAACGACGTTGTTTTCACAACGACCGCAGCGATTAGCTCCATTGGTTTGGGCGAATCAAGCCTGGCCTGGGAGGTTGCACCCAACCCGAGCACCGGCATGATAAGCCTTAGTAAGGGTCCTAGTCCAGAATACTTCAGCATAAGTGATTTAGCAGGCCGAATCATAACCTCAGGAGCTTGGCCCAGTCAGGACCAGATTGACCTGCGGGCTATGGCAACCGGCTGCTACGTTCTTGAACTGCGCCACGACGAGCGCCTGGAGCGAATCCAGATCGTCAAGCTATAAGGCAGGCTTCTTAGGGCCTGCGGCCAGCAGCATTGCGGTCAAGAATCCGTTGAGTAGAATGAGCTCAAAGCCAAAAGTGTATCCCAAAAAGTGGGGTGCAGCAAGGCTTGCGAAGTAGGTTAGCAAGGGGCCAAGAATTGCAGCGACGGGAATCCACCAGCCGGCGGGCTTCAGCGAACTAAGCTGACCGAGTGCAAAAAGTCCGAGAAGAGGACCGTAGGTATAGCCTGCGGCAGTAAAAATGGTTTTAATAATGCTCTGGTCTGCAAAGGGTTTGACGGCAATCATGAGCAGTCCGACCGCTAGGGTCATGCCCAGGTGAACCCTACGCCTAAGTTTTTCTGCTCGCGCGGACTCCATTCTTTCTACGCCCAAAATATCAACCGAGAACGAGGTGGTTAGTGCCGTGAGGGCAGAGTCCGCACTGGAATAGGCGGCTGCTACAAGACCCAGCACAAAGAGCAGCCCCACCGCAACGGGCATGCCAGGGGCAAGGGCAACTGCGGCAAACAATCCGTCGCCAACCGTGTCAATGCCCGATAAGGCAGCGTAGCGGTACAGCACTATTCCCAGAGCCAGAAAGAGCAGGTTTACCCCTACTAGAACCACACTAAAAACCATCATATTGAGCTGTGCTTCTTTTAAATTCCTGCAGGTGAGGTTTTTTTGCATCATGTCTTGGTCCAGGCCGGTCATGGTGATGGTAATAAAAATTCCGCCTAGAAACTGCTTCCAGAAGTTGCGGCCGTCGGAGGCATCCGGAAAAAACCACTGCGACTCCGGCTGATCCCAAAGCCATGTCCAGGGGTCTGAAACGCCCAGTTCGCCAAACAAAACCACGAGCGTCCAAACTAAAACTCCAAGCATTGCAGCCGTTTGAAGCGTATCGGTAAAAACAACGGCGCGGATTCCTCCGCGGTGCGTGTAGAGCCAAATGAGGCTAAGCACGCCAACTACTGTGACGGGAAAAGGAATTCCTATTGGTTTGCCAATTAAATCATGCAAAATCGCCGCAACTAAAAACAGACGAAGCGAGGATCCGACCCAGCGTGATACTAAAAAAATCCAAGCACCAGTGCGGTAGGCAGTCAGCCCAAAACGCTGGTCGAGGTAGCCATAAATGGTGGTAGTGGCGGTACGGTAGTAAAGAGGAAGCAGCACAAAGGCCACCACTGCGTATCCGACCACATAGCCTAAAATCATTTGGAGGTAGCTGAACGACGAGGTAGCCACCCAGCCCGGAACCGACACAAAAGTCACTCCACTTAGCGAAGCGCCGATCATGCCAAAACTCACAAGCCACCAAGGACTTTGGCGTCCGGCGGTGAAAAACTGCTGGTTGTCGGTTTTGACGCGTCGCGTAGCCCATTCGGCCACCAGCACCAAAAGCGCGAAGTAGGCCAAAAGCACCGCCAAAACAAGGTAGGGTCCTGTAATCATCGCTGCAAAGATGCCGTATTTTTGACCAATGGAACTTCCTTCAGCAGCCTTGGAGCGCGCGGTGAGCGAATTGTCGCGCCTGCCAGGCATCGGACGAAGGTCCGCATTGCGTCTTGCCCTACACTTAATACAGCAAGGCGAGGGACGAATGGAACAACTGGCGGAGGCCATTCACAACCTTGCGGAGCAAACCACCCTCTGCGGCCAATGCCACTCTCTGAGCGATACTCCGATTTGCACTATTTGTGCGGACGCACGCCGCGACCCAAAGACCCTTTGCGTGGTAGAAGACGTGCGCGACGTGCTCGCCCTCGAAAACACCCAAGCCTTTCGCGGCCGATACCATGTACTGGGTGGGTTAATTTCTCCCATGGACGGAATGGGTCCGAACGACCTAAATATTGACCACCTTTTGGAGCGAGTCAGCGCAGAAGGCAGCACGGAGGTAGTATTTGCCCTGAGCACCACCATGGAGGGAGACACCACCGCATTCTACCTCTACCGCCGGCTGCAGCCCACCGGGGTGAAGCTCACGGTAATAGCCCGAGGACTGCCCCTGGGCGATGCCCTGGAATACGCCGACGAACGCACGCTAAGCCGAGCCGTCGAGCAGCGAGTTCCCTACGAGCAGACTATTAAAGGCTAACTTCACCGCGTGCGCCTTTCGGTCCTCATAGTCAACTACAACGTCAAAGCATTCTT
>DBBY01000011.1:1550-33591 GCA_002292855.1 Flavobacteriales bacterium UBA972 | reverse complement strand
GTCGACAACGCCTCGAGCGACGGGTCCGAAGAATGGATCCGGTCGCAGTTCCCCGAAGTGCACTGGATCGCCTCCCCCACCAACCTCGGATTTGGGCGGGCTAATAACCTGGCACTGCAGCAATCTACAGGGGAATTCGTGCTCTTTCTCAATCCTGACACCGTCGTTCCCGAAGACAACTTCAGTGTGGCCCTGGACTATCTGGCCGAGCATCCCCAAGTTGGATCTCTGGGCTGCCGCATGATTGACGGCACCGGTGCCTTTCTGCCGGAATCCAAGCGCGGAATCCCTACCCCCCTTGTGGCCCTGTACCGCCTGCTTGGCCTAAGCTCCTTGCGCCCAAAAAGTCCGCGATGGGCGCGCTACTACCTTGGCCACCTGCCCGAGCAAGAAAACAATGAGGTCGACGTGCACTGCGGCGCCTGGATGATGGCGCGCAAGTCCGTTTTAAATGATTTGGGTGGATTTGACGAGGACTTCTTTATGTACGGAGAAGACATTGACCTGAGCTTTAGGATTCAAAAGGCAGGCTGGCAAAACCACTACCTCGCGACGTCGCCCATAATCCACTACAAAGGAGAGTCCACTAAGCACGCTACCTGGAAGCACGTCAAAACCTTCCATGAGGCCATGGCCATTTTTGCGCGCAAGCACTTTGCCAAGCAGGCCGCATTGTTCACTGCCCTCATAAGCTTCGGAATTTATGCCAAGGCCAGCTCGACCCTGCTGCGGCGATGGGGAGGCATAGTGCTCCCTTTTGCCGTAGACGTGCTGCTTGGGTACTTTTTTGCCGAAGCGATTACCAGCTACTGGGAGCGTTCGCACCGCTACATTGACGGCGGAACCTACCCTGCTGCCTACCGCCTCTATGTGCTCCCTGCCTACGCCCTTAGCTGGTTTGCCGTTTTCTACGCCATGGGTGGGGCTCATAAATCGCTTCGCCGCTACTTTAATGGCGGACTTCTTGCGACCCTCGCGCTGCTGGTGGCCTATGCCCTACTCCCGATTGAATGGCGTTTCTCGCGGGCCTTGGTTCTTTTATCTGCCCTTATGTTCGCCGCCGCCGCAATGCTCGGCCGTTTGGCGCGATTCGCCCTTGGCCTGCGGCACCTCGGAATACTGCGCAGCGGCACCGTCCATTTTGGGCGCCCCGAGCCGATGCGCGCTCCGCGCGAGGATTCCCTAGACTTCGATCTACCCATGGGGCCTAA
Source organism: Flavobacteriales bacterium UBA972 (assembly GCA_002292855.1). Taxonomy (GTDB): domain Bacteria; phylum Bacteroidota; class Bacteroidia; order Flavobacteriales; family Schleiferiaceae; genus TMED14. The sequence goes on along the minus strand of DBBY01000011.1, from coordinate 32,380 downwards.
GGTCGAAGCCGCTCTTGCCACCTTTAGGCCGGCCTTGATCTCGATGCACCCGGGGTCGGGCATCACCTACCGCGACAGCATTGCCTTGATGATTGCTCAGCGGGGTCAGGGACTTCGCTACCGCATGGTTTACCCAGAGTGGACGCTCGGCAGCGACCACCGAGGAATTGCCTCTGGGGCTGCGGTTCCCGAGCTCGACAAGCCCGTGGTGCGGCGAAGCCGCCAGGCCTTGCACCTTGGCATCACGCTGTTCCTTGTTTTATGTAGTCCGCTCCTGCTTCTTTTTGGTCAGGGTCGTTTTCTTTTGAGGGAAGTTCCCGAGGTCCTGATGGGCCGCAAATCCTGGGTTGGCTACGCCGGAGACGGCCGAGGATTGAGTCCGCTTAAACCAGGAGTAGTGAGCCACGTGACCTCCAGCGGGCAGGCAGATTGGGATCGTGAGGCCGACCGACGCTATGCATACCGTTGGCAAGCAGATATAGACGTTTTTGCCCTGCTGCGCCGACGACCTTTGACCTAAATTTGCAGCACAACCTGAATCAACCATGTTTGAATTGACTATGCCCAAGATGGGCGAATCCGTAGCCGAGGCCACCATTACGCAGTGGCTCAAAAACGAAGGGGACTCCATTGCCATTGATGAGTCAATTTTGACGATTGCCACCGACAAGGTAGACAGCGACATCCCCTCCCCGGTCGCGGGAATCCTCACCAAAAAGCTTTTTAACGAGAACGACGTAATCAAGGTTGACCAAGTCATTGGCCTAATTGAAACCGGCGCTGGCGGAAGCTCGTCTGCGACTGCACCCGCAGCCGTTCCGGCCAAAGTAGAGGCCGACAGGCCTGCCGCCGCCGCAGCCCAAGCGATTGAACTCCCGGCCGAAGCTCCTGTGGCTGCCGTTCCGAGTCCAAGCCCAGCTGCAGCGCAAACTTCACCCGCAGAGGCAAAGAGCAGCGCCACGCGCTTTTACTCTCCCTTGGTGCGCAGCATGGCCTCGCAGGAGGCTGTTTCGCAAGCAGAACTCGACGCCATTTTGGGTTCAGGCCAAGACGGACGAGTCACCAAACAGGACCTGCTGGCCTACATAGCACAGCGCGCGAGCGGCGTTCAATCCATGAATTCAGCACCTGCTGCAGTTGCTGCTGTTCCAGCCGCTGCGCCGAGCAGCGCAGGCTCCGCGAGCATGGCAAGCATGGGATTCAAGGCCCCTGCCCCAACCATCTTCCCCGGAGACGAGATCCGAGAAATGGACCGCATGCGCAAACTCATTGCCGACCACATGGTCATGAGCAAGCACGTATCCCCGCACGTTACCTCTTTTGTGGAGGCCGACGTTACCCTTATTGTGCAATGGCGCGATCGGGTAAAGTCCGCCTTTGAAAAACGTGAAGGAGAACGCCTGACCTTTACCCCCATCTTTATGGAGGCCGTGGTAAAGGCCATTAAAGACTTCCCGAACATTAACGTTAGCGTGGACGGCAACAGCATCGTTTACCACAAGCCCATCAACCTGGGAATGGCCACTGCACTGCCAAGCGGCAACCTTATTGTTCCGGTTATTAAGAACGCTGACCGACTGAGCCTGAGCGGAATGACTAAGGCAGTCAATGAAATGGCCAACCTTGCGCGGACCAACAGCCTCAAGCCCGACGACGTGCAGGGCGGAACCTACACGGTAACCAACGTCGGAAGCTTCGGCAACATCCTTGGAACTCCTATTATCAACCAGCCTCAGGCGGCCATTATGGCGCTTGGCGCCATTCGCAAGATGCCCGCCGTGATTGAAACGCCCGAGGGAGACGTCATTGCCATTCGCCATAAAATGTTCCTTTCGCACTCCTACGACCACCGCGTGGTAGACGGCGCTTTGGGCGGAATGTTTGTTCGCAGGGTTGCAGACTACCTCGAGCAATGGGATCCGAACCGCGAACTGTGATGCTGCTCACCAGACCCCTGTGCGTCTTTGACATAGAGTCCACGGGTGTAAACGTGGTGCACGACCGCATCGTGGAGCTATGCGTGCTGCGGATCCAGCCAGACGGCAGCGAAACCGTGAAAACTTGGCGGGTGAATCCGGGCATTCCAATCCCTGCATTAGTGACTGAAATTCACGGAATCAGTGATGCCGACGTAGCCGACGCTCCCGCTTTTGACGGAATCTTGCCGGAACTCATACCCATGCTTCAGGGCAGCGACCTGGTGGGCTACAACAGCAATAAGTTTGACATTCCCCTGCTGGCCGAAGAACTCCTGCGCGCCGGAAGCGATTTTGATTTGAGCCAATGCCGGAGCATTGATGTGCAAAACATTTTTCATAAAAAGGAGCAGCGCACCCTCGTTGCTGCACTCAAGTTTTATTGCGAATCCGACCTGGTGAACGCCCACAGTGCCGAAGCAGACGTTAGGGCGACCTATGATGTTCTCAAGGCCCAGCTCTTGCGCTACGAAGACCTGCCGAGAGAGGTTGCAGCCCTGAGCGACTTCAGCACGATGAATAAAGCAGCGGACTTCGCGGGCTTCATCACCTACGACAGCGAGGGTCAGGAGCAGTTCAGCTTTGGCAAGTACAAGGGGCAGCGCGTGAGCCACGTGCTTTCCAAGGATTCCGGTTACTATTCCTGGCTGCAGAATGCGGACTTCCCGCTGTTTACGAAGAAAATTCTCACGGCGATACGCCTTCGAATGCGATGAAAATTATCTGCGTTGGCCGCAACTACAAGGCCCATGCCCTGGAACTCGGCAACAGCCTGCCCGAGGAACCGGTTATTTTTTGCAAGCCCGATTCTGCTTTGCTTCCGCCGCGAAACCCCTTTGTGGTTCCGCCCTGGACCCAGGACGTGCACCACGAAATCGAATGGGTTCTGCGGGTAGGCAAAGTGGGTAAGTACATCGAACCTCGGTTTGCCTACAGCTATTTCGACGCGATGACCGTTGGTCTTGACTTCACCGCGCGCGACCTGCAAACGCAACTCAAAAACAAGGGCCTGCCGTGGGAGCGCGCAAAGGGTTTTGACGGCAGTGCGGTGCTGGGAACCTGGAGCCCCATGCCAGCGGAACCCATGGATCACGAGATCCGTCTTGAGAAGAATGGTGAAACGGTGCAAAGCGGCAATACCCGGGATTTTTTGACTCCCCTCGAAGACCTGGTTGCCTTCATCAGCACCTACTTCACCCTCAAAAAAGGCGACCTAATTTTTACCGGCACTCCGGCAGGAGTTGGTCCCGTAAAGCCCGGCGATGTGCTAGAGGGGTTTTTGAATGACGATTCAAGGCTGCGGCTGAACATTCGATAGAAAAACACTCCGCTAGTTCTCGTATATTTGAGGTTCTTGGGATTCCCAAAAAGAGCAAAGAATGCACGATATGAGACACTTAGTAGGCCGCGTTGGCTTGGTTGCCATAGTCAGCATTGTGCTGAATATCAGCGCAAAAGCACAGATTACTACCGTTTACAGTGAGGATTTTGACTCACCACCGCACAACGTCACCACCTTTCACACCCAGCCTGGCCCTAGCCCGTTCTGGAACGACACCAGCGCATTAAGCGTTAGCGGAACGCACAGTTACCACGCCAATGTCCTGCCGCAAGACACCGTTTTCTTTCAGACTTTGGCTTTTTCAACGCTTGGAAACTCCTTTGTTCGACTCTCGTTTGACCATATTGGCAAGATCCACTTTGGCCAACGCGGATACATAAGCGTCTCGACCAACAACGGTCAAACTTGGAGTACCCTTTCAGGAGCCCACTACCGGGGAGCGAGCTCCAGCTTTGCAACCCTCGGCTACATCAATGAAATCATGTACGCCAACTCTGCAACTACTCCTTTTTGGGGCGGAGCGACTACCCTAGGCCAAGGAATTGCCCCAACCAACGGCTGGTGGTCCAACGAGGTTTTTGACATTTCGAGCATTGCAGGCAGCGGACCCACCGGCACCGGCACCGGATTTGCCCAGGTTCTAGTGCGGTTTGCCCTTCAGTACCGAGTCCCTAGTGGTACGGCCAGCACGGCAGGATGGTTTGTCGATAATTTAAAGGTAGAGGCGGCACCCTGTGAGCTAATCCCCCCAACCATTAATTGGAACTTGAACCCGCGGAGGGAGCCCATTGGAGCGCGCTATCAAGCCTCCGAACAGATTCGCCTGCGAGCCATCGATAAAGTTCTTCCCAAGTCAGGAATGGATTCTGTGGTACTGCATTATCGACTCAACAACGGAATTTGGAATTGGCTGAACATGACGGCCATCAACACGGCCAACTGCCCTGACTCCTCGGAGTACACCCATACCTTCAACAACCTCGTGGTGGGCGACACCGTCGATTGGTACGTACTTGCCTACGACTGTGCCTGCGACGAGAACACCGCACGGTCGCCGTCTACCGCTGCGGCAATTACCTTCAATACCTTTTGGCGCGACCCTTCGCCCCCTGCCACCTGTGGCCCCGCGCTGCCCAACAGCTTCCCTTTTGTGGTTACCCAATTCCCCTATCTTGAGAATTTTGAACAATTTTTCTGGATGTCGGGTACGGGGGCTGGCACCTCGGGTACCCAGCACCGCGGAGTTTTCCCTCTGGGTAATCCGCCCGCAGGACGCAACTACGAAGTCTCACCCAGCCCCCTTACCGCGGGTTTTGGCTGGTCGGTTCGCACGGGGCCTCCCGCAACATTTGGAACAGGGCCAGCCGGAGACCATACAACCGGTGGGGGCAAGTACCTCTACACTGAGGCGTCCCAGGGAACCACAACCAATAACACCCTGTTCATCACACCTTGCTTTAAGCTAGACAACCTTGGCAACGCCGCCGCAGAATTCTACTACCACCGCTTTGGAACGCATATGGGCAACCTGCGCATTGACATTGATACCGGAACGGGCTTCACCACAGGGAACGGTGTCATCGGCGCAGCCTTGTTTGTGGGTCAATCCCAGCGAAGCAGTTTGGATCCTTGGAAGAAAGGATTCTTGAACCTCAACCCCTACTTAGGCAAGTACGTGCGGTTGCGCTTTGTTGGCAATAAGAATAATACCGCTACCAACGACCGCGGCGACATGGCTATTGACGATATTAAAATATTTCAGCCCTTCGTTCGCGACATCAATTTGCTCGAGTTCTCGAGCCCAAGAAACGGATTCTGTACCTACACCAACCAAGAAAACGTTCGAATTCTTTGGCGAACAGAAGGGTCCCAAACGCTTACCAAGGTTCCGCTCGCTTTTTCAGTAAAAAACTTAAATACCGGGGTGACGGTAATTACCCGTGACACGGTAAACGGAACCTTTAACTTAGGTGATACTCTGACCTACAGCTTTGTACCCAAGGCCAACCTCAGCGCTTTTGCGGACTTTCAGATTTACATGTGGTCCGAACTTGCTGGAGACGGTCAAGGAAACAACGACAGCCTAGGACCCATTTTAATTGAACACGTTCAACCCATCACAAGCTTCCCCTACTATTTGAATTTTGATGGAGCAGGATGGGCAGCAGGAAACGGAACCATTCAAAATCCAGGAACCTTTGCCCCATCAGGGTGGTTTGCCTCTCCAGCATCCAACAGCAGCGACTTTGCCTTTATGGTGGGTAAAAACCTTACCCCAACGAATGAAACTGGTCCGCGCTGGTCCAAGGGTCGCAAGGGCAATTACCTCTACACGGAGGGAGACTTTGGTGCAAACAGCCCCTTTGCTCTATTTCAGCAAGAGGGTTGCATTGACTTGTCGGGCATGACGACGCCCGTTGTTTCATTCTGGTACCACATGTTTGGCGCAAGCATCGCCTCCCTGGGAATTCAAGTGGTTCCCTCCGGCAGCAACACCTGGACAACGCTTACTCCATCGGTGCTCACTGCGCAGCAGCAGACGGCCAGTACCGACGATTGGCGCCACCAAATAGTCGACCTCTCAGCCTACGCCGGGCAAACCATCAAATTGCGCTTTGTGGCAGGCAAGACGGCTGCAGGTCAGCTCGCAGACATCGCCATTGACGACATCTTGATTTACGACCGACCCAACAACGACGTGGGTGTAACCGAAATAACCTCCCCGCCCAATACGGTCTTTTTGGCTACGCCTCAAAACCTCATCATTAAGGTGCGGAATTATGGAAAGCAAGCCAAGACCAACGTACCAGTGACGGTGGTGGTTTCTGACCTCTGTACCCCAACGGCGACCAATACTTACACCTATACCGTGCCCAGCATTGCAATCGGAGCAGAAGCGACCCTTACCATTACCACTCCGGTTACCTATTGGGAAGGAGATTTACAGATAAAGGCATGGACAACGCTCGCCGGAGATGGTTTCAGTCGAAACGATACGGCCACCAAAATATCCAACGGTAATACCTCCGTCATGATACCTTTTGGACCCGAAACCTTTGAGAATTGTGTGGGCAACACCTATTCCTTCTATGGCGCTGGCGGAGCAGGAACCCTTCAAATGTGGGAAATGGGCACCGTTGGGCAAGGTTGGACCGCTGCCTCTGGAACGAAGGCCTGGATGACTGGTTTGGATCAAAACTACAAGGGTGCCAACACGGAGTACCTAAGGGTTCCTCCTTTTACCAATTTTGACACCATCATGGGCGCCGAGCTTCGGTTTAAGCAGCGCTTTGAATTTGCTGCGGCAGACGGCGGAAACGTCGAATACCTGCTCAACGGCACATGGCGGACCCTTGGAAACGCCACGGCAAACATTGGTACGAACTGGTACGGATCCAGCTACGGTTCTGCCGGCGTAGTGCCTCTCGGGAACCAACCGGGATGGATTGGTTCCACGAGCAATCAGTGGATTACCTCAAGTATTCCTTTATCGCTCTGGAACTTCAACACCAACCCGTTAAACCTGCGCTTCCGCATGGGGGCTAGCGCAGGCTCAACAGCAAAAGGCTGGGCTATCGACGACTTCCAGATTTATGTTCCGCCCCAAAATTCTATGGCGCCGATAAATATCGATACCAAGGAATACCTAATCATACCCAATGCGAATTCCACGGTTAAGGTGCAAATCGAGAACACAGGAGCCAAGCCAGTGGGCTCAACGCTGGTGCGGTACCGAGTGAATAATGGTGCGTGGTCGACCTACGATACCCTAACCTTCTCTCCCCCACTGCCCCGCGGAGCGAAGCGCTGGCACGAATTCAGTCAACTCTGGCTGAACAACGGCGCTGGCACCTATAATATTTGTGTAGAGACTTCCCGACCCAACGACAAACAAGACAACCTGATCGCAGACGATCAACTCTGCCTGAACTTCCAGGTCTCAGACAAGATCTACATCGATGCCGTCGGCTACTGCAATGACTTTGAGGACCCAAGTAAGGCAGCATGGTTGCCGCTACACTCCAGCATCAAGTCACTGCCCCACGATTGGGAGTTTGGAACCCCTGCTCAAACAACCATTAGCGCAGCCGCCAGCGGAACCAAGGCCTGGATGACCAAATTGGACACCAACTACACCCCTTTAGGTCGCAGCTCGCTGCACACGCCATTCTTTGTGCTCGACAGCAATATCGTGTACACGCTTGACTTCGACTACAACCTTTTGTCGGAGCAGTACCACGACGGCGGTAGCGTTGATTGGTCCTACAACGGAGGAATCAATTGGTACACCTTAGGCAACGTTCTACCCTCCGGCAAATGGTACAATACCGTGCACGTCACGAGTCTTGACAACATTCGCCCAGGCCTCTCAGGCAACTCAAACGGTTGGAAGAATGCCTCTATTAATTTCACGGCAGACAATTCGGGAACCCTCGTATTCCGACTTCGCTTTGGCTCGGACTTTACCTTGTCGAATGAAGGATGGGCCATTGACAACTTCTGCTTAAAGCGTGCTCCCTTTGGTACGCCAGCGGACATTCTAAACATTGGAGTTCCTGAGGTCGACCTTTCAGAAGCCTTCTTGAGCGGGGTGAGTCCCAACCCAAGCAATGGGTCTAGGGCAAGCCTTGAATTTCAATCCAACGAATCCGGCACACTGAAGCTTACGCTAACTAACATGCTCGGGCAATCCCTCTTTACTAAGGACTTCAACCACGAAGGCGGTTTGATAAGCCTGGACTGGGAGACCGCCGACCTGCCTGCCGGCATGTACCAGGCAGTAGTAGAGTGGCAGGGTCAGAGCTACACGCGACGATTCATTCGACAATAGAGTCGCTAATCAACCAACGCAATGGCCCACCCTGTGGGCCATTGCTATTTAGTGATGAACCTTAGGTAGCGTTTGCGGTAGGCAAGATGCTCCGCATAGGTCTTGGCAAACAGGTGAAAACCTGGCTTGGACGGATTCGCACAAAAAAAGAGTTCGCCATTGGGTCGCGCCGCCAGCACACTGTCAATAACCGGAGGATGCACGGTTGCCAAGGGACCCGGAGGGAGACCCTTGCTGCGGTAGGTATTGTAGGGGTGCTCCAGGCGCAGCATGCTCCCCGTAACGCGACGAATAGGTTCTGGAGCAAGCTTGCGGTCAAGCACGGCAAAAACCACCGTAGGATCGGCCTCCAAGCGCATTCCCTTGCGAAGACGCGACAGATAAACCCCCGCAATTCGGGACCATTCTGCGGGTTCCTTGGATTCCGCTTGCACAATACTAGCCAGAATGGTGACCTCGTAGCGAGTCAGCTTGAGCGCATTAGCAGATTCCATACGGTTGGCATTCCAAAATGCGTCGAACTCGCGCCCCATGCGATCTGCAAATTCTTGGGGGCTCAAGGAGGCATAAACCTCATAGGTATTGGGCAAAAGGGGTACGCAACTGTCTCCTTGAAACAGGGCAACATCAAACTCTGAGGGGCTAGGATGCATAACGCTCGCCAAATGGCGCACCAAACTGCCTCGGCCTTGGTAAGCTCTCACAACCAGGCGACGCGGAGTCTCGTAGCCCATTCTTAGTCTGTGAAGGCTGCGCCACCATGGATCACTCGGAGCAATTTCATAGTAGCCAGCAGGAACCACAAAGTCCCCCTGGACCATGGCCCCAAAACGCAGCAGGTTTAAACTAACTTCAGGATTGGCCGAAGCTATGCTATCCAATAAGGCCATCACGCGCCGGTCGGTTTGTGGAACGTCGATAGCGACCTTGTGCGGATTAAAGTCCTGGGATGGCCAAAACACAAGCGCTGCGGCTCCAAGGGCAAAAAGCAGCAGCAACCAGCGAGGCCAATGCGAACGAGGCCTTCGAGACCGCTTTCTCATGAACGCAAACGCTGAAAAAGTTCCGTATCTCGAAACTCGCGCCCCACTCGGTACCATGCCTTGAGTACTCCCGCAGACTGGTATCCGCTGGAGGCAAAAACACGCAGTGCCGGTGCATTATCGGTAAAAACTTCGGCATAAAGACTGCGCAGACCAGCACGGCCAAAGGCCCACTGTTCTATGAGTAAAAGTCCGCTTTTGCCTAGACCTTGCTTGCGCACCGAAGGGTCAACAAGCAGCGCAACTTCGGCGCGCTGGTGCACCGGCTGCGCGTTAAATAGGTCAAAAAGACCGACCGCTCTGCCCGAAGGGTCGCAAAGCACAAAGCGCACCTGCCCCGCATCCCAAAAATCCCGGTGGGACTCCTCAAGATAGCGGCTTAGCACAGCACGGCTGTAGGGAGAGACGCGAAGGCCTGCATCGGCATGGTCCGCTTCCCAGCGCACCAAGAGGTCGAGGTCTTCAGGCTCCAAGGCCCTAAGGCTCAGGCCGTCCATTCTCCCTCAAAAACGCGAGCCACCGGCCCCGTGAGTACAATATGGCTAAAGCCGTGAGGCTCCGCTTTGAAGGCAACCTCGAGAATTCCGCCCGGAGCTTCTAAGGAGACGGGACTAGCCAAACCCCACTGCTGGTTGGCAACCAAGGCGGCTGCGACGGCCCCCGTGCCGCAGCTCAGTGTTTCGTTTTCTACGCCACGCTCGTAGGTTCTCATGGCGCAGGAACTGCCGCGACGCTCCATCCAGTTGATGTTGGCGCCGGAAGGCGCATAAACTCCAAAGCGCAGGGCGCGGCCCTCCCCTACTGCATCGATTGAATCGAGCGAATCCACAAGCGACACATGGTGCGGCGATCCGGTATCTACGAACCATCCGCCGTGCTGGGCAAGAGGCAAAGCGGCGTCGGCGAACTGGACGGAGACCATCCCGTCTTCTCGATAGTGGGCGTGGTGAATGCCGTCTGCCGCCTCCAGAGTGCAGCTCAATCCCTCAAAAAGGCCTTGGCTCCGGGCAAAGTCCACCGCGCAGCGAGCGCCGTTGCCGCACAAAGAACCCAAACGCCCGTCGGCATTGTAGTAGTCTACCCTAAAGTCCGCTGCCTTGGCAGGCCCAACGGCCATGAAGCCGTCGGCACCCACTCCGAACTGTCGGTGGCAAATGTCCGCAACTATAACCGCAGAAAAAGTGGCATCCAAAGGAGCCAAAACGACCACAAAATCGTTGCCACTGCCATGGTACTTCACAAATCGACGGAACATGGCGCTAATTTAGGCAGTGGAACAGTTTTTGGATTCCCCCTTCCAATCATTAACCCAATCATTAACAAACAATGAATACCAAAACCCTAGTTGCCCTTGGAGCCCTTGCCCTCGCTGCCGGAGCAGGCGGTGCCGCCCTCTACAACGTTTTTAGCAGCACGGATTCTCCCACGTCAAGCTGGAGCGAATCGAGCGCGACCCTCGTCGGCAATCGTCCTGCGCTGGTTTCATCTACGGACTTTAGCGCCGCCGCAGAGATGGCCGTCAATGCCGTAGTGCACGTCAAAACATCCGTGGAGCAGGGTTACACGTTTAACCCATTTAACGAGTTCTTCTTTGGATTTGGAGAAGGCAGCCAGATGCAGCCGCGGGTCGTTCAGGGCTCAGGATCAGGCGTAATAATCAGCAGCGACGGCTACATTGTAACCAACAACCACGTCATTGACAAGGCCAAGGAAGTTAAAGTGAGCCTGAACAACAACAAGGAATACCTCGCCAAGGTCGTCGGAATTGATCCCACCACCGATCTTGCCGTGCTAAAAATTGAGGCCGAAAACCTCCCGGCGCTGGCCTTTGCCAACAGCGACGAAGTACGCCTGGGAGAGTGGGTGCTCGCCGTGGGCAATCCCTTCAACCTCAACAGTACGGTCACGGCCGGAATCATTAGTGCCCGAGGCAGGAACATCAACATCATTGACAACCAGTCAGCCATTGAAGCCTTCATACAAACCGATGCGGCCGTCAACCCCGGAAACTCCGGCGGCGCCTTAATCAATACGCGGGGTGATTTAATTGGAATCAATACCGCCATCTCCACCCGTACCGGAAGCTATGAGGGCTACGGATTTGCTATTCCCGCCAACATTGTGCGCAAGGTGGTGGATGACCTTACCAAGCACGGGGTGGTGCAGCGAGCCTACCTGGGAGTAAACATTGCGGACATCACTCCAGAACTTGCCAAGGAGCAAGGAATTAAAGAAACGCAGGGCGTCTATGTGTCTGGCGTAACCGAAGACGGAGCCGCTGCGGCAGCTGGAATCAAAAAGGGTGATATTGTGGTTCAAGCAGGCGAGAAATCCGTCAAAAAAATGTCGGAACTGCTCGAAGTTATCGGCAGCCGCCGCCCTGGCGACAAGGTATCGGTGGTGGTTCTTCGCGATGGCAAAGAGAAGGTCTTTAACGTGGTGCTGCGCAACCGTCAGGGCACCACCGACGTGCTCAAAAAAGAAGATTTAGCGGTCTCATCCTCGTTAGGGGCTGAATTTGAGCCCCTTTCTCCCAACGATAAGGCTCGGTACGGCCTCAGGTCGGGCGTGCGAATTACCAATCCCGGAGAAGGTAAACTCGCCCAGGCTGGTGTTCCCAAAGGCTTCATCCTGGTTAAGTTGAATAACAAATTGGTCTCTAGTGCCCAAGACGTCGCCGCCATTTTGGGCGAACTTGGTCCCGGAGACGGAGTGCTCCTTCAAGGATACCGCCCCAACGGAAGTGCCGACGTCTTTGCCTTTGCTCTTTAAGGGAGCAGCAGGGAGAAAATCCGTCTCTTAGGCCTTGTAGAAAGGCAGCGAAACCACCTCGGCACCTAGGGCCTTGCCCCGAACCTCGACCCATACCCTGCTGCCTGGCGAAGCCAAGTCGCTGGGCACGTAGGCCATGCCTATCGCCTCGTTGAGCGATGGAGCCATGGTTCCGCTGGTTACCTCGCCCACCGACTCACCCTGCTCGTTGAGAATGGGGTAGCCATGGCGCGGAACGCCTCGCTCGAGAAGCTTGATGCCCACCAGTTTGCGGGTCACCCCCTGCTCCTTCTGGGCTTTTAATGCAGCGGAATTCGTGAAGTCTTTGGTGAATTTGGTGATCCACGACAGGCCTGCCTCGATCGGCGAGGTTGCATCGTCAATGTCGTTGCCGTACAGGCAGAAGCCCATCTCCAGGCGCAGGGTATCGCGAGCACCCAAACCAATGGGTTCAAGTCCGAATGCTGCGCCAGCCTTCATAATGGCATCCCAGGCCGCCGCTGCATGCGCATTGGGCAGGTAGATCTCAAATCCGCCCGAGCCGGTGTAGCCTGTGGCGCTGACCAAGATGCCCTCGGCCCCTGCAAAGCTCCCTGTTCCAAAGGTGTAGTAGGTCATGGCCGCCAGATCAAGGTTGGTTAGCGACTGAATTGCCTTAGCGGCGAGCGGTCCCTGCACGGCGATGAGCGCGGTGTCGTCGGAGGCATCCCTCATGCTCACTGCATAATTCGGTGCAAACTGACTAAGCCAGGCCCAGTCTTTGGCTATGTTGCTCGCGTTCACCACAAGCATGTACAGGGTCGGACTAACGCAATACACCAGAAGATCATCGACGATTCCGCCCGTTGCATTGGGCAGGCAGCTGTACTGCACCTTGCCCTCGGTTAGCTTACTGACGTCGTTGCTGGTGACGGAGTTAATAAAGGCCATAGCCTCAGAGCCTTCCACCCAAAACTGGCCCATGTGCGACACGTCAAACATGCCCACCTTGCTGCGAACCACGTGGTGCTCGTGGCTGACCCCAGCATACTGCACGGGCATATCGTAGCCGGCAAAGGGGACCATTTTGGCGCCCAACGCGCAGTGAAGGTCATAAAGGGCGGTCTTCTTGAGGTTTTCCATGGTTTTAGAAGGTCGTTTGTTGCTATTTAAGGTTTTATCGCTGCTGTTTATGCTTGCGTGCTCGGGTGGTTTATAGGGCAAAGACAGCCTGCGTCGCAGCGTTTCATAATTCGGAATTTTAAGCCTGAGTCCATACCGGTGCAAAAGTAAGCCCCTGAGTGCCGAACTTCGGGGAATGTTCAAGCATTGGAGGTGGTTGTTAATAATCGTAGCCGTTTCATTTTTGGTGGGTTCGCCGAATCCGACTTTGGAACTAGACCGCACGGCAACCTGGAACGACGTCTGGAGTGCCGGGAACCTAAGGGTCGTGGTGGTGCCGGATTTAGGGGTAATGCACCTAGAGGGAGGCCGGGTGCTTGGCTACGACGTGCAGCTGCTCGAGTGGTGGGGGCGCAAGACTGGTCACTCTATTGAATGGCAGTATGCCGCTTCGGTGCAGGAAGCACTCGAAGCCGTGCGCCTCGGAACAGCCGACGTCGCCGTTGGGCCTATTCCCCAAGAGGGACTCGTTGAACTGACCGCAACCAAGGCGGTTCGCCGCTTTACCTGGAAGCTCGCAGGCAGCATTCCCGAACCAAAATCTGTAAAAAAAACAGGCAAAAAGAGCAAGAAAACCAAGAAAAAACCGGCACCAGAAACTATTCAAATTCCCGGGGAGTACCCCAAGCCGCTTTGGTTGCTTGAAGCGGATGGACTCAGTGTGGTTCCGGCCGCCACCTCGATGTTTCGGTTCGCCAACCTCGATTCAGCCCAATGGATACTGCCCGACTACATGCTGCGATCCTGGGGCAAGAAGGGGCGCGACCTTGCTAAGGGCAGCTTTCATTGGGCACTGCGCCCGGGCGACAGCCTGCTGCTCAAAGAACTCAACCAGCTGGTTCAGGGATCCAAAACCCGTAGCCTTCGCGGAGCGCTTGCGCGCAAGCCCATTCCCAAGCCCAGCGACCGAGACAGTTTGATTTCGACCTACGACGCGCTCTTGCTGGGTCACGACGGATGGAACCGATTCACCCTCAATGCGCTTGTTTTTGCCGAAAGCCGGTTTAATCCAAGTATTATATCTCCCGCAGGAGCCGTGGGATTAATGCAGCTCATGCCCGCAACGGCAACGCGCATGAACCGAGGACCCGTTGACCTTTTTAATCCAAAAGCCAACATAAAAGTAGGAATTCGCTACCTGCGCTACCTCGACCTATTCTGGGCAGACCGCGGAGTGCCCGACGACCAGCGTCTGTCGTTTGTAATGGCATCCTACAATACCGGCCCCGGCCCAGTGCTCGACGCTCGCAAGCGGGCCAAAGCAAAGGGCTACGACCCTTCGCGCTGGTTTGGTCATGTAGATCAGGTGGCCAAGGGACCTGGTGGACACTATGCCAGCAAAACGAGAAGCATGGCGCAGCAGTACCAGGGCTACGTTCAGTCCTGGCGCCGTGCAAGGCAGCGTTCCATGCCCTTGCAGCAGCCTTAGAGGCAGAAGCTCCAGGATGCCCGAGGCCTTAAAACTGAAAGTAAATAAAGGGCTGGCTCTCTGCCGCCATAAACTGGTAGGCCACTAGTATAGAGACAAGGCTTAAAACCGCCAGCAAAATGGGATTCAGGTTGGCAAATCGGTCGCGGTACCAGGCCTTATGGCGCTCTGGAATCCAGTGAATCGCAAATCCCAAAGCCAAAATCAAGGCGGGGCGCCACCAGGCAGCCAGCATTGCCAGCGACGGAATTACGTTCCAGCCTGTTGACAGCTGATTGACAATAGACATGGCCGTAGACCAGTCGGGAGCCCGAAACCAGATTCGGGTAAAGGTGATGAACAGCAGCGTAATCAAGACACCCAGGCCGCGGACCATCCAGCCTTCCACGCGGTAAGGCCGAATTCGGGACCACTGCTTGTGCGCCAACAGACCGAGGCCGTTGAGTCCGCCCCAAACCATAAAATTCCAGGAGGCACCATGCCAGAGTCCGCCCAAAAGCATGGTCAGCATGAGGTTGACATTGGTATTAAATCCGCGCCGAAAGGCCGGAATAAACTGGTAAAGCAGCAGAAAAACCAAAACAACTCCGGCAAGCAGGTAGGAAACCAGAGAGGAAGTTGCCGTCAAAGCAAACCCAAA
Source organism: Flavobacteriales bacterium UBA972 (assembly GCA_002292855.1). Taxonomy (GTDB): domain Bacteria; phylum Bacteroidota; class Bacteroidia; order Flavobacteriales; family Schleiferiaceae; genus TMED14. The sequence continues at coordinate 17,186 of DBBY01000011.1, read as the reverse complement.
GAGACCTGCAAAAATGAGCAGGTAGCTGGCCACTGACCCGCTGCGGTTACCCCCCAAGGGAATGTAGAGGTAGTCTTTGAGCCAGCTCGATAGCGACATATGCCAGCGCTTCCAAAATTCGCCGACGCTGCTGGCCTTGTAGGGCGAGTTGAAATTTTGAGCCAGGGTGAAGCCCATCCAAAGCGCGATTCCAATGGCAATGTCGGTGTATCCGCTAAAGTCGGCATAAACCTGCATGGTGTAGGCAAGCAGACCGAGGGCATTCTCCCAGCCCGTGTACAGGGTGGGCTGGCTAAAAATTCGGTCGACCAGGTGAACCGCGAGAAAGTCCGCTAGAATTACTTTTTTAAGCAATCCATTGACGACCCAAAAAAGTCCGAGGCCGAACTGAGCCCGAGTGACCCGATAGGGCTGGTAGAGCTGGGGCACGAAATCGCTCGCACGCACGATGGGGCCGGCCACGAGCTGGGGGAAGAAGCTGACGTAGAAGGCAAAATCGGTAAACCGAGCCACGGGCTCTAGGTTGCGGCGGTACACGTCAATGGTATAGCTCAGGCACTGAAAGGTGTAAAAAGAAATCCCGACCGGCAGGAGAATCATGTCTTCTACAAAGTCGGTGCCCAGGCTAGCATTGCTCCAGCCCGCCCAAAAGGGTGTCGGATTCCAGGCTAAGCCCGTTAGGTCGTTCCAAACGTCGGCCGCAAAGTAGGCATACTTAAAAAAGAACAAGACGCCCAGGTTCGACACCACACTCAGCGCGAGAAGAAACTTGCGCAGCCAAGGTTTGTCGCTTCGGTGCAGAGCATGGGCCACCCCGAAGTCTACGCTGGTCGCAAAAATGAGGAGCACCACATACCACTGGCTCGTATGGTAGTAGAAAAACCAACTGACCAGCATCAAGTAGGCGTTGCGCAAAGCAAGCTTGCGCTCTAACGATGCAAACCCTATAAATACAAAGGCAAAAAACACCCAGAAGCCGAGCTCAAGGAAGGTCCAAGGCCTGCTGGTCTCGGCCTGAAGGAGCTGAATCAGAGAATTCACCATGGACTGCGTTCTTGGTGGCGAAGGTAGGCTTTGAGGTAGGCCTGAGCGAACCAATTGGCCTGGGCCTCATAGCCAACTTGGCTCAAATGAATGCCGTCGGGGCGGGCCCAGGAATTGGCCATCCATCGCCGAATGGAACCATAGCCACCCATTAACTCCATGAAATCAAAAATGGCTCCGTCGTGGCGGGCGGCCAGTCGGTACATTACGCGGCTCACCTGCAGTCCGTGCGGATTATTGGTTTCTTTGTAGAGCGCGTCGTTGTTGGTAAACCAGAGGAATTCCGCCCTTGGATTAATCCCTCGTACCGCGGCAACGAGGCTGTCGTAGCGAAGCTCAAAGGCTAGCGTATCAAAGTCGCCGCGAGCCTTATGGGCGTCGTTGATTCCGAGTCCAAAAATGACAAGATCCGGCGGAAGCTCTCTAAGCTGCTCGCTGAATCGCCTGGCTTTGAGAAAACTATGCGTCGCCGCCCCATTGACGCCCACGGAGTGGTACCTAATACCGTCTGAATCTTCGGGACTAAACAACAAACCCTCGATGCTTAAGGTGTCCCGTCGATTGGGTCGTGGAATCCATTGGAGCTTGAGCGTATCGGTAGGATGACTAAAAAGCACCTCGATTCCGTCCTTTCGGCGGACAATGGAATCCACCGGGCCCGAGACCACCGGCAGGTTGAGGGAGTCCGAACCAGGGTAGAAAACAAGCACCGACTTGGCCTGCAGCGGAACCTCTTTGTGGTAGACCGTGAAGCCCGCTGAGTCGCCGGTATAGGCACGGATGCCCGAGAAACCCCATGGTCCGCGATGCTGCGGAACGGAACAGCGCTGCCCAACCCAGGTTCCGTAGTGGCTAACCCCCACACTTCGCGGCCCATTGGTACCCGCCAAGGGAAAGGGAAAAAGCCATCCAACCGAGCCCTGAACCCCTGGGGCGAAATCGTGCATTGCACGGCGAACGGCGTCGGTCAGCATTCCAGCCTGAATGTGCGACCCACCCAGATGGACGATATTGAGGCTCCCTCGGCCTTCATAAATAAGGGTATCCATGCGCTGCCAAGCGCGTTCTAAACCAGAATCACCCCGAGGAAGCTTCAGTTCTGGACTTATGCTGGGCAGAGGCTGCGACAAGGCAGGCATCGCGAGCATCAGGCCAATGAGGCCTAAAAACGTAAGCCGCAAACTACTGGCCATGGTGGCGTTGAAGTTCCTGATCCAAGGCCTGAGCGAGCGCCGTACCAACCTTGCGGGCTCCGTTGGGCGTGAAGTGGATTCGGTCCGCACCGGCAAGCGGTGGATTGCGCTGCGTCCAGTCGGCCATACTGCCTGCCCCGCCCATGAAGGCAAAAACATCAAAAAATGCAGCCCCTTGGGAGTGTGCCGCCTCGCGCAGTGCGTCTCGGACCTTACTCACATAGGGATAGGTCTCCCAGTCGGTGCCCACCTTGTGCGCCATGTCGCTGGGACCAACGACCAGAATGTCTGCGTCGGGAAGGGTCCGCCTAAAAAATTGAATCTGGGCTGCGAAGGCGCGCCCGTAGCGCTCCACTTCGCCTGCTGACTTGAAGTAGGGCACTGCGTTGCCACCAAACTGCAGAATGACCAGGCCGGGGCCTGCTTGAATCAGGGATTGCGAAAAATGAGTCCGTTCTACGCGTTTAAAACCGAGTCCGTCGGCACCACGCATCGAGACATTGTCTACGGCTACCCCCTGCGCACCGTCCCATGCTGCTCCGTACCATAGCGGACTTTCTCCGTTCATCTCCAAACGAACCCTGCTCATGGGCTTCGAAGCCATGAATTCCATCGTGGAAGGGTCGCCAGCGCTGTAGTACCGTATGTGGGCAAGGCTGTCCTCAAAGTACACCTTGACCTCGGTCGGACTCTCAAAGGGACCCAAAAACAGAGTCAGCTTCTGCGCCTTGCGAACTCGCTCGTAGCCGTAGGAACGCGCCCTCAATTCCACACTGGCAGAACTACCCTCGTAGCGGTGCGCAATTCCGCGCAGTCCATAGAGGCTTGAGGGCTCGCGGTCGCTCGGGCGGCCAAAGCATGCAAAACGGCGCCAATTCCCACTGGCTCGGTGGTCTACGCTCGCCATGGGCACAAAGGGATCCATTCCCTGCAGGCCCGGACCCGTTCCTCCGTAGCGCTTTTGAAGCGTTTCCCGGAGGTCGGCCGAAATCCGATCGCCTTCTATTTGGGAATCGCCATAGTGAAGCACGCGAACTACCTGCTTGCTAGCTCCTTGGAGCGCTCTTGAAAACTTGGCGAAGCCCAGGCTGTCGCCTGGAGGAAACTCAATCAGTCCCTTGCCCCCTTTACTGGGGAGGGAAAGCTCCGCTGCACTGCTGTCTTGCTCGGGGAGCACCCTAAGATCCTGGTCCTGAGGTAAAAAAACACTTATCCAGTCTCGGTTAGGCCATTTGAGGCCCGGTGGGCGCATTGAATCGGGCAACAAAGAACTTGCCGCAAGCAGAAGCAGCAGCGATGCCACAAAGGCAAAAGTCATCCACGGGCTTTGGCGATTCATCTTCTAATTATAAGTACTTGCCCAGGGTAGATTCGATCACTGCCTCGATTGGCAACATAGAGTTCCTTGAGGCTAATCCCAGGGTGGCGTCGCTGAAGAATTCCAAAATTATCGCCCGACCGAACGGTAATTCGGACTTCAGTGGGTTTAACGGGACTCGCAGGGGCGAGGGACAAAACAGGCGATTCCCTTGGAGCCTCAGCGGCACTCGCTGACAACTTCAAACTACCGCCGAAGGCAAGGGCGGGCAAAGGCTGTGCTCTCGGGACGCTTTGAATGGGCAAACGATTCCAGGGCTTGAGGTCCTTGCGCTTTAGTACCTCGCGTGGCGAGTCAATCAGGGCCCAATCCGCAGAAAGGCTATCTCCAAAAAGGCAGTAGTAATCAAGCCATAGGGTTTTGGCCGCGTCAAAGGCAAATGCGGAATCGTTTTGTACCCGATCCCAACCAAATCGGGCGGCCGCAGGCTGGCTCAAACCAAAAAGTCCGAGCCTTGGCACCTTGGAGCCCGACTGAACCTGGAGGCTGCGGATTGCGTTGGCATTCATGTAAATCGGCTGGTAGCTCAGGCTATCTTGAGCCCAAAGACTGACGGCGGCATGGCTGACGAAAGCAACAAAAAATCCGCGCATTGAATTCAAAGGTATGGAGTACGCGTTCAAAAAAAAGCGAAAACTGAACCCTCGCGAGTTCAGTTTTGCAGTTTTTCTGGGGGTGAAAGACGGGGCTCGAACCCGCGACCTCCGGAACCACAATCCGGCGCTCTAACCAACTGAGCTACAATCACCATGTTTGGGGCGGCAAATATAACCTACATGTTGGGTTTAGCAAGTACCGGTCTCGCTGCGTCCCACTTCAAAACCTGACCGACTCTGGCTGCTCGATTGCCTGAATTGCACCCGATATTTGAGGCATGACCGTAACCCATGTCGTTAGAATGTGGCCCGACCAGGGCGACCCTCAGCTTGGAACCTTTGTGCGGGCTCAGATTAGCGCGCTCCGGGATTTGGGCCTAACGCAGAAGGTAGTCGTTTGGTCCGGCAGCGACCATAACCCCCTACCGCTCGACGGCATCGAAGTTTTCGCAGGACCTCGGGTGCCGATGGGTCCGCGCGGATGGCCGGCCAAAGCGCGTTCCGTGCTCCAACTTGGGCAACCCAACCTTCTGCACCTGCACGGTTCCGGCGGCGACACCGCCTACTTAATGCTTCGGTGCGTCATGCAGTGGGGCCAGCGCATTCCCAGAGTAGTCACGGAACACCAGTACTTTGGAGACGGAGCCCTTCCAACTGGTGTGTTGTGGACCCACCGTCTCGCCAATGCGCGCACCGCCGTTTCTCCCTTTTTGGCGAAGCGATTTGAGCCCATCGCACCGGTTGACGTAGTACCCAATTGCTGGACCGCTCCCCTGCCCCACCAGCTGCGCCAAGCGCATTCGGGCGGACGCCGCATCCTCCACGTGGGCGATTGGGTCGACACCACCAAGGGCATCAGCCCCCTGCTCAAAGCCTGGCGCCTGCATGCCGAGCGCAATCCCCTCGACCGGCTGACCCTCGTAGGCGACGGCGTGGATCGCCCACTTTTAGAACCATTAGCCCGCGAAAGCCCTAACTGCACGTGGTTGGGCCGATTGGCACCCGAGGATCTCGAAACCGAAATGGGCCTCCACGACGCATTGGTGGTGAATTCACCCCGCGAAACCTTTTCTATAGTTATTGGCCAGGCCCTGGAGCGGGGACTGCAGGTGCTCAGTACGCGCTGCGGCGGGCCCGAAAGCACCTACATGGGCAGCAGCATAACCTACCGAGACGGTCGGCCTGACGATACCGAAGACCTGGTAATGCATCTGGGCAACCTAAGGCCTGCTCACGAAACCTATCCCGTTGCGGAATTCCCAAACTTTCGACCAGAAGCCGTCGGAGCACAGATTTTGGCAATGTACCGGCGCGTGGGCGCCAAAGGTTAATGACCTTCGGAGCCAAAGACTCTTGAATAGGAATCTGCTGGGTTAGCGAAGCGCAAAAAGCGAGTCAAGCCCAATCCTGCGCGTAGCAATGAATCCCTCAGCATGGGCCACACCCATGACTCGACCCCACTCGGCACTGCGCGCCTTAAGGGAATCCCAGAACCATTTCGACGAAATCACGGTGTTTGGTGCGTCGGAGTCTGGTTGGTAAAACTGCGAGGCATGGGCCGCCAGCGAATCCATCTTGACGTCGATAAAATCAGAAATATCTACGGTAAAATCGGCCTGAAGGTCATGAAACTGAATGTAGTGGTATACGTGCTCGGGCCGGTAGGGCTGCTGCGCTGCACCGTCCTCACCAAAGGATTCCCACTTGTGAAGGCCAGCCCTAAAGCAGGCTTCGACCACCATCGCAGAAGCAACACCGTGGTCGGGATGGCGATCGCGCGGTGCGTTGCAAAGCACGATACGTGGTTTGTGGAGGCGAACCAATTCAATAATTCGCTGCTGGCTTTCAAAATCGTTGACTAAACGGCCGTCGGGCAGATCCAAATTAACCCGAAACGAGGCACCTAAAATCTGGGCGGCCTTGATGCCTTCGCGATCGCGGTCGATTACGGTTCCGCGGCTGCCCATCTCGCCGCGCGTGAGGTCGACCAAGCCGATGCTATGGCCTTGGGCAACATGCTTGGCAATGGTTCCGCCACAACCAATTTCTACGTCGTCGGGGTGGGCCCCAAAGGCCAAGATGTCAACCTGCATGCTTTTACTGCTTGCCCAGTGCGAAGTTTCTGATGGTGGAGCTCATCGGCGAAACCGACGAAATATGGCTGCTGATCCATTGACCCTTCTCGTTAATGAGAAACTTCTGGAAATTCCATAGCACCATGGCATTCTTGGCACCATTCTTCTCTTTTTGAGTGAGCCATTGGTACACAGGGTGCTGCTCGCTGCCTTTGGTATGAACCTTAGACATCATTAAGAAGGTTACCCCGTAGTTCTTTTGACAAAAAGCCTTGATGTCGCTTTCAGAACCGGATTCTTGGTTGCCATAGTCGTTGCTGGGGAAGCCCAGAATCACAAACTGCTCGCCACCCGCCTCGTCAAAAAGCGCCTGAAGCTCCTTGTACTGGGGAGTGAATCCGCATTCCGAGGCGGTGTTGACAATGAGCACGCGCTTGCCCTTGAGCTGAGCAAAGTCAAACTCTTCACCCTCGAGGGTGCGGGCCTTGAGGCTATAAAAACTAAGCGGCGGCTCCACGGCATTTGCGTTGGAGACGGAACATCCAAAAAGGGTGGTCAGGAGGGTTCCAAGAAAGTACTTTGTCATAATCAATAGTAAACGCCAAAGTTAGCACTTAGTTCGCTGCCCTGCGGGCACTACCGCCATAGTGCGCGGACTACCTTTGGGGAATGAATCGATGGCTGCTTCTTGGTAGATGGGCGCTGCAGGGAGGCCTGCGCAACCGCCGGCAGAGCCTGCAATTTTTTATGTTTACTGCGGTATCGACCTACCTGGTGTACACCATGGTGCCGGCCCCGAGCCCGAGCGTTTGGCTTGCGCTTCTTTGGGTGGTGGTATTGTTTAGCGCCATGCAGTCCGCATTTAGAGCCTTTCACGAACCCGACTCCCTCTGGGCCTACCTCAACCAACTTGCCAGCCCTGCAGAACTTTTATGGATGAAAAGCACGCTAGTGGTGACCAACACGGCGGCGACCGCATCGGCTGCCTTGTTGCTTTTTTGCCTGTTTTTTGGCCTGCCGCCTTCGGCATATAGCCTGAATGCATTACTTAAAATTGCTGCATCCATACTGCTGGGGTCCATGGCATTAGCCTCCACCATGAGCTTCACCTCGGCCCTGGCGAGCCGGGCAGGCGCCAACCCCACCCTTATGGCGACCTTGAGCATACCCCTACTCCTGCCGACAGTGCTGGTTGCCCGACGTGCAAGTTCCCTTGCCTTGGCCAACCAAGACTGGGCAGAGCTTGCCCTGCCCCTCTTTGGAGAACTGGCCATGCTGGGGCTGCCTTTAGCCCTTGGTAGCTTGCTTATGCCCTACCTTTGGAAGCAGTGAATAACCGCCTATCTTTTGCCTGGAAATTCTCTGCTGCAGCACTCGTTAGCTACAGCATGATCGCAGGTTTGGCGAGCTCGGTTCCCCGCCTTTTTATTCTGAACGAAACCATTCGCAACCTGTATTTTCACGTGCCGATGTGGTTTACCATGATAGCGCTCATGGCGGTATCGCTAAAACACAGCCTTGCAAGCCTTCGCAAACCCGGTTTGGCCGCGCTTGAACTCGACCGCAAAGCACAGTTGGCCGCCGAGGTTGCTCTCGTTTTTGCCGCCCTCGGACTTTTCACAGGCATGATTTGGGCCCGATTCACCTGGGGCGCCTTCTGGACCAACGACCCAAAACTCAACGGCACCGCCGTTGCAATTCTAATTTACTTGGCCTACTTCGTACTGCGAAGCAGCGTAGAGGACCCCGAGAAACGCGCTCGCCTTGCCGGCACCTACAACGTCTTTGCCTTTGTACTCATGATCGTTTTTATCGGGGTGCTGCCGCGCATGACCGACTCCTTGCACCCTGGCAACGGAGGCAATCCTGCCTTTGGCTCTTACGACCTTGACAGCGCCATGCGGGCTGTGTTTTACCCGGCCGTTTTTGGCTGGATTGGAATTGGTCTTTGGATCGTTGAACTACGCGTGCGTTTGTCGCGTTTAACCAATTAGTATTATGAACCGTTTTCTTCAGCAAGCAATGCCCGTCGAAATGGCCGACGCCTTTCGCGCAGACGGCAAAATATGGGTCGTGATTGCCGTAATTGGCATCATTTTAGTAGGACTTTTTGCCTACCTAAGCTGGTTGGACCTGCGACTCCGCAAAGCAGAAAATTCTAAAAAATAGATGAAACGAAACCACCTTATTGCATTGGTTGTGATTGCTTTTTTGGCAGGCGCCTTGATGGTCACCATTCAAGACGCCAGCACCTATGCAACCTTTGAAATGGCCAGCAAAAAGACGCCAGAGTCCGTGACCGTAGTGGGGCAGCTTGACCTAGAGGAGCCAATAACCTTTAATGCATCGACCTCAATGCTTCGGTTTACGGCCGTTGACAAAGACGGAGCGCGCAGCATTGTGTACTACAACCAGCCCAAACCCACAGACTTTGAGCGGTCCGAAGAAATTACCCTAACGGGACTTAGCTCGGGAGACACTGCGTTTTTTGCCCAGAACATCCTGATGAAGTGCCCATCGAAGTACGCCGACGAAGCCCAGTTTAGCTCCAAATGAACTTCATCGGAGAACACAGCCTTTGGGCCCTTGCCGGCCGGTTTTTTACCTATTTAGCCTTCACGGGAGCCCTCGGTACCGCTCTTTTTTATGGACTCAACTGGCTTCGCCCTGGTGCATGCAGTGGCCCCGACGAGCTCGGCCGACCCAAAGCAGCCCACGAGCCCTTTCTTCGCGCTGGCCGTGCCGCCTTTGCCCTGCACAGTATAGGCGTAGTCGGAATTTTGACCGTACTGCTCACCGCAATCCTAAGCCACTGGTTTGAATTCGACTACGTCTGGCGCCATTCCTCGAGGGACCTCCCCCTAGAATACGTGTTCAGCGCCCTTTGGGAGGGCCAAGAAGGGAGCTTCATCATTTGGATTTTCTGGCATGCGGTACTGGGATGGTTCCTGGTCCGCGGCGCAAAGACTTGGGAGCACGGAACCATGACCGTCGTTGGCCTCGTGCAGCTCGTGCTAACCAGCATGATTTTAGGGATTTACGTATTTGGAATTAAAGTTGGATCCAGCCCCTTCGTACTAATACGAGAACTGCCTGAAAACCTTGGACTGCCCTGGACCACCATCAAGGACTACATGATTCGGATTCCCGCCTTTCGCGACGGACAAGGCCTGAACCCCCTGCTTCAAAACTACTGGATGGTCATTCACCCTCCCACGCTTTTCTTAGGCTTTGCCGCCACGCTCCTACCCTTTGCCTACGCCGTCGCCGGATGGATTGAGCGAAGGCCCTTGGAGTGGGTAACGCCCGCCCTACCCTGGGCCTACTTTGGAGTAGGCGTCTTGGGAACCGGAATCCTCATGGGTGGCGCTTGGGCCTACGAGGCACTCAGCTTTGGAGGCTTTTGGGCCTGGGACCCCGTAGAGAACGCCTCGCTCGTTCCCTGGATTACGCTGGTTGCCGCAGCCCACCTCATGTTCATCGTGAAGAAGAAGAAAACATCGGGCGGACTCACTGCCATCATGGCCATGCTCTCCTTCCTTTTGGTGCTGTACAGCACCTTCTTGACCCGCAGCGGCGTTCTCGGAGACAGCTCGGTCCATTCATTTGTCGATTTGGGGCTCAATGGCCAGCTCCTGCTTTTGCTCGGACTATTCTCGGTCGGAAGCCTCATTCTGCTCCTGGTGCGCTGGCGCAGCCTGCCGCGAAGCAATGCCGACGAAGCTTTTTCTTCCCGCGAATTCTGGCTGGTCATTGGCAGCCTGGTGCTCCTGATCAGCGCCGTGCAAATCTCCTTCAGCACGAGCATTCCGGTGCTTAACAAGCTCATTGGTCCCGAAGGCCTGGTCCCGATCCTTGGCGAAGCCATGGCGCCGCCTACCGACGTGTTTCGCCACTACCATTCCATTCAAATACCTGTAGCTATAGTAGTTAGCCTTTTTATGGCCATGGTTCCCTTCTTGCGTTGGGATTCCACGCCCAATGCCCTACTGAAGCGAATTCTCCCCTCCCTTCTGGTTTCTTTGGTTCTTGGCGGACTCGCCGCTTGGGGTCTGAAGTTTGACCAGCCTATGTACACGGTTCTTTTGATCACCGGAATATTTGCCGCCCTATCAAATCTTGACCTTTGGCTGCGCTACCAGGGCGGAGGTTGGCGCAGTGGCGGGCAAGCTCTTGCCCACCTGGGCTTCGCCTTTATCTTGCTCGGAGCACTAATTAGCAACGGCAAAAAAGTGGCAATTAGCCAAAATCCTGTCTTTTTGCACAAGGACTTCCCGGCCAACGAGCACATTCTGATTCCGCTCGGAGACACGGTTTCGATGCACCCCTACTGGGTAGAATGGACCGGCGAACGCGTGGAAGGTCATTTTCAAATTTTTGATGTCAACTTCTACGGAACCGCAGAAGACCAAAGCCCCGGCAAAAAGTTGTTCTCCCTGGCGCCCTACATTCAAATGAATCCGCGCATGGGCAATGTGCGCGAACCGTCTACCAAGCACTACTGGGACCGCGACGTGTACACCTATGTGAGTTTTGCCGACATGCGCAGCCCCGAAGAGAAGGCCAGCGGCTGGACCGAGGAGATGGACGCGACCATGGGCCGCGGGGAAGAAGTATTTGTATTTGAAGAGTACATGATGCGTTGCGACAGCATCATCGTTAAAAGCGCTCAAATGATCGAAGAAACGGGCGACCTTGCTACCCTTGACATGGCGGCAAAACTCACGCTCAAGCACATGGACGGCCGCAAAGAAACCATCGAAGTGCCCTACGCAGTGCGAGGCAACGAAGCCTCACCAGGAGAAGCGGAGTTCGCGAATCTCGGAGTTAAGGTGCGGTTTGATGGGGTTTCTGACGAGCCCGGGCGATTCAAAATGAAGTTTTGGCGCAAGGCTCCCGAGGAGCAGGAGTTCATTCTTCTTCAGGCCTTTATCTTCCCCTACATCAATGTGCTCTGGCTGGGCGTCGTGCTCATGGCCATCGGAACCGCTTTGGCCGTAGCCAAGCGAATCGCCGGTCCCAAACCCGCCCCAAAGCCATGATTCATGTGGTAGGCCGGGGCCGAGTTGGCCTAGCGCTTGCCCAGTCTTTACCTGGTGCTCCATTGCATTCCGGGCGTGGTTTTAGCGGCATAGGCGACTTAACCGCGCAGGACACCGTTGTGCTTGCGGTGCCCGATGCAGCGATTGCAGGAATATCTAAGCAGCTCGAGGGGGGCCAAGGGGTCAGGCTGCACTGCGCCGGGAGCGTAGCCCTCCATGAACTCGGATCGGGATCATGCGGGGTGTTTTACCCGATGGTTTCGTTTCAAACCACACCCGATTGGGCTGAGGTGCCCATTTTTGCCGAGGCCAGTGACTCCGCTGCCAAGACAGCCATCGAGGCCCTGGGCGCATCCCTTGGCTGTCCGCCGGCCGCCTGGACAGACTCCGCAAAACGCGCACAATACCACCTCGGAGCGGTGTTTGCCAACAACTTTAGCAACCATGTTATTGCCCTGCTCCAGTCCTACTGCGCTCAGGCGGGGCTCGACCCCCAGGTTTACGAAGCCATGGTCCGCACCACAATAGATGCAGCTGCAGCAGGCGACGCGAAATCCCTGCAAACTGGGCCTGCCAGACGCGCGGACCAAATTATATTGGACCGGCACATGGATCTGCTCCCCAAGGAGTTGAGGTCCATTTATCGAGCTTTAAGTCAGTCTATTCAGGGCACGTTACCATGAACTACAAAACAAAACTGCATCAAATTAAGGCCATGGCCTTTGACGTTGATGGGGTATTTACCACCGGAATCGTGCAGCTCTTGCCCAACCATGACCCCATACGCTCCTTTCACAGCCGCGACGGCTATGCCGTGCAAGCAGCGGTGAGGCAGGGCTACCTTGTCGCCGCCATCACCGGAGGAAAGTCCGAAACCGTTAAAGACAGCCTAAAGGCCCTTGGAATTCAGGATGTTTGGCTCGCTGCCCGCCACAAAATTGAGGCCTACGAAGAATGGATTGCTCGCTACGACCTACGCGACGAGGAAGTTCTCTATATGGGCGACGACCTTCCGGATACCGAGGTACTTCTGCGCGTCGGACTTTCCTGCTGCCCGCACGATGCGGCCCCTGAGATTCGCGCCCTAGTGGACTACGTATCTCCCATAGAAGGCGGCAAAGGCTGCGTACGCGAAGTACTGGAGCAGGTTATGCGCGTTCAGGGCAAGTGGAACCTCCCGGAATTCCGAAACTGGTGAAGCGCCTACCCTACGCTTTAAAGGGCTCGCTGGTTTTAGGCAGTGGCTCTCCCCGCAGGAGCGAGCTTCTTGGAGTGCTAGGCATTCCCTTTGTCGTGCGGACGAGTGATTCCGACGAGTCCGCCCCAGAGGGCCTGAGCGACCGCGAAACAGTGAGTCATGTGGCCCGGCAAAAAGCCGAAGCCCTGCTGCCTAGCCTCAAGCCAGGCGAGATTTTACTCACTGCCGATACCGAGGTTTGGTTTCAAGGGAGGCGCTTCGGAAAGCCCCAGAACCTCGAGCATGCCGTGCAGATGCTGCTTGAACTCAGCGGTCAGACGCACAAGGTAATTACGGCCTTGTGGGCTACTGACGCAGTGGCTTGGTCGGGCGCAGAGTCCACAGCCTTAGTGACGTTTAAACCGGTGGACGAAGGATTTATTCGGTACTACGTGGAGCACTTTAAGCCCCTCGACAAGGCCGGTGCCTACGGTGCGCAAGAATGGTTTGGCCACCTGGCCATAGACCGCATCGAGGGAACTTTTGACAACGTCAAAGGCCTCCCGCTCGACGCTGCAGTAGAGGCTTTAGGCCCCTGGCTGAAGGACGCATAAGTCGATATTATGAACGATATTGCGCGCTGTGATCCGCGCCCTTAGCCCCCTAATTTTTTTGGTAGTCGCCCTGGTATTCAACGTTCAGTTGTACGGGGACCGGAGCCTTGAGGGCAGCAACCAACTCATTCTATTGGCTTCGGCGGGGTTCGCCGCCCTTTTGACGCCAAAAAGTCGTAAAAACCTCCTCTGGAAGGGGATTCAAACGACCATTTCTGACTCCTCGAAGGCCATTTTAATTCTGCTCATGGTGGGTGCATTGGCTGGGGCTTGGATGGTCAGCGGTATCATACCCACCCTCATCGTTTTTGGCCTTAAAATTCTAAGCCCAAAGACCTTTCTGGTTGCGGCAGCCCTGCTGAGTGCCCTGGTTAGCCTGGCAACGGGCTCGTCATGGTCCACCTCGGCAACTATTGGAATTGCCCTCATGGGCATTGGGCAAAGTCTTGGTTTGCCCGCAGGATGGATTGCCGGAGCCGTGGTTTCGGGAGCCTACTTTGGCGATAAAATGTCGCCCGTTAGCGATACCACCAACATTGCGGCCACCATGGCTGGCGCGGAGTTGACGGACCACATTCGCCACATGATTTGGACATCAGGGCCTGCAATTCTGATTGCTTGTTTGGTTTTTGGCATTAAAGGGCTTTCTGCCAACGAGGGTGGTGACCTCAGCCAAGTTGCCCAGATTTCCGATTTGCTCCATGCGAAATTCACCATAAGCCCATGGCTCATGCTGGTACCCCTGGCAAGTATTGCCCTCATTGTGCTCAAGGTTGACGCACTTGCCGCAATGGGACTTGGAACGCTCGCCGGAGTCTTAGCGGCCAACTTGGTGCAGCCTCAAATTATTGCAGAAATTGCAGGACACCACGGACCCTCGGCCTGGTACGAAGGGAGCATGCAGGCCCTCTATGGCAGCAGCCAAATTTCCATCGAGCATCCCGTACTCTCGGAGCTGCTCAAAAGCAAAGGAATGTCGGGCATGCTGGGCACCGTCTGGTTGATTCTTTGCGCCCTGACCTTTGGCGGAATAATGGACGCTGCAGGCTTTTTAAGTACCATGACGCAGGCGCTTTTGCGCTTTGCACGCGGAACGGCCGGCCTCATTGGAGCAACCCTTGCCTCCTGCGGAATTCTCAACTTAACCGCATCGGACCAATATTTGGCCATTGTGGTACCGGGGCGCATGTTTAAAAAGGCTTATGAAGATCAGGGACTTAAACCCGAAAATCTTTCTCGCGCCCTTGAGGATTCCGGAACCGTAACCTCTGCCCTTGTACCCTGGAACACCTGCGGAGCCTACCAAAGCAGCGTGCTCGGCATCGCCACCGGAGACTATTTTATGTATGCAATTTTCAATTGGACCAGCCCGCTAATCAGCATGCTGCTCGCCTTGACGGGATGGAAGATTACCAAAATTTCTTCTGACGCATCCAAAAAATCATAGATGCAGCCACAAGGGCCATCAGAATCAGAACCGTCGGATAGCCCCATACCCAATCCAGTTCGGGCATCGTTTTAAAGTTCATTCCATAAACCCCAACAATAAAGGTTAAGGGCAAGAAAATCGCCGAAAAAACAGTCAATGTTCGCACCACCTCATTGGTGCGTTGCCCAACCGAGGATAGGTATAGGTTTTCAAGAGAATCCAAAAGGCTGCGGTGGGAATCCAAGCGCTCGTGAAGTGCCTGGACTTTACCCCGAACGTCGCGCAGGTAGGGACGATTCTCCCGCTTGAATAAAGGATGAGCCGAAGATTCCAAGGATCCTATGGCCTCTCGCAAAGGGGTTAGGCGACGACGCACCTGATTCAGTTGCCTTTTAATACTTAAAATTCTAATCACCACGCGCTGGCTTGGACGATGCACTAATTCCGTTTCAAGCTCACTTAGTACCTCATCAAGTCGTTCAAAGTACTGGTCATAAAGCCTTAATACTGCGTCAACAAGGCGTATGAACAAATAGTCGGGTCCTTTGGACCGAATTAAACCTAGATTGCTCTGTATGCGACCCGACACCTCTTCAAAAACTCCATCAATTTGGAGGGAAACAACCCCGTGCTGGTGCAGGACCAACCCTACTTGACTGAACTCGCATCGGTCGGCGCGATCCAACTTAATGGCATGCATATCTAGGTAAACCTCGTTGGGGTATTCCTCAAAATTTGCTCGAGCGTCCGAATCGAGCAGATCCTCAGCAACATGGGGATGAAAACCCCAATCCGATACCCAAGCACGAAGTAGACTTGGATCCATTGGCTGCGCCATTGCAATCCATCGAACAACTTCTGCACCCTTTAATTCTGGACCATTAGCACTTTGGGGTGCATCGCTGACCTTTACCCGGTCTAATCCATAGTCGATAAGCATAGGCATGAAATGAAGGTACGCCTTAGTCCGTACTTTTGCGCCCTATGCCCGTACTCAGCATCGTCATGCCGGCCTACAACGAAGCCGCGACCATTCACCTCATTTTGGACAAAGTCCGCGACTGCCGCCTGCCCGACGGGTGGACCAA
>DBBY01000011.1:1369-1512 GCA_002292855.1 Flavobacteriales bacterium UBA972 | reverse complement strand
GAGCTCATCGTCGTCAACGACTGCAGCAAAGACGGCACCGAAGAGGCCATCGAACGCTACGCGTCGGCCAACCCCTCACTGCCCCTCACCTACCGCAAGCACGAGGTCAACAAGGGCAAGGGCGCCGCGCTGCACACCGGCAT
>DBBY01000011.1:0-1299 GCA_002292855.1 Flavobacteriales bacterium UBA972 | reverse complement strand
AACGAGTACGTGACCCTCCTGAAGCCCATCATTGACGGCCACGCCGACGTGGTTTACGGCTCGCGATTCATGGGTGGCAATGCCCACCGAATTCTGTTTTTTTGGCATTCCATTGGCAATGCGTTTTTGACCTTTTTGTCGAACATGTTCACCAACCTGAATCTGACCGACATGGAGACCTGCTACAAGCTATTCAGGCGCGATCTGATCCAATCACTGAACCTTCGCGAGAATAGATTTGGATTCGAGCCTGAGGTCACCGCCAAAATTGCGCGTATTCCTAAAATCCGAATTTACGAGGTCGGAATCAGCTACTACGGCCGAACATTTGAAGAAGGTAAAAAAATCGGCTGGAAGGACGGCGTGCGCGCCATCTACTGCATCCTTAAGTACGGGGCGTTTAGGGCGAAGTAGGCCCGCTGACTGGCGCCCACAAACCAAAGTAGATTAAACCAAAAAGGGCCGCCCCAAAGGGCAGCCCTATTTTTTTGCGTCCTGATCTCGACTACTTAACCTCTTCGAAGTCAACGTCGGTCACGTCGTCGGCTGCACTGGCCGAGCCGGAACCGTTCCCGGCACTGCCCGCATCACCGCCGTCTTGCTGCGCCTTGTACATTTCTTCAGAAGCATTCTTCCAGGCCTCGTTGATCTGCTCCATTGCCGCATCAATCGCGCTGATTTCTTGGCTCAAATGAGCCTTCTTTAGGTTGTCAAGCGACTCCTCAATGGCGCCTTTCTTATCGCCAAGCTTGTCGCCAAACTCGCTGAGCTGCTTCTCGGTCTGAAAAATCATTTGGTCCGCAGCATTGAGCTTTTCAGCCCGCTCTTTGGCGACACGGTCGGTATCGGCATTAGCCTCAGCCTCCCTCTTCATGTTCTCGATCTCTTCCTTACTCAGACCGCTTGAGGCCTCGATGCGGATCTTTTGCTCCTTGCCCGTCGCCTTGTCTTTGGCACTGACGTTCAAAATTCCGTTGGCATCGATGTCAAAGGTCACCTCCACCTGCGGCACGCCGCGGGGAGAAGGCGGAAGTCCGTCGAGGTGAAAACGTCCGATGGTCTTGTTGTCTTTGGCCATGGGGCGCTCACCCTGAAGAATGTGGATCTCCACGCTGGGCTGGTTGTCGCTTGCCGTGCTAAACACCTCAGACTTCTTGGTCGGGATGGTCGTGTTGGACTCGATCAAGCGGGTCATTACGCCGCCCATTGTCTCGATTCCGAGCGAAAGCGGAGTCACGTCAAGCAGCAGCACGTCCTTCACGTCGCCGGCCAAAACTCCGCCTTGGATGGCGGCACCAA
>DBBY01000004.1:8310-12152 GCA_002292855.1 Flavobacteriales bacterium UBA972 | reverse complement strand
GCGGCACCGGAGGTACCCGGTGTATAAGTTGTTCTAGGACAGGCCTGGCAAACGTTTAACGCACCGTCGCCCCAACCGGCAGTTCACCGTCGGGCTGCACAAAGGCAAGCTTGCCCGTTTCGGGGTTGTCAGCCATAAGGATCATGCCCTGAGACTCGATTCCGCGCATTTCGCGAGGCGCGAGGTTGGCCAGCAGAATTACTCGACGGCCCACCACGTCTTCGGGCGCAAAATGCTCCGCAATGCCGCTCAACACCGTGCGGCGGTCTATGCCCGTGTCGAGCGTGAGCTTGAGGAGGCGGTCGGCCTTGGGAACGCGTTCGGCCTCGAGCACAAGGGCCACCCTAAGGTCTAGGGGAGCAAATTGATCAAAGGTGATTTCGGGCGCAAGGGGCGCCAAGGGCGTTGATGGCTCTGTCATGCTGGTTGGGTTTGACGCCGATGCCGCACGCAGCTTGGCGCGCTGTGCTTCGACCTGTTCGTCTTCTATTTTTTGAAACAATAATGCGGACGCTCCTAGGGCAGTGCCCACCGGAACCCAGGGGCCGGTTCCCGCCAAGTCTGCAAAGGTCAGGGCGGGGGCGCCGCCGAGCATGACGCGAATGCGTTCCGCGCTAAAGGGCATAAACGCTTCGAAGACCGCCGCAAGGGCCGCTACGAGTTGGGTGGCTACGCCAAGGATTGCTTCGGTGCGGGCCTGGTCGGTTTTTACCGTCTGCCAGGGCGCCTCGTCGGCGAGGTACTTGTTGCCCACGCGAGCCAAATCCATGGCATGGCCGAGGGCTTCGCGGAACTTAAAGGCCTCAAGGGCTTCGGATACTCGTGCGGACTGGATCGCTACGGCCGCCAGTGCCTCGCGGTCTTGGGGTGCCGATCCCGGGGCAGGAACCCTTCCGCCACAAAATTTATGGTTGAGGACCATGACCCGGTTGACGAGGTTGCCCAAAACCGCCACCAGCTCTGAGTTGTTGCGCTGCTGAAAGTCGGCCCAGGTGAAGTCGTTGTCTTTGGTCTCGGGCATCGTGGCCGTTAGTACATAGCGCAGCACGTCCTGCTGGCCGGGGAAGTCCGCCAAATATTCGTGCAGCCAGACCGCCCAATTGCGTGAGGTCGATAGTTTTTGCCCCTCAAGGTTTAAAAATTCGTTGGCCGGAACCTGGTCGGGCAGAATGTATCCGCCGTGCTGCATCAAAATAGCCGGGAATACCACGCAGTGAAATACGATGTTGTCTTTGCCGATAAAGTGGACCAAGCGGGTAGACGGGTCCTTCCACCAGGTTTCCCAGTCGGCGCCCTTAAGCTCTTGAACGGCAGTGATGTAGCCCAGGGGAGCGTCAAACCAAACGTAGAGCACTTTGCCCTCGGCTCCCTGGACCGGAACAGGTACTCCCCAATCCAAGTCGCGCGTCATGGACCGCGGCTGCAGGCCGTCGCCGGCGTCGAGCCAGCTCAGGGTTTGACCGTAGACGTTGGGCTTCCACTCGGGGTGCGAGGTGATGTAGGTCCGCAGGTCGTCTGAGAACTTGTCCAGGGGCAAAAACCAGTTGGTGGTGGCCTTGAGCACCGGCGTTGCGCCGCTAAGGGTTGATTGCGGATTAATTAAATCGGTGGGATTCAGGGTCGCTCCGCATTGTTCGCATTGGTCGCCGTAGGCTGCGTCGTGGCTGCAGCGGGGGCAAGTTCCGGTGATGTATCGGTCGGCTAAAAACTGCTCGGCCTCGGGGTCGTAGTACTGGTCCGTTTGGCGCGCTTCAAATACGCCTTTGTCGTAGAGCATTTTGAAAAAATCCGATGCGACTTTGTGGTGGGACTCGCTGCTGGTCCGGGAATAGTGGTCAAATGCAATTCCAAAGTCCGCAAGCGCGTCGCGCATCATAAAATGGTAGCGGTCTACAATTTCGCGCGGACTCACTCCCTCTTTGCGCGCCTTCATGGTAATGGCCATTCCGTGCTCGTCGGAACCGCAGACGAAGGCGACCTCTTCGCCTTTTAAACGCTTAAAACGCACATAAATGTCTGAGGGCAGGTAGCAACCCGCCAGGTGACCCAAGTGAATCGGCCCGTTCGCATAGGGGAGTGCGGCCGTTACTAAAGTGCGTTTGAATTCCGACGCCATAGGGCAAAGGTAAACTACCTTGGTGGCCGCAATGGTCCGCATTCCTGCCTTCCTCAAGCCCGGCGACTGCATCGCCCTGATTAGCCCGAGTCGCTTTGCGGAACCCGAACAAATTGCTGCTGCTGAGGACTTTGCCTCTGCCCACAACTGGCAAATTATTGCTGCGCCCGGCCTTGGAGGCTCCGAGGGCCAGCTCGGCGGGAGCGATCAAGCCCGCGCAGACCAAATCAATGCTGCCTTGGCTGACCCCAGAGTGCGCGCGGTTTGGAGCGTGCGGGGCGGATACGGCGCGGTGCGCGCGGTCGATCTTGTGGACTGGAGCCTTCTGGACCGCGACCCCAAGTGGCTCGTCGGATTCAGCGACTTCACGGTACTGCTTGCCCACTCTTTCAGTAGAAATTTCGTGTCGATGCACGGCCCAATGGCCATTCAGCTTGCGCGAACGGCCAGCGACGAAACGTTTGAAGCGCTTGCAGACGCCTTAAAAGGATCGCCCAAAATGCTTAAAACCTCGTTCGGCGGACCTGATTTTAGCCTGCAAGGGCCTCTGGTTGGGGGTAATTTGTCGGTGCTCTACAGCCTGTTGGGCTCCTCGAGCTTCCCTGACCTGAGCGGATGCATCCTTGCCATCGAAGACCTCGACGAGTACCACTACCATCTGGACCGCATGATGCAGGGACTGCGAAGGGCTGGTGTTTTCAATGGCCTGGCGGCGGTGGCGGTAGGCAGCTTCAGCGACCTGAAGGACCACGATCTTCCCTTTGGCCGAAGCTGGTCGCAAATCGTGCGCGACGCGATTCCCTCGGGCATTCCCGTGGTAGAGGGTTTTGGCTTTGGGCACGAGAGCCGTAATCTTACGTTTATCCACGGCTTAGCCCACGAGCTTACCGCAACTTCGGGGCATGCAGTACTCCGTCCCCTCCTGCCCTCT
Source organism: Flavobacteriales bacterium UBA972 (assembly GCA_002292855.1). Lineage (GTDB taxonomy): Bacteria > Bacteroidota > Bacteroidia > Flavobacteriales > Schleiferiaceae > TMED14. The sequence goes on along the minus strand of DBBY01000004.1, from coordinate 9,105 downwards.
GCCTGAGGGTTTAGTTCGCTCCAATCCCCTTGTTAGGCAGTTGGCCCTTGCGCCGCCCGCTCGGCGAGCTCGTGGCCTTGAGGCTGAAGAGGCCGCCATTGATTTTTACCAGTCTCAGGGCTGCAGGGTTCTGGCCAAAAACTGGCGCTTCCGCAAGTACGAGGTAGATCTGATTTTGGCGGAACCCGACGGCGGTACCTGGATTGCCGTAGAGGTGAAGTTCCAGTCTCGCCTCACCGACTTTGCTCCCTGGAACCGCAGTCAGCTTCACCGCATTCAGCGGGCCGCAGCCGCATTTGGACGCAAAAATCAGTACCTGGGTTCATGGCGCATTGATCTGGTTCGCTGCCACGGTTCCCCCGTTAGGGTGGTCGAGGTTCTCGAAGGCGGTTGGCCTGGTTTTTAGTTACTGGCTTCTGGTTACTTGTAGCCCTTCGCGCCTGCGGCGCTCAGGCTAAAGCGCTTCTCGCTAGGGCTCCTTCGGGGCTAAGGCCGCTGCGCGGCCACTGGTAGCTAATTACAGGTAACAAATTGACCAACAGCAAACGAGCTAAATTGCCAAAACACTACCTTTGTAGCGTGAATCCCCGCAAACCCCGGCCCAAAGACGCGCAAGGCGAGTCCGAGCCCAAGCCCGCTGCGAAGCGGCCTGCCGACCGAAGCCCACGAACCGAATTCCAAGGTCCCAGGACCGAAGGTTCGGGTGATGGCTCCCGTAGAACTTCTGCCCGCCCCTCGGCGCGCAGCCCAAGAACAGACGGTCCTTCGAGGCCCTCTGGCGACGACCGCGGATTC
>DBBY01000004.1:5069-8187 GCA_002292855.1 Flavobacteriales bacterium UBA972 | reverse complement strand
TGGCGACGACCGCGGATTCCAAACAGGCCGACCCAGCCGTCCTGGTGGCGAAGACCGCGGATTCCGAACCGACCGACCCACCGGAGGCGACCGCGGATTCCGAACCGACCGACCCGTTCGGCCCGACCGCATGGGCGGAGCAACCAAGACTTTTGGTCCCAGAAAGTCCTTTGACGGACCGAGATCGTCCTTCCCAAAGCCTTCTTTCTCGAAGCCAAGCTTTCAAAGACCAGGCGCAAACGGCCCGGGGGGCAATGGTCCTGCGGCCGGTGGCCAGACTCCGCACGAGCCCTGGAACCTTGAAGGCCTTGGACCCAAGCACTTCAGCGGCGAAGGCCGGCTTCACCCCAAGTACGGATCCGAAAGCAGCGATCGCCCCCGCGAATCGAATTTGACCCCCGAAGGATGGCGCAAGCCCACCGGAAGGCCCAAGTTCAAAACCGCCGAGGAGTACGCTCCCGACAGCGACCACATGAGGCTTAACCGCTACCTGGCTCACGCAGGAGTTTGCTCTCGCCGAGAGGCAGACACCCTTATTGCTCAAGGTTTGGTCACTATAAACGGCAAAGTGGTCATGGACATGGGCATCAAAGTGGCGCCGGGTGACGACGTGCGCTATGCGGGCGAACGCCTCAAAAGCGAACGCAAAATGTATGTTTTGCTCAACAAGCCCAAGGGCTTTATCACCACCGTTGACGACGAACGAGCGCGCAAAACCGTAATGGATTTGGTGGGCAAGGCCTGCCGCGAGCGCATCTACCCCGTCGGTCGCCTTGATCGTTCCACCACCGGAGTTCTGCTGCTGACCAACGACGGCGCCATGGCCAAGAAACTGACGCATCCGAGCCACGGAGCGAAGAAAATTTATCAGGTAACGCTTGATAAGCCCTTTAGTCCGCTCGATGCGGAACGCTTAAAGCAAGGAATCAACCTTGAAGACGGCCCAGCGCACGTCGACAAACTGGAATTCCCTGATCCCGAAAATCCTTTTGAAGTGGGCGTTGAGGTCCACATTGGCCGCAACCGCATTGTGCGTCGCTTGTTTGGTGCGCTCGGCTACGAGGTCCTCAAACTGGACCGCACGGACTTTGCCGGCCTGACCAAAAAGAACCTTTCTCGCGGAGAGTGGAGGCTGCTCTCTGAAAAAGAAGTTGCCTTCCTCAAAATCCAGCAGTAAATGCGCCGAGCCTTTCGCATCCTCCTCTGGGTTTTAGCCATTGCAACGGCGGCCTTGGGAGGCCTAGCTGGCTATGTATACAGCCACCAGGATGAACTCAAGGGGGCAATGCTCGCGGCGGTCAACGGCCGCCTGAACAGCCCCGTGCAAATTGGCGGACTCGAGGTGGACCTCTGGGCACAGTTCCCCGACGTCTCGCTGCGGTTTGAAAAGGTTTTGGTGCCCGACCCGCAAATTCCAAGCGACACACTTGCCTATGCCTCAAGCGTTTTTGCCCAGTTTGACCTACTAAAGGCCATTCGGGGAACCTACATAATGCAGCGCATAACCCTTAAAGACGGCCGCCTAAAGCTTCGTTGGAACGAAGACGGCAGCAACAACTACGGCATTTTTAAGGAGGACTCCAGCGCTTCTGACCAGGCTGCCGTGCAGCTCGATGGCCTTACCCTGCTCAATACCAAGGTGAGCCTGAGCGGCCAGGGCAATCCGCCCTGGAGCCAGACCTTTTTGGCGGAGCGCGTCCGCGCACGAGGAAGCCTTGACGCGGAGGCTTTTGCCGCCGAACTCGACTGGGAACTTTGGGTTCCCGACCTTGCCGCCAAGCCCCTCCGCATTGAAGGCAAGGCAGAAATGACCGGCTCAGCGGGTCAGTTTGCCGTCGAGAACGGAACATTAAACCTAGCCGGATGGCCGCTCGCGCTCGAAGGGGAACTTCGCGACGGGGAGGGCACTTGGCTCATGACGGCCAAAGACCTCGATGTGGCCAAGGTGGTCGCTTTGATTCCCAAGGAACTTCTGCCCGACCCAGAAACCCTAAAAATCGATGGCCTTCTGAGTGTCAAGGCCCAGGCCAAAACCAACGCCAAGGGCAGCCGCCTTGTGGTCGACGGGGTCTGGACCAAGGGCCGACTAACCTCCGGGGCCTTTGACTTCTCGGATATTGCCGCGGTCGTTCGCTTCGACAACGGAGCGCAGGCGCGCGCTGCCAGTTCAGAACTTGAAATTGACCTGAGCGCCGCGCAAAGCAAGGCAAGCCAAATCAAGGGCCTCTTTAAATGGAGCAACTTCGAGGCACCCGACCTGAGCTTTGAGGGAAGCGCAAACCTCGCAACCTCCGAATTCCTGAGCTGGGTAGGCATAGAGACTTGGGAAGAATCCAGCGGAAGCGCCAGCGGAACCGTCGGATTCCGCCAGCACTACGCCAATCTTGACGAGCTGGGCAGCACGGGCGTTTGGGGCGGAATGTGGTCGGGAACGCTTGCGTTTAGCCCGGGCCAATGGCGTCCGCAGGGCAACAAAATGCCCCTTGAAGTGCGCGGAGGCGAAGTTCAGCTCGACGGGCAGGACCTAAACCTTAAAAACTGGAGCATCGTTCTGGGAAGGTCCGACGCAGTAATTAATGGAACCGTGCGCAATGCCTTAAACGACTTGGGAATGGCCCACGACCTTCAGATTCGGTGCAAGCAGCTCAATGCCAGTGAATTAATGGACTCTGAAGTCTGGAACGGCCTCTGGACCGGCCCCACCAACCCCGAGGATCCGGAATTCAATGACCCCTATCGCCTAGAAATCCGCGCGAACCGCCTTCACTACCAAGACCTTCATCTGGCTGACGTTCAGGCCGACGTTGTCGGGCGCGGACTCAACTTTAGCTTTAAGAATGCCCTCATGAGCATGGGCGGAGGGCAAATTCGAGGCAGCGGCGACTGGACCGCAGCGCAGCCCGACGGCGGGCACCTAAGCACGCAAATGCAGCTGCAGCGCGTGAGGCTGAGCACGCTCATGCGCGAAGTCCGCAACTTCAACCAAAGCACCATAACCGCAGTAAACATTGACGGTACCCTGGACGCCTCCCTGCAGCTTCAATGCGACTTTGATGCGAACTACGACTTAGACCCCAAGAGCCTGATCGCCGAGGTTCAGTTCAGCCTTGAGGGCGGA
>DBBY01000004.1:1461-5012 GCA_002292855.1 Flavobacteriales bacterium UBA972 | reverse complement strand
CCTCAAAGACGTGCGCTTTGCCCCTCTTCGAAACAGCATCTACATCTCGCAGCAGCGCATTCTGATTCCCGAAATGCTGCTTGAAAACAACGCCCTGCAGCTGAAGGTCGCCGGAACCCACGGATTTGACCAAATCGTGGACTACCGTTTTGAACTTCAGCTCAGAGACATGATTGGAGGCAGCAAGCCCAAGCGCAGCAAGAGCCTCGATGCCTACATCACCGAGGAGTCCAGCCGCGGACCGGTATGGGTGCCCATTCGCGCTACGGGACCCATTGACAAGCTGTCGATTAAGCTCGACGGGAAGTCCATGCGGCAAGACGCCAAGGCCTCCATCAAGCAAGACTGGCAAAAGCAGGCCGCCGAAATTAAAAATTCGGTGAAACCCGCGGAATACCAAACTATTGCGCCCGAAAAAAAGTACGAGTTTGAATGGGACGACGGCGACCAAGACAGCAGCCGTTCATTAGACGAGCCCAATCGTTCGCGCAGTCAATTACCCCGACTTCTGCGCAAGGGCGGAGGAAACCCAAAATCGTTCTAAGTTTGTACTCTATGCGCTCCATCATTGCCCTGCTCTTAATTGCTTTGTCGGCCACTTTAAGTGCCCAGACCAATCCCAATCCCACTGAGGTTTGCGGAGTTTTTGCCCCCAACGCATTCACTCCCAACCGCGACAATACCAACGACTTCTTTGGGGTAGTGGTGTCGGAGGCTTGCGAAATGTCAACCTACAATATGCGGATTTTTGACCGCTACGGCCGCTTGGTTTTTGAGTGCAACGACCCCCGCGATCGCTGGGACGGGAACTACAACGGCCGCGCCATGAAAGAGAGCACCTACCTCTGGCAGCTAACTGCTACCTACATTGACCCCGACGGAGTCAACCAGGTACGCCTCTCGGAGCAGGGATCTGTGGTTCTGATTCGCTAGATACTCCTCTCGTTTCACCATGGCGCCCAGGCTTTTAAGCCTTCTCTTAGCCTTCTTCTTTTTGGGAATTCCGTCGGTCGAATCAACGACCCTCGTTCACAATTCAAGCCTACTGAAGGTGCAGTGCGCCGTAAGCACGAGCGCTTGGGAAGCTCGAAGCCCTAAGGCAGCCTGGATGCTGTCGCTCCGCAGCGCCGACGGCAAAGTCATCGAAGAGGTGCTGGTCAAGGCAGAAAGCAATCCCCAGCAGTTGTCTTTGGGTTTGCGGAATCCCGGTCAGTACATTTTAGCAACCTACTTTGACACCAACGGGAACCGCGTCATGGACCGCGGACTTTTTGGCAACCCCACCGAACCCTATGCCTTCAGCAACAACGTTCGCAACCGCTTTAGCGAGCCCGACCTGAGCGACCAGCGCTTCGCCCACCCCGGGCCGCTGCAAAAACTGGTCTTAAAAGCGGCCTTCTAGGACTTTAAAAAAGAACCGACGGCAAGCTGAAAAGCCTGCGGCTGCTCGGCGTGCACCCAGTGCCCCGCGCCCGCGACGCTCTCGAGCTGTGCAGCAGGAAAATGCTTCACAATTCCCGGCCAGTCGTCGTCGCGCAGGTAGTCGCTCTCGAGTCCGCGCACAAAAAGACATGCGCCCACGTAGTTATCAAGCGGGCCAAGGGGCTTTCCAATGCGGCTCATGCTGGCCTCAAGAACCGGGAGGTTGCACCTCCACCCCAGCTGCTTGTTGCTGTTCCATTCTAGGTTTTTAAGAAGAAATTGACGAATTCCCCAGTCCTTCAGGTAAACCTCAATGGCCCGATCAGCTTCGGTTCTTGACCCCAGTTCCAGCAAATTAAGGGATTTCATGGCGTCAATAATGTACTGATGGTGCGGTGGGTAGGCCTTAGGGCCAATGTCTACAACGACCATGCGCTCCACCCAACTCGGGTAGCGAGCCGCAAATTCCATCACGACCTTGCCGCCCATGCTGTGGCCAAGCCAAGCCAAGGGCCCTGGCTTGAAGTGCGACTCGGCATAGGCCAATGCATCCTGAACCATCTCGGGGTAGCTGTGGCTGGAGGTGTGGGGCGAGCGGCCGTGGTTGCGCTGGTCCACTAAATGCACCTCAAAGCCCTGGTCCGCCCAAATTCGAGCGTGCGAGGCCCAATTGTCGCCCATGCCCAAAAAGCCGTGAAGCACTATGAGCGGACGGCCTCCGGCTCCTAGAATTTTACTGGATAATGCTACTGCTGACATGATGCGGTTAGGTTCAGGGTCCGCAGCTAAAAAAGTGCCTGTTGCGCCCCCAACTCAAGCTGGTAGCGGTAGCGTTGGATGCTGTTTTCGAGTCCGAGGTAGAGGGCGTCGGCAATGAGGGCGTGCCCAATCGAAACCTCGTCCAGCTGAGGAACCGATGCCGCAAAAAAGGCCAAGTTGTCGGCGTTGAGGTCGTGGCCGGCATTGACGCCCAAACCCAGAGAATGAGCCAACTCCGCCGCGTCTGCATAGGGCTGAACCGCCGCAGTGCGCAGGCGATCAATACCAGCCTGATCGCCGCCATCACTTAATGCAAGTGCGGCCTGATAGCCTTGGGCAAAGGCCTCGGTGTAGAGTTCAATTCGGTCAGCGCCCAGGTCTTTGGCTGCCTTGATGTGGGCAAAATTGCACTCCATAAAGAGCGAGGTGCGGATTCCTGAAGCGCGAAACTCCGCAAGCACCTCCTGCAGCATCGACGCGTGCTTGAGGGTATCCCAGCCGGCATTAGAAGTGAGCACGTCAGGGGCGTCGGGGACCAGGGTAACCTGCTCGGGAGCGCATTCGAGGACCAAATCGATAAAATCACGGCTAGGGTAGCCTTCAATGTTGAATTCGGTGCGGACCACAGCCCTCAGGGCGCGGGCATCCGCATACCTGATGTGGCGTTCGTCGGGGCGAGGATGTATGGTAATTCCCTCGGCGCCAAAGTCTTGCGCGCGCAGAGCAACCTCGAGTACGTTGGGCACATTGCCTCCTCGGCTGTTGCGTAGCGTTGCCACTTTATTGATGTTCACCGACAAGCGGGCGGGGCGCAGTACTGCCATAATTCAAACATTTAGGAAGGTTTACCAAAGGTCGCGCAACTGTTTAGAAATCCTACCTTACGTTTGATGCATGTTTTGGAACGAAATACTGCAGATGGAACGCCCCGAAGGCCAACTGCACTGGCCAGTGTCCAACCCGCAGGGGCTCTACCTTGGCATGGAGAGCACGTCGGGCGAACTCCTTGAGGTGCGCCCGTTTTACAGCGACCAGCACGCAGTGGATGCCCTGTCTCTGCTTGCCGAGCACCGGCTCGATTCCGTTGCAGTGGTCAACCAAGACCTCGAACTCTTAGGCGGACTCAGCGCCAGCCGCCTTAGCCAATGGATGGGCCAGCATTGGTGCTTTCAGCTCCCGGGCAGCAGCATTTGGCTTCAAGACGTTCAGACCCTTAGAGGTTCTGTTATTCAAACCCTTGAAGAAGAAGGCTATCGAATAGTTGCCATGGCGACTGACTTCCATCAAGAGAGCGGACTTTTTGGAACATGGCTTCGCCTGGACCAGCCCGACCCCACGGCCGCTGCCGAAACCCTCGAGCGCATGGGCAT
>DBBY01000004.1:0-1373 GCA_002292855.1 Flavobacteriales bacterium UBA972 | reverse complement strand
CACTACCTAAGCGTTTAACTCGATAGACTATGGCAAGCATTGCTATTTACGGTAAACGCATTCCCGACGAAGCCCGACCCTTTATAGAGCGCATTCTCGGAACCCTCGAAGAAGAAGGATGCGTGGTAACCATGTACCGCGGTTTTCAAAATCGCCTCAACGAATCCTGGGACCTCGGCCTGACCCTTCCGGAATACACTTCGGCAGAAACGCTTCAAGCGCTTAACCCTGACTTCCTTATGGTCATTGGCGGCGACGGAACCATTTTGGACGCCTGCTCGCAGGTGGGGCGCAGCGGAATTCCCCTGATCGGAATCAACACGGGCCGCCTCGGTTTTTTGGCCAACATAACCCGCGACGAGGCTCCCGCTTCGCTAAAACGCATCCTCCAGGGCGCCTACCGCATTGAGGAGCGCTACACCCTGCAAGCCTCGGCCGAAGGCCCTGAACTGCTGGACCCCGACTTTGCACTCAACGAAATCGCAGTAAGCCGCAAGGGCACTACGAGCATGATTTCGATACACGTGCACCTGAACGGGCAGTTTCTCAACACCTACTGGGCCGACGGCCTCATCATTAGCACGCCCACCGGATCCACGGGCTACAACCTCAGCTGCGGCGGCCCGATTCTGATGCCCCTGTCGCCGAATTTTATCCTTACGCCCATTGCTCCGCACAATTTAACCGTGAGGCCGCTCGTTATTCCCAACAATGGAATACTCGAACTCCGCATCGAAGCCCGCGAAGACAGCTACCTCTGCTCGATGGATTCGCGCGTCTTCTCTTTGGATGTCGGTACCACCCTTAAAATCCAGCAGGCCGACTTCAAGTTTCGCCTGGTGCAAACCGAAGAGCACAACTTCCCGACTACCCTGCGCAACAAGCTTCTCTGGGGACTCGACCGCCGCAACTAGCCTCTTGCTAAGGCCTTATCTTTGGGCCTTTATGCGCACTGGCATCCTGCTGTTAACCCTAATTCTCGCCTTGCCTGCCGCATCGCAGCACAGCCAAGACCTTTCCCTCTCCTGGGGCGGAATCGGCCTGCGTGGAGACGTTGGCCAGACCTGGAGCAATCCCAGCCAGGGCAAAGCATGGACCTTGGGCTACCGTTACCAAGGGCATCCCCACTACTCCGTTCGGCTGGTGGCCGAGCAGGGGGAATTCACCGCCAGCGATGCCGCATCAAGCCGAGCCGACCGCCTTGCCCGCGGAATAACCGTTCGAACCCAAGCCCAAAGCGTCTGGGTCATGAGCGAAGTTTCTTTTTTGCCCATGCGCATCCCCTCATTCCGGTTTCAGCATACTCCCTATTTATTCAGCGGACTCGGAATTACCGCCTACCGACCTCAGGGTCAGTACCTAGGCGAATGGAT
>DBBY01000006.1 GCA_002292855.1 Flavobacteriales bacterium UBA972 | reverse complement strand
CAACTTGGTGCACCTGCTCGAACCTTATTTTAGTGAGGTCATTGTGCTGCGCTGCGACGACCCCGCTGCTTTAGAAGGTTTTGAATCCTGTACTGCCCTAGTCCTGTCGCCCGGGCCTGGACTTCCTAATGAATCGGGCGCACTCATGCAGATCATTGCGCGGCATTGGGGCCGCAGGCCCATCCTAGGGGTTTGCTTGGGCATGCAGGCCTTGGCTGAATTTCGGGGCGGCCAACTCCAGCACACTGGCAGTCCGCGTCACGGCATTTCGCGAACCATAACCTGGCTGCACGAAGATGTACTGAACCAGGGCCTTCCGAAAACAATGCAGGTTGGATACTATCATTCTTGGGCGGTTAAGGCCCGGAGCATTACCACAGAATGGACGCTCCTAGCCACCGACCACGAAGGGCTTCCTGCGGCCATTAGCCACCGAACCGAAGCCGTTTGGGGCCTTCAGTTTCATCCAGAAAGTGTTTTGACCCCCCAGGGCAAGAAGCTTCTGGAGACCTGGGCTCTGTTGGTTAATAGTCACCCAAGCCCCGACGGCGCTGCACTTTAAGGGCATTGAGCAAGGGGGCCGTAACACCCATACTGATCGAGTAGCTTCGGGCGTAGCCTAGCGGAACCCAACGCAGGTTCATCTGCCAGCAGTGAATTGTGCGGACCACGTCAAACGAAGTAAAGGTGATGCTAGCACTCTCTAAATCGTAGCCGCTGGAGAATCGAATCTTCCAGTTTTGGGTCGGATCCCAGCTGCCGTCAACGCGGAGCGAATGAACGGTCTTGTAGGTTGTTCCTGAAGCAAAGCGCCTTAAGGAATAGCCTGCATTCAGACTCCAGGGAGCCGCCCAGTCGGCATAGTCAAGGGGGGAATAGTAGTCAGAAAAATAGTTCTCTTCTAGGCCAAGGTCGTTGATCTTTGGGCCGCGTCGGCCCTCGGAGCTCCCGCCGCGCAACCGAAGGTCAGCGCTAAACTGATGCATCGTTGGCCGAATGAAGCCCTGACCGAGCACCGACGAAAAATCCAGGCTGCGCTGGCCGGTGGAATCGATGCCGTACCAATCAAAAAGGCCCTGATAGCTCACTCGGTAAGCGCCTTTGCCCCATGAAGACGATGCCCTAATCGCCATATTTTCAAAGGGATGGCTCAAGGCAGCCGCGTTGTAGCCGGTTTCAAGGCTCAGATCGTCGATGAGGTTAATCTTCTGCTCGGTTCCGGAATCGCCCCGAGCGCGAAGCTTGGCATCGAGGGTGTTGCGAAGGCGAAAGCGAACGGCGCCCAACTGGCCGGGGCCCGGCGAGCCGTAGGTATAGCCTTCAAAACGATTGAAGCGCTTTAGACCACCCAGCGTATCGGACTGGATTTCTTGATAAATGTTCCACTGCGGGTTGGCAAAATCCGGACGAGCAATGGCCGTCAGCGAAGGGTACATCACATGCCTAAGTGCAGACAAGGGTCCGCGCTTGAAGCGGAACAAGCCATAAAGCGTCGTGTTTGCCGAAGCCGAGGCGCGAAACTCCCGCGCCGCAAAAAAGCCCTGAACCGTGTCAGAAGTCACCTTTTCGGTGAGGGTATCCCAGCGGTAGTCAAGGGCCGTTGGGTACCATTTCTCGGCCCAATCGGCACTGGGATTTATCGTGATAAACTTAAAGAGCTTGAGGTTGGTATTGAGCGATGCCGCGTGCTGCACCCCGCTTCGCAGCCGAGACGGGTCAAAAAGCTGGGCAGGATCCTGAAGTTCCTCAAGGAGGCCCTGGGTTTCGTTGCGGCCGTTCATGGCGTAGGTGAGGCCAATTCCCTCGTACCATTTAGGGGTGCCGCTGCGGACTTTGCGGGCAAAGGGCTGCACCCGTGCCATTCCCAAGGTGAATTCAGGGAGCGAGAGGGCAATGGTACCCTGCTGGTTGTTTTGACGGTGCCGCAATGCTCCGGTGAAGGTGAAGGGGGTTCCGGGGAATCGCTGCACCACACTGATGGAGGAGGACAGGTCGTTCTTTAAAAAGTCTTCGGGGTTGGTGGTGGTATTCTTAAAAAAACTGCCGGTAGCCAGCTCCACGCGGGCAGCAAAGGTGCGCGAAGGGTGGGCCTTGGGGTCTTGGCTGTGGTTCCACGATATGCGGTAGTCTCGAGAATCATAAAACTGACCATAGTCCGCGTAGCGTGGGTCTCCATAGCGCGTTCGGTTGGCCTGAACGGCAAATCCGCCCGAGAAACGATAGCGGTAGCGGTAGTTGGACTGCGCTTGAATGCCCCAGGATCCGCGGGTGTAGAGGTCGCCGGTGACCTTTAAGTCGACGTGGTCGTTGAGTGCCCAATAGTGGCCAAATCCGGTCAGACCCAGACCCCACTCCCGACGGTCGGCAAAATTGGGCAGAATGTACCCCGAGGCGCGCTTCTCCATGACCGGGAAAAATCCGAAGGGCAGGGCCAAGGGCGTGGGCAAATGGATCAGTTCGAGGTAGGCAGGGCCTGTGACGATGCGCTTGCCCACGTCTAAGCGCGCACGGGGCGCCACAATAGCAAAGTGCGGATCCACGTGGTTGCAGGTGGTGAAGCGCGTCGAGCCGATGTAGTAGCTGGAGTCCGTGATCATTTTAACCTGCCCCCCAGAGAGAAATCCTCCGCCCTCTTGACTGGTCGATTGATAGACCCAGCCTTTTTGGGTTCCGTAGTTGTAGCGCAGCGTGTCTGCTCCGATTCGCCGTTCGCCTTGGGTAAAAATGGGGCGGCCGATGTAGGTTCCGTCGGCTTGCTTGGCACCAAAGGCTTTGATTTCGCGCAAGTTCCAGTCAATAATTAGGTACTCGGCCTCGAGGAGGAAGTCTGAGGATTCGGCACGGGCCTTGCCCTGAAGATTTAGGGTATTGCTCCCGGGGCGCAGGACTCCCTGCTTTTCTGATGCATAGCGGATTCCATCGCCGTCGAGAACGCTCTGCGCTGGGGCCGTATACCACATAATTGCCGCGAGTATTGCGGCGTAAGAGTTTACCTTTGAAGCGACGTTCATGAAATCAGTGACCAAAAGTAGTACCTACCAACGCCTAGCTTGGCTTTTGATTGCCCTATTGGCAATTCCGCATGCGGGATTTCAGCCTGCGGCTCGCATGAGCGATGAAATTCGCACCGTAGTTATCGATGCCGGCCACGGCGGCAAAGACCCAGGGAATTTGGGCACCCGCCGCTATAAAAAAACAGAGAAAGACGTCGCGCTCGCAGTTGCCTTGTTGGTTGAAAAGTATATTTTGGAGCGCCATCCCAACATTAAGGTGGTGATGACCCGCCGAGACGATTCCTACCCAACGCTGCACGAGCGCACGGTCATAGCCAATCGGGCGCAGGGCGATGTCTTTATTTCGATTCACTGCGACGCGGCAGAGAACCGCTCCGCCTATGGCTCGTCGACCTATGTAATGGGTAAGGACCACGACGACGAGAACCGCGTTGCCATGCGCGAAAATTCCGTGATTCTTCAAGAAGACAACCAAGATGTTTATGAGGGCTTTGACCCGACTAAGCCGGAGTCCTACATCATGCTTACCATGTTTCAGTATGCCTTCATCCAGCAAAGTGTGGAACTGGCCCAGCAGGTTCAGAATTCCTTCAGGGACGATGTGGGACGCAAGGACCGCGGGGTGAAGCAGCAGCCGCTTTATGTGACGAGCCGTTCTGCGATGCCTGCAATTCTTATTGAACTCGGATTTTTGACCAACAGCGCCGAGGAGGACTACCTTATTACCGAGCAAGGCCAGGACGAAATGGCGCGATCCATTGCGCGCTCTTTTGGGCAGTACAAACTGCGGCGCGAGGGTGGTGCTTCTGCTGCCGCCGAGCCTAAGCTAGAACCTAAGTTAGAGCCCAAGGTGGAGCCAAAGGTGGAGCCTGCCGCCGAGCCAAAACCCCTAACCGCGGAACCCAAGGTGGAGCCCAAGGCAGAACCTGCCAAGGCCGAAGACAAGCCAGCGCCAGCACCAGGGGCCTCCAGCGTAGCCAATCAAGACGTTTTTTTCAGCATCCAGCTCAGCGTAAGCGGACTCCAAAAAAGCCCTACCGAAGAGCCCTTCTCGGCGCTGTCTGACGTATTTGTCGCTAAAGACGGTCGCCTGTTCCGCTACCTTCAAGGAAGGTATCGCAGCCGTGCCGAAGCAATTAGTGCCTTGGAGTCCGCGCGAAAGAGTGGATTTGCCGATGCTTTTGTTGTTGCCTACCGAGGACTGGCTCGCATTACCCTCGATGAGGCAGATCAAGCCCTTAAACCCTAACTTGTAGTCTATGTTCAGTCGTGAATTAAAAACTGGTTTGGTCGTGCTTTTTGCCGGACTCATACTCTACTTTGGGATTTCCTACCTCAAAAACAGTACGCTGCTCGACAAAGGCATAACGATCTACTCCGTCTACGAGCGTGTTGACGGCCTTATCGGTTCGCAACCGGTCAACATCAACGGACTCTCCGTCGGGCGGATTGAATCCATCGATTTTCACCCGGATCAGTCGGGGCGAGTAGTGGTGTCGATGCGCATTGACTCCGACTACCCCATACCGGTCAACAGCCTTGCGCTGATTAAATCCAGCGACTTGCTGGGGGCCAAAGAAATTTCGCTTCAAATTGGATCAGGCAAAGTTCTCATCGAAGACGGAGATACCCTGCGCAGTGCCATTGAGGAGTCCTTAGGCGATGCCATCAACAAAGAAGTGCTGCCCGTGAAGGTTAAGGCCGAGCAGCTTATTGCCTCGCTCGACACGGTGGTGCAAGCCTTGACTGGCTTCTTGCAGGGCGGAGTAGAAAAGGACTTCCGTTCCTCCTTCAGCAACGTCAACCAGTCCTTGATTCACTTGAACGAGATCACCACCGAGCTATCGACCTACATGAACCAGAATCGGGAGTCCCTGGGCCGTTCGACGCAAAACTTTGAGCGGCTTTCGAAGACCCTCGCCGACAACAAAGACGAGCTCGATCGGGTGTTTATGAATTTTGCCAATATTTCGGACTCGCTGGGCAAAGCCAACGTAGGCCAGACCATGATTGCCCTAGAGCGAACTTCAAAGAACCTCGACGTAATCACGGGCCGCATGGCCAACGGCGAAGGAACCCTTGGAAAGCTTAGCGCCCAAGATTCGCTGTACAACCAAATTGATAAGACCGTGCAGTCGCTTGACCGACTGCTTCTCGATCTGCGCTACCACCCCGAACGCTACGTGCGCTTGTCGGTTTTTGGCCGTAAACCCAGCCGCATAGACGAAGAATGATTTCGAGCCTAGTCTTTGTTGCGCTGCTCGCTGCGGGCATAACAGGGTTTACCCTTCAAGTGCGTCGACTGCGCCGGGGACTGGCCCTTGCTCGCCCCGCAGGTCGCCACGACCGCCAGTCAGAGCGCTGGTCCACCATGACCCGAGTCGCCCTTGGCCAAGGAAAGATGGGCCCTCGCCCCCTTGCAGCCGCAATGCACCTCATCGTCTATGTGGGCTTTGTACTCATCAACATCGAAGTCCTCGAAATCATCTTAGACGGTATCCTGGGAACCCACCGGCTGTTTCGTGCTCCACTTGGCGGACTCTACGACGGCCTCATGAACTTCTTTGAAGTCCTCGGATTCCTGGTCATCGTGGCCTGCGTGGTGTTCTTGGTTCGTCGGTTGCGGCTCGGGCCCAAGCGCTTGAACCACCCCGACCTAACGGGATGGCCCCAAAAGGATGCCGTAAACATCCTCGTCATCGAAATCGTCCTTATGTCGGCGCTGCTCTTGATGAATGCAGCGGAATACCAGCAACTAGCAACCGGCAGCCAGCTCGCCCCCTGGTTGATCAGCGGCCTTATGCTTCCCCTCTTCGGCGGCTGGAGTGCTTCGGCGCTGAGTGCCTTTGCTACGAGCATGTGGTGGCTGCACTTTGTTGGCATATTGGCTTTTTTAAACTACCTGCCTCGAAGCAAGCACTTTCACATCATTTTGGCCTTCCCCAACGTCTGGTACAGCAAATTGACTCCGCGCGGACAAATTCCAGCCATGGAGTCCGTGACTACCGAAATCAAGTCCATGCTCGACCCGAGCTTCGTGCCAGACCCCAACGCAGTTCCGCCTGCACGGTTCGGAGCCAAGGACGTTCATGATCTGCACTTTGCCAACCTGCTGAACGCCTACAGCTGCACCGAGTGCGGACGATGCACCAGCGAATGCCCCGCAAACCAAACGGGTAAAAAACTCTCGCCTCGCCGCATCATGATGGCCACCCGCGACCGTGTTGAAGAAGTCTTGACGGGGGGCCAAGGAGCCGACACCAGGAGCCTTCTCGACGATTGGATTTCGCGCGAAGAGCTCTGGGCCTGTACCACCTGCAATGCCTGTGTCGAAGCCTGCCCCTTGAACATTGACCCCATGGACATCATCCTGCAAATGCGCCAGTACCTGGTCATGGAGGAGTCCGCAGCCCCGTCGACGGTCAACGTCGCAATGGGCAACATCGAAAACAACGCAGCTCCCTGGGCCTACCCCCAAGCAGACCGCGGCAACTGGATTCAGCAATGACCGCACTGATCGAAACTTCCGTTCAGGGTGCGTTGGTAAGCCCAGTCCTCCCGGAGCATATAAAAAACTACCTCATTGACATCGACGGAACCGTTTGCGACGATATTCCCAACGAAGAACCCGAGCGCATGGCGACGGCTAAGGTCTTTCCGGAAGCCCTAGAGACGATAAAGGCCTGGCATGCTGAAGGACACATCATCACCTTCTTCACGAGCCGCACTGAAGATCACCGAGTGGTTACCGAGGAATGGCTTGCGAACCATGGATTCCCCTACCACGGGCTGCTTATGGGCAAACCCCGCGGAGGCAACTACCACTGGATTGATAACCATATCGTGAGGGCCACCCGATACACGGGCACTTTTAGCCCACTGGTCAAGCGCGCAGCAACGGTTGAAGTATTTAACGACCCCCTATGAGTTTGAATGTACCTACCATGGCCGAGCTGGCCGCCCGAGGTGAAACCGCAGAAGTCCTCTTTTGGGTTGGATGCGCCGGCAGCTTTGACGAGCGCGCTAAAAAAGTCACCAAGGCCGTGGCCAAGCTCCTGAACCAGGCCGGAGTTTCGTTTGCCGTGCTCGGCGCTGAAGAGAGCTGCACGGGCGACCCCGCGCGGAGGGCTGGCAACGAGTTCCTCTTTCAGATGCAGGCGCTTCAAAACATCGAAATCCTCAACGGATACAGCGTGCAAAAGATAGTTGCCGCCTGCCCCCACTGCTTTAACACACTTAAAAACGAATATCCGCAACTGGGCGGAACCTACGAGGTGTTTCACCACAGCCAATTCATCGAGCAGCTCCTTCGCGACGGGCGATTGCGCGTGGAGGGCGGCAGCTTCAAGGGCAAGCGAATTGTCTTTCACGACCCCTGCTACCTTGGCCGAGCCAACGGAGAGTACGAGGCCCCGCGCAACCTTTTGGCACAACTCGACGCCGAAATCCACGAGATGAAGCGAAGCAAAAAAAACGGCCTTTGCTGCGGAGCCGGCGGCGCCCAAATCTTTAAGGAGCCGGAGGCCGGAAACGCCGAAATACACCACGTACGCGCCGAAGAGGCACTTGCCACCGGTGCAGACATCATCGCGGTCGGATGCCCCTTTTGCAAGCTCATGCTCACCGACGGCGTCACCCACCACGGCAAAGAAGGCCAGGTTCAGGTGCTCGACATCGCCGAGGCCATCGCAACCGCCAACGACCTTTAGTCCATGCCCTACGTCGACTGGAACGAACTCCCTGCGGAATCGCGCTTTTGGTGCTTCGTGGCCGACCGCCCATGGACGGCCGACGAAGAGCTGCAGCTGCGTGAGGGGCTTCAATCCCTTTGCCACGCTTGGGCCGCCCACGGTGCCCCCGTGTTTGCGGGATTCCAGCTCGTCGAACAGCGCATAGTGGCCCTTGCGGCCGACGAAGCCCGAACCGCCGCCAGCGGATGCAGCATCGACAGCCGAATGGCTGCACTGCGCACCCTGGGAGACCAATTGGGCATCGACTGGCTCGGACGCATGCACGTCTACGTCGACCGCGGCCAGGGCTGGGAACGCCTTAGGCTCCAAGAGGTTCGCCAGCTTCAAAGTGGGCGCTTTCTCGACAGCGTGGCACAGACTAAAGGCACTTGGCAGCCAATAAGGGACCTTGGGGGCAGCTGGATCAAGCCAGCAACTAGCAACCAGCCAAGCAACCAGTAACTAGCAACTAGAAGCCAGTAACTAGCAACTAGCTACTTGCTTT
>DBBY01000034.1 GCA_002292855.1 Flavobacteriales bacterium UBA972 | reverse complement strand
AACCTGCATACCTACGTTTTACCTGCCCTCTACCCCTATGCGACCCAGCTCAACGGTGAAATGGGCTATCAGTTTGATGTAAACTACCTGATTCCCAAAAAATCCATGCTTGGCGGTCGGTACGGAACCAAACTGGCACTGAGCATGGCCTCGTCGCAAAGCATTGACCGTCGGGCACTGCCAGACGGCAGTTTTGGTGACAAAGGGAGTCAAGGCTACGAAAGCGACGCCCTTACCTGGGGGACGATTCCCTACTTTCGCGACCTCAACTTCAGCATAAGCCGCAAGTTTAGTTCCCAGTACAAGTCGCAGTTCACGGCATACCGCTTTGTCTACAACAAGTCGGTACTCACCGATGGAGTGAACGACTACAGCATTATTGCCGCGCCCGACAGCGACAGCGCTCTGGTGATTCCCGCATTGGTCTGGGAGCAGCAGTTTGCCCTGCCCAACCACCAAACCCTTCGCACCGAACTTCAGTGGTCTGGGGGCCAAGGGTTTCGCGGAGGTCTTGCCATGGTTTTGGCCGAATGGACCGTTTCAAAGGCTTGGACCGTCGCCGTGCAGGACGTGTACAACTACGGCCACCCCTCGGAATCCCGACGGATTCACTACCCGCTCCTTTCGGTGGTGCACTTTGATGGCCCAACGCGAATTCAAATGGGCTACGGACGCCAGCAGCAGGGCATTTTTTGCGTAGGCGGGGTCTGCCGGGTGGTTCCCCCGTCCAACGGTCTGAGTTTATCGCTAACAACCCAATTTTAATGCGGAATTTTGCTTTTGCCTTGGTTTTGTCAGGGTTTGCCTGGTCCTGCGACTACATCGACGAACCCTTTCGCGATTCGGGCGGAGGCAACTCCACCGAAGCCAACGGCGATACGGTACTGCAGAGCGAGCGCGCAGTGCTTGTGGAGGACTTCACCGGCCACCAATGCAAGAACTGCCCCAAGGCATCGAAGGTGCTCCAGCAGCTCGACAGTCTTTATGGGTCCGCGCGCGTGATCGGACTGGCCATTCACGCCGGTCCGGCGAACTTTACCTCGGTATCGCCCGAATACCCGCGGGACTTTACTACCGACGACGGAGACGATTTAGCTAGCTTTTTTGGGGTATGGGGCCTACCGCTCGGTATGGTAAACCGTTTGGATTTTGCCAGCAGCACCCACCTCAAGACCTACAGCTCCTGGGCGGCATTGACTGCCACCGAACTTGCCCTGGCGCCTGAAGTCCTCTTCAATGCCTACAGTGGATTCGACAGCACCTCGCGAGTAGCTACGGTTCAATTGGATGTTCGCGCCCAAGGAAGCTACAGCAACGCCATAGGCCTTGCAGTCTACCTCAAGGAATCCGGCATTGTATCGCCCCAATTGATGCCCGACCAAACTCGCGACACCAACTATGTGCATTACAACGTCTTTCGCTCCGCACCCTGGGGACCTTTTGGTCAGGAGGTTTGGGCGGCCGGCGCTTCTGCGGTTGGGGCCGTTAAAAACTATGAGGCCTCAAAGACCTTGGACCCGAGTTGGAACCCTTCGCAGATGCATTGGGTTGCCTTAGCCTACGACAAAAGCACCTACCGCGTGCTGCAGGCCATCCAAATTTCGGTTAAGTAGCCTGGCCATCGCCTGAGAAGAAGGCAGCCTCCACGTTGCGCTGAATTCGCGCCAGTCCGGTTCGAGATACTGCTGATTGGCCAAATGCCGCATCAAAGGACTCTTGGCTTGAATGGCGCCAATCGTCCAGAGACCATTCCACCCAGGCCCCGGGGCTGAATCTTAGTTCGTCGTGGACCTTGGCCTTACTGTTCCAGGGGCAAACCTCCTGGCAAATGTCGCAGCCAAACACCCAGGGGTTCAGGTAGTCGGCCATTTCACGCGGGAGCGCTCCGTGAAGCTCAATGGTTGCATGGCTGATGCAGCGGCCGCTGTCGACGACCATTGGCGCAACGATGGCCTTGGTCGGGCAGGCGTCGATGCAGCGCGTGCAGCTCCCGCAATGGTCCGCCACCGGAAGGTCTGGAACAAAATCGTAGTCCACTATGAGCTCGGCCAAAAAGAAGTAGGACCCTTCGTTCTTGCGCAATAGAAGGGAATTTTTGCCGACCCAGCCAAGACCGCTGCGCTCGGCCCACGCGCGCTCCATCACGGGAGCACTGTCTACAAAGCAGCGGCCCTCTATGGGCCCTATCGCCCCGCAGAGTGCGTCGAGCAGCTCGTGCAAGCGTTCTTTAACGACTTGGTGGTAGTCTTCTCCGTAGGCGTAGCGAGCAATTCTGGGATGATTATCGCGCTCTATGCTGCTGGGCTCGCTGTAGTAATTAAAGGACAGGCTCACTACGGACTTTGCCCCCGGCACCAGCTTGCGGGGGTCGAGGCGCTTGTCAAAATGGTTCTCCATGTAGCGCATGCTTCCCTGAAACCCTGAGGCGAGCCACTGCTCCAGTCGGGGCGCTTCTTCTGCCAAAAATCCAGCCGAAGCGACCCGCGCTTCCATGAATCCGAGTCGCTGGGCTTCGGCTTTAAGAAGTTGGGTCGCCTGACTACGCGTCATGAGAACAGATCCGCGCCGCCCGATGGGGTGCGGCCTAGATGCTTATAGGCTTTGTCCATGGCCATCCTTCCGCGAGGAGTCCGCGCAAGGTAGCCCTCTTGAATGAGGTAGGGCTCGTAGACCTCTTCGAGGGTCTCGGCTTGTTCGCTCACGGCGGTCGCCAGCGTACTAAGGCCCACGGGGCCTCCGCGAAACTTATCAATCAAGGTCGTCAGGATGCGGTTGTCCATTTCGTCAAGGCCATGGGCATCGACGTTCAATGCGTCCATGCCAAAGCGCGCCACCTCGATGTCAATGATTGAGGTTCCGCGCACTTGAGCAAAATCCCGAAGCCTGCGAAGCAGGGCATTCGCAATTCTAGGGGTTCCGCGGCTTCGACGGGCCACTTCGATGGCTGCATCATCCTGGATTTGTACTCCGAGGATTTTGGACGAGCGTTCTACGATGGTCGACAGAAGTTCCATGCTGTAGTATTCAAGGCGGGCCGCTATGCCAAATCGCGCGCGCAAGGGCGAGGTAAGGAGTCCGCTACGCGTGGTGGCTCCAATCAAGGTAAAGGGCTTCAGGCGTATCTGCACCGACCGTGCGGCCGGACCCGACTCGAGTAGAATATCAATTTGGTAGTCCTCCATTGCGCTGTAGAGGTATTCCTCTACCACCGGACTCAGACGGTGAATCTCGTCGATAAATAGGACGTCGTTGGCCTCTAGGCTCGTCAAGAGCCCCGCGAGGTCGCCGGGCTTGTCGAGCACTGGCCCGCTCGTAAGCCTTAGGTTGGATCCCAGTTCGCTGGCAATAATGTGCGCCAAGGTGGTCTTGCCCAAACCTGGGGGGCCGTGGAGCAGCACGTGGTCCAGTGCTTCATCGCGCTGGCGCGCCGCCTGCACAAAAACCTTGAGGTTCTCCAAAACCTTTACCTGACCGGCAAAGTCGTCGAATCGAGAAGGCCTAAGGCGCTGCTCGGCTTCGCGATCGTCCATCTCTGATGCCGAAGGGTCGTGCAGAAAATCCACCATAGGCACAAATGTAAACGGCCGCCCTTAGAAACCGGGCGGCCGTTTGAAGTACTTATTAACGCATTTACACCTAGTGGGCGTGCTCGCCCTCTTTAATGGGCACATCTTGGGGAACAAAGTCCTCATCGTAGCCCGGCTTGCTGTAGTCGTAGGGCCAGCGCTGAACCTCAGGAATAGCTCCAGGCCAGTTGCCGTGCATGTGCTCTACCGGTGCAGTCCACTCCAGCGTATTGGACCTCCAAGGATTCTGAGGAGCCTTGGGACCACGCCACATGGAATAGAAGAAGTTGAAAATGAAGATAAGCTGGGCTATACCGCCTCCGATGGCAAAGAAGGTAATGATGACGTTAATGTCGTGCAGCTCGTCGAAGATGGGAAATTCCGCACTGCTGTAGTAGCGTCGCGGCAAACCAGCCAAGCCCGTGAAGTGCATTGGGAAGAATACCCCGTAGGCCGTCACAAAAGAAATCCAAAAGTGAAGGTAGCCCATGGTTTTGTTCATCATGCGGCCGTACATCTTTGGGAACCAATGGTATACTCCAGCGAACATCCCGAAGATGGCCGACAATCCCATCACAATATGGAAGTGTGCTACCACAAAGTAGGTGTCGTGCACGTTGATGTCTAGCGCCGAATCACCCAGGATGATGCCCGTCAATCCGCCGGCTACGAAGGTGCTTACCAGTGCAATAGAAAAGAGCATGGCCGGAGTGAACTGAATGTTCCCCTTCCAAAGCGTAGTGATGTAGTTGAAGGCCTTAACCGCAGAGGGTATGGCAATCAACAGGGTCGTGAAGGTGAAGACGGAACCCAAAAACGGATTCATTCCCGTCACAAACATGTGGTGACCCCAAACAATGAAGGATAAAAAGGCAATCGCCAAAATGGAACCAATCATCGCACGGTAGCCAAAAATGGGCTTGCGCGAGTTGGTAGCAATAACCTCAGAGGTAATGCCCAAGGCAGGAAGCAGGATGATGTACACTTCAGGGTGACCCAAGAACCAGAAAAGGTGTTCGTAAAGAATCGGACTGCCGCCCTGATTGCTCAGAAGCTCCCCGGCGACCATAATGTCGCTTAGGTAGAAGGACGTTCCCATGGACCGGTCAAAAATCAGCAGAAGAGCCGCACTCAATAGAACCGGGAAGGAAAGAACACCCAAAATGGCCGTAACCAAGAAGGCCCAAATGGTCAACGGGAGACGGGTCATGGTCATTCCCTTGGTCCGAAGGTTGATGACGGTAACGATGTAGTTGAGTGATCCGATCAAAGAACCACCGACAAAAAGCGTCATTGACACGAGCCACAGGGTCATTCCTGCTCCTGATCCTGGCATAGCCTGGGGCAGGGCGCTAAGAGGAGGGTACACGGTCCAACCGCCTGAGGCCGGCCCAGTCTCCACGAAAAGGGAAGTAAGCATTACCACCGAAGAGGCAAAGAAGAGCCAGTAGGAGATCATGTTCAGAAAACCCGAGGCCATGTCGCGTGCACCAATTTGCAATGGAATTAGGAGGTTCGAGAAGGTTCCGCTCAAGCCAGCAGTCAGTACAAAGAAGACCATAATGGTTCCGTGTATGGTTACCAGGGCGAGGTACATGTTGGGGTCCAAAACGCCGTCTGGAGCCCATTTGCCCAAGAAGGTCTCAAGGATTGGGAAGCTCTCGCCCGGCCAAGCCAGCTGGAGCCTAAACAGCATCGACATGAATACGCCGATGAGGCCCATAAACATTCCCGTAATAAGGAACTGCTTCGCGATCATTTTGTGATCGGTCGAGAAAACATACTTCGTCCAGAAGTTGTCTACCGGATGCTCGTCGTGATCGTGGCCCTCTCCGTGAGCCGAATCGTGTGCGTGTGCGTGGTCTGCCATAATGAAATTCTTTATCGGGTACTTCTACAACGTTTCAGCTATGGTCTTTTGTTCTGCAAGCCATTTAGCGTACTCTTCTTCGGACTCTACCACAATATTCATCTGCATGTTGTAGTGAGCCGATCCGCATACCTTATTGCATAGCAAAAGGTAGTCATAGGCGTAGGATTCAAGACCCTTCTCGGTGCGCAACGAATTAATGCGAGCCACTTTAGCCTGAACATTGGCATCCTGGCGGATGTCGGCCGTGGTAACCGAAGGAGTGAACTGAAACTGGGTAGTCATTCCAGGAACACAGTTCATCTGAGCCCTAAAGTGAGGCATATAGGCCGAGTGAATCACGTCCTGCGAGCGAAAGCGAAAGAGTACGGGGCGGCCCACCGGCAGGTGAATCTCTGAGGTAACCTTGTCGTCGGCAGACAGCAGGTCGAGGGTATCGACTCCCACAACGTTGGCATCCTTGATGAGGCGCACATTGGCATAGCCCAATTTATTGTCTTCGCCGGCATAGCGGATTATCCACTTGAACTGCTGGGCGTAAACCTCAACAATAATCGGCTCCTTCTCGTTCTTAGGACTCATCACATTAGACCAAGTAGTCATGCCAAAAATGATGAGAACAGCCAGTATAATCGCCGGAACAATGGTCCAGATGAACTCGAGCCGGTTGTTGTGCTCGTAGTAGGCGGCCTTGCGATCTTTTGCACCGCGGTACCTCCATGCAAAATAGAAAAGAACAGGCTGAACCAGCAAAAACATCGCAATAATCACCCACATTGAAATCTTGAACAAGCTATCAATCGCTACCCCATGCTCCGAAGAGGGCTTGGGAAGCGTGACCGGAAGCCAAGCATAAAGCATCCAAAACAAGGACACGATCATAGCAATTCCAAAAAGCAGCATAAGCCAACCCTGGTAGTTGTTGTCGCGGTCGGTTACTTCGTATTCAACTTCCTTGCGGGCCTTTGTAGACAGCTCAAAGACACGCATAAGCTGCAAGGCCGTAATCACGGCTAGCACTAGGACGACGATGGTAATAATTCCAGTCATAAACGATTCTCTTTAGTTGCGTCCTTTTATTGTTGGAAGCGTTCGCTCTCGGTGAGCATTGGGTGGTTCTTTAGCCTTAAGGGCACCTTGGCAAGCTGGCTTAGGGTAACCCACAAAAACAATCCCGCATAAAACAAGATTCCACCGAGTTCTGCAAAACCAAATCCGAAGCTGTAGCCCACTGCACCCGGCATAATCATGATGTAGTGATCCATCCAGTGACCCGCCAATACAAAGACGGAGGCAAGACCGATAAAGCCAAAAATTCGTTTTGCATCTCGAGAAATAAGAACTAAAATGGGCAGCAAAAAGTTCATTGCAACCATAGCGATAAAGAGCGGTTTGTATTCTCCCTTAAACCTTGGCAGGTAGTAGGTGACTTCCTCAGGAATGTTGGAGTACCATATGAGCATGTACTGACTAAACCATAGGTAGGTCCAGAATACGCTGAAGGCAAACATAAACTTACTCAAGTCGTGCTGGTGGTTCTCGTTGATCCAAGGCAAGTGGTTGTTGAGGCGCAGGTACATCACCAAAAGGTTGAGCACCGTCATGGCCGTAACAAACATTCCCGCAAAGGTGTACCAACCGAACAAGGTTGAGAACCAGTGGGGGTCTACTGACATAACCCAGTCCCATGCGCTGGTCGATGACGTTACTGCGTAGAGCACAATGAAGGTTGCCGCCAGCTTGCGCTGGGTAAAGAACATATTTTGCCCTTGGGGTAGAGCGTCTTCGCGCAAACTATTGCGGCGAAGTAAAAAGGCTGCGCCTGCCCAAATCACCAAATAGGCTATGGTCCGCAAAGCAAAGAAGGGCACATTGAGGTAGGCTTCCTTACCGGCGATAAGCGAATCGTAGTTCGGACTCGCGGGGTCCATGATTCCTTCAGCCATCCAATGCCAGAGGTGGTGCATGTGCATTCCTCCGGTTGCAATTAAGAACAGGATTCCGAGAATGGGAATACCGACAAACATGCTCACGGCCTCAAAAACGCGAATTAGCCCCACCGACCAGCCCACTTGGGCCGCGTACTGGATGGCCAAAAAGAAGAGTGTTCCGATACCAATTCCCAAGAAGAATATGCTATTGACCAGGAATGCCGCCCATGGACGGTTTGCACTCAAGTCGTGTCCGTGGTCTGATGCGTGAGCATCGTCGGCATGACCTTCTGAAGCATGAGCCATGTCGGCGTGAGCCTCAGCATGGCCTTCAGCAGTATACGCCATGTCGGCGTGACCTTCCGCAGCATGAGCCTCCGTAGCAGGAGCTTCGGTGGCCTGAGCGTCGTCAGTATGAGCTTCTGCAGCATGAGCCTCTTCGGCATGTGCTTGAGCAGGCGCTCCATGGTCTCCGGAGTCCGCATGAGAAGAGTAGTCCGTGTTAAAGCCAATGAGCAAGAACACCAAACCCACCAGCGTCAAAGACCCGGCGAGCAGTTTCATTTTGGATGTGAATACAAACATGTTGTGGTGCGTTTCGATTAGGCGGCAGGTTGAGCAGCAGTAGTATCGGCAGCAGCGGGTGCAGCGCCAGGAGCTTGATCGGTACGAAGCTTCCACACGTACTTAATGATCTTCCAACGCTCCTCGTAGTTGAGCTGGGAGGCATGCGACCCCATGTTGTTCTTGCCGTACATGATTACGTGGTAGATGCTTCCTGGGGAAATGTCTGGGAGCTTATCGGCACCGTATCCGGGAATTCCCAAAATTTTCTCACGCTGCATCAAGATTCCGTTGCCGTCGCCTTTTTCGCCATGGCAATGCGAGCAAAATTGACCGTAGAGCTCTTTGCCGGCCTCCGCATCGAGGGTGGCGTAGTATGAGGGGACCGCTGAATTCGCGCGCGACTCGATGTAGCCTTCGTTGGTATTGGCAATCATGTAGGGTACGTATCCGCGCGGAACGGTACCGTCTACGGGGAGTTTAGTGGTACCCGTTTCGTAGGTCTGGTGGGACGGGGAACGGTACATGTCGTCCATGTAGGTATAACCCGGAGTGGTCTTGTCGCTATTGCAGGCGCTTAGCAGCAAGGCGCTGCCGGCAATCCAAAGAGTAGTCTTAATTCGCATAGGATTAGGCTTCAGCAATTTCAACAGCACCCGACTTTTGAAGCGTCTCGATTAGGCCCTTAGCCGCCGGTAGCTCGACCATAAAGTAATCGTCGGTGGTGCGGGGGTCCGGATTCTTAGCGTCTGCTCCGGGGTATAGGCCGTTGATGACTAAGTAGGTCCAGACCATTAGGTGCGCGGCAAAAAATACCGTCATCTCAAAGAGAATGGGCACGAATGCGGGCATGTTCATGGCCCAATTGATGTTGGGCTTACCGCCAATATTCTGGGGCCAGTCGCTGACCATCATGTACCAGGTCAGGGTCACGGCAACCGTGAGCCCAATGAGTCCGTACATAAATGCCGCCACGGCAATGCGTGACTCCTTGAGGCCCATGGCCTTATCGAGCCCGTGAACCGGGAAGGGCGTGTATACTTCTGAAATTTTAAATCCAGCCGCGCGAATCTGCTTCACAGCCGAAATCAGCACGTCGTCGTCGTGATACATCGCTCGTACTAACGGAACAGACTCAGTGGTGTGCGCCATGATCGTTGTGGAGTTTTTTCTGGGCTTCGCCAGACGTTTTTAGAATGGTCTTGAGTTCCGCTTGAGCAATGACCGGGAAGGTGCGGGCATAAAGCAAAAAGAGGGTAAAGAAGAATCCGATGGTGCCGACAAAGATGCCTACCTCCACAAAAGAAGGAGAGAACATCGACCAACTCGACGGAAGGTAGTCGCGGTGCAGCGAGGTCACGATGATTACAAAGCGCTCAAACCACATGCCGATGTTCACCACAATAGAAATTACAAAGGTGAATACCAGATTCGTCCTCAACTTTTTAGACCACATGAACTGGGGACTAAAGACATTGCAGGTCATCATGGACCAATAGGCCCACCAATAGGGACCGGTTGCGCGGTTTAAGAAGGCATACTGCTCGTACTCCACCCCACTGTACCAAGCGATAAAGAGCTCGGTAATGTAGGCGACTCCAACAATAGAACCGGTAACCATGATTACGATGTTCATCATCTCAATGTGCTGAATGGTAATGTAGTCCTCCATCTTAAAGACCTTGCGCACAATGAGCAAAAGGGTCTGAACCATGGCAAATCCTGAGAAAATCGCACCAGCAACAAAGTAGGGAGGGAAGATGGTCGTGTGCCAGCCCGGAATCACCGAAGTGGCAAAGTCCATGGATACAATGGTGTGAACCGAAAGCACCAGCGGAGTAGCCAATCCGGCCAAAACCAGTGAAACCTCTTCAAAACGCTGCCAAGCCTTGGCTTTTCCGCCCCATCCAAAAGATAGAATCTTGTAAATGTGCTTTTGCACCGGGTTGATGGCGCGATCTCGGACCATGGCAAAGTCCGGAATGAGTCCGACATACCAAAAAACGACCGAAACGGTAAGGTAGGTGGAGATGGCAAAAACGTCCCATAGAAGGGGCGAATTAAAGTTCACCCAAAGGGAGCCGTACTGGTTTGGGATAGGGAAAACCCAGTAAGCCAGCCAAACGCGACCCATGTGAAAGAGCGGAAACAAGCCAGCTTGAATTACCGAAAAAATCGTCATGGCCTCCGCGGAACGGTTGATGGCCATGCGCCAACGCTGACGGAACAGCAGCAGAACTGCAGAAATAAGCGTTCCGGCGTGGCCGATGCCTACCCACCATACGAAGTTGGTGATGTCCCAGGCCCAGCCTACGGTCTTGTTCAGGCCCCATACCCCAATGCCCGTACCCACGGTGTAGGCCAGTGAGCCCACTCCCCAAAGGAACATGACTAGTGCAATAGAAAAAGCTACCCACCAGGCGCGCGGCGCGGCGGTCTCAATGGGACGTACTACGTCTTCGGTAATCTGGTGGTAGCTCTTATCGCCTAGGATAAGCGGCTTGCGTTCGGTTGATTCGTAGTGCATAACTGGTTAAGCGTTGCGAACTTTAGTCAGGTAAAACACGGAAGGCTGCGTGCCAACTTCCTCGAGCAGGTGGTAGGCACGGGCGTCAGCCTTAGCGGCACGAACGGCACTTTTAGCGTTGTTGACGTCCCCAAAGGTGATTGACCCCGTAGAACAGGCCTCGGCACAGGCTACCGTAAATGCACCATCAGGAATGGGTTGACCAACCTTTTTGGCTTCAAGCTTGGCGTACTGCACGCGCTGAATGCACATGGAGCACTTCTCCATAACGCCTCGCGAGCGAACCGTTACGTCGGGGTTGAGAACCATGCGACCAAAATCGTCTTGCGACGGATTCACGTCGGCAAACTGCTCGTTGGTGATGTAGTTGAACCAGTTGAATCGACGCACCTTGTAGGGGCAGTTGTTGGCGCAGTAGCGCGTTCCGATGCAGCGGTTGTAGGCCATGTGGTTGAGGCCTTCGCGCGAGTGCACGGTGGCTCCAACAGGGCAAACGGTTTCGCAGGGTGCATGGTTGCAGTGCTGGCACATCACGGGCTGAAACACGACCATTGGAGACTCCGAAGGCTCCTCCATTTGGGCGTACATCTCGATGCCACCGATATTCTCTTCAGCCGCACGATCCTTACTCATGTCGCTGCTGTAGTAGCGGTCAATCCGCAGCCAGTGCATGTCTCGCAGGTTGCGGATTTCTTCTTTACCGACTACCGGTACGTTGTTCTCGGCATTGCAGGCAACCACGCAGGCGGCACAACCCGTGCAGCTCGTTAGGTCAATGCTCATGTTCCACATGTGCATCGTCTCGTGGTCGTGGTTAGCCCAAAGATTGGCCTCCTCTGCAGACTTCAAACCGTCAATCGTGTGGAAGGTCGGCTTCTCGTTCCAGCTAGCCCCCGAGGGATCGGATACGAATTCGTTCAGATTCACCTCATTGACAATGCGGCGGCCCATCATGGTATGCCCGAGCTGTACGGTTGCAAACTCGTGCATGCCTTCTGCCTTACTGATTTCGACCTTGGCCGAACCCGTCGAAATTCCAAGGGCATAGGCACTAACACCCCCGCCGTCGGCAACCTTACCGGCTGCACTGCGGCCGTATCCGTAGGCCAAACCTACCGTTCCCGCCGTTTGGCCGGGCTGAATAAATACCGGAACATTCTCGAGAAGACGCTTGCCGACCTTGATGTTGGCATAGCTTCCGTCCAGTGAACCGTCGCTGTTGGTCTCGTTCTCAAAACCCATGGCAAGCGCATCGGATGCGGCCATAGTCAGGTAGTTATCCCAAGTCAATCGGGTAATAGGGTCAGGGAGCTCCTGAAGCCAGGGGTTGTTGGCCTGAAATCCTGCACCGAGGGCGTTCTCGTACAATGCGATTTCCATGCCCTCCGAAGGCTTTGCTAATTTGATTGAAGCGGCCATGGCCATAGCGGCAGTGGCTGGTGCGCCCGAGATGGCGCCCGAAGAAACCGTTGATCCTCCGTCGTGCAGGGTCTTGTTCCAGTCGAGGCCCATGGCAGTCGCAGATGCGGCGACTTGATCTTTGGCGCTTCGAAGGTCGCCTGAGAGCGAACCGAGAACCTCCAGCAAGGGCATGCTGTTGAACAGGTTCTTAATCGTTGGCTGAGCAATGCTGTACTCTCCTGCGGCCGGACGGTAGTCTGCCCAAGCCTCCAAAAAGTGTGGAATTGGCGCAGCGGCAGTGCAAAGCATGGCCGTCTCGTCCAAGCGATCCGTCAGAGCCATGCTGAACTTGGCTCCGGCAATGGCCTTAGAAAAGTCTGCCCTGAAGTACACTGGATTGGTTCCTGCAACCAAAAGAGTTCCGACGCGTTTGGCGCTCAGGTCGGCCATTAAATTAGCAAGGCGCGACTCATTGCCGCGACGAATGTAGACGGGTTGGTCGCTGCGAAGGGTGGTTCCAAACGAACCGAGCAGGCCGTTTAGGGCTGCCGCAAGCCTTGCCTGGTTTGCATCGTCGCCACCGACAAGTACCAGGGTCTTTCCCTTAGCGGACTTCATCTCACCGGCAAGCGACTGAAGGGCCTTGGTCAAATCGCCGCGAAGGCCAACCGAAGGAGCGCTACCGCCAAGCTGGTTAATCAGGTATGCCAGGGATGCCGATACCTCAGAAGGCTTAATCTTAATGCGCTTGTCGGCATTGCTGCCGGTAAGCGATAAGTTGCTCTCGAGCTCTACGTGGCGAAGCATGCCACTGCCTGGCTTACGGCGTGCGGCGTAGTCGCTGCTCACCTGCTGGGCCATGCTCGATGCCAAGAAGTCACTGCCAAAAGAAAGAACCAAGCTAGTGGCCTTGAGGTCAATCGAGGGAAGGGCGCGAACGCCGGTCAGGGATTCCCAAACGTCAAGGGTGTTGGACTGCGATACCGCATCAAACTCCACGTGCTGAAAGTTGGGGTAGCCCTGGCGAAGACGCTCAATGGCAGATTGAAGCGAGGGGCTAAACACGCTCGAGGTCAGTAAAACAAACTGCGTTCCCTCGGCGCGCGACTGGTCTGCCGACTTCTTAAGGGCAAGCAGCATTGACGACCAATCGCTGTTTTTTTTGCCGAGGCGAGGCTCGCGAAGCCGGGCCGAATCATAAAGAGAAAGCACACTGGCTTGGGCTCGGGCGTTGGTCCCGCGGTTGAATCGGGCAGAATCACCAGGCTCCAACTTAATCGGGCGGCCTTCGCGTGTCTTGACTAAAACCGAAGCATAATCTTGGCCGTCGGTGTAGGCCGTGGCATAAAAAGACGGAACCCCTGGCGTAAGCGTATCGGGCTGCACCACGTAGGGTACGCTCTCGATAATGGGCTGCTCGCAGGCAGCCAAGGTTGCGGCTGCGGTACTGAAGCCCAAGAACTTCAAGAAATCGCGACGGCTTGTGGTGGAGTCGCTGCTGCTTGCCTCCGATAAGAACACATCAACAGGAATGTCTTGAGCGAATTCATTCTCGGCCAAACGCTGCGAAACCTCGGTATTCGCAAGTTGGTCGAAACTCTTCCAGTACACTTTATTACTTGCCATAGTCTTATTCGATTAGTAGTGGCACTTGCCACATTCGAGACCGCCAATATTGGCAACCGTTATTTTCTCTTCGTGGAAGCGATCCACCAGGCGGTCGCTGATCGAGGCCGATCCGTCGATGGCCCCAGCATAGTAGCCGTTATCGCCCTTGATTTCGGTTTCGCGGTGGCAGTTGATGCACCAACCCATGGTGAGTTCGCTGTATTGGTAGGCAACTTCCATTTCTTGAACCGGACCGTGGCAGGTTTGGCACTCCACTTTACCTGCATTCACATGCTGTGCGTGGTTGAAGTAGGCCAGATCAGGAAGGTTGTGAATCCGAATCCACTGAATGGGCTTTTGCT
Organism: Flavobacteriales bacterium UBA972; assembly: GCA_002292855.1. Lineage (GTDB taxonomy): Bacteria > Bacteroidota > Bacteroidia > Flavobacteriales > Schleiferiaceae > TMED14. The sequence goes on along the minus strand of DBBY01000034.1, from coordinate 4,291 downwards.
CATAGCCCTCGATGTAGACGCGCTCTTCGGGGTCCCAGCCAATGGCTGCATAGATTTTTTGAATCTCTGGGCTGCGCTCTCCGCCGTATTTCAGGTTTCCCGAAGCGTCTACCACCTCAGAACCGTCAATGTACATGTGGCAGTTCATACAAACGTTTGCCGCAGGAATTCCAGAGTGCTTGCTGTGGCGCGCGCTGCTGTGGCAGTAGTTGCAGTCCACCCCGTTTTCTCCGGCGTGAATCTTATGGCTAAAGGCGATAGGCTGAACCGGCTGGTAGTCCTTCTCCACCCCAATGCCCATTAGAAACACATAGACCGCATAGAGGAATCCGAGGGCCAGCACCACCGTCAGGAAGGTCATAAAACGCTTGTTTGCAATTAAGACCCTGGTGATGAAGTCTACGTCCTCGAGCAGGTTGGTCGGATTCTCGCCATTAATCTGCTTCAGGGTGTTCCGCACTCTCAAAAGCAAAACAAGATTCACCAGCAGAAAAACACCTAAAATGTAGATCAACCAAGGAGAGTTAGCCCCTTCGGCCGGAGCTTGAGCAACCGCTTCGGCGCCGGGTGCAGGGGCAGCTGCGGGCGCAGCCTTCTTATCGCCTTCTACGGTGTAGGCCAGAATGCTCTTGATGTCGTCGTCGGTAAGAGCAGGGAAAGCCTGCATAACGGACCCCTTATACTCGGCAAACAGGGCGTTGGCGTCGGCATCGCCCGAGGCGCGAAATTCCGCGTTGTTGCGAATCCACTTGAGCAACCACTCCTCAGTGCGGCGTTGGGTCACGTCGCCCAAGGCGGGGCCAATGAGCTTTTTGTCGAGTTTGTGGCAGCTCGCGCAGTTGGCTTTAAACAACTTTTTACCCGCATCGGCGCTCACCTCTGCGGTGGCGGAGATGCTTAAAATGCTGATAGCCAAGAGCATCAAAACAACTCTTCTAATCAGCGAAGCATAATGGGTCAAACGCATACGTAATCTCTGTGGTAAACTGAGCCTTTTTAGGCTTTGCAAAAGTACTGCACAAGAGGCTCCGGCATATTTAATCTGGACTCTTTGATTCATAATTTAAAATTATTCTAAACAAAAAAGATTAAAGGCGGCAAAACTTGGCCTGGTTCTGGTTTCGTACCTTTAAACCATGGTTTTCGCACTGCTCGCACTACAGCTCCTCGGCAATGCCGACAGCGTTCAAATTGGCGCCGGTCAAGCCATTGATCAGGCCGTGACCGCTAGCCTAGCAAACAACAAACTACAGACCAAGCAGGCTACTGAGCAGGGAGCCGAGCGCTACACCGTGCAAGTCTATGCCGGGCGCCGCATCGACGCCAACAGCCTTTATATGCGTTTGACCGACTCCGTCGGCGCAGTACTGCCGGTCGTCATCCATTTCGACGAACCGCAATTCAAGGTTTTTGTAGGTATCTACGGCAGCCGGATCGAGGCCGAGTATGCGCTGCGCAAGTGGCGGGCAAACTTCCCGACTTCGTTCGCCGTTCAGGCTCCGAACGAGCGATTTAAAAAGAACGCAAGCAGCAATTAAGCCCCGGTTAGGGCTGTACTGATGACTTGCCGCTGGCCTTCCAGGCCATGAATCCGCCCTCTAAATGGTGCACGCGAGTGAAGCCTGCCGCCTTGAGCATTCCTAGGGCCTGACCGCTCCGCCCCCCAGACCTGCAGTAGAGGTAGAGGGGTTTATTCTTACCTAGGGCCTCCATTTCGCTCAAAAAATTCGGTCCATAAAAATCGATGTGCTTTGCACTGGCAATCATTCCGTCGGCGACCTCGGCCTCGGTACGGACGTCGACCAGCAGTCCTTTCTTGCTCTCAAGCTCAAAGGCGGTCGCATCCAAAGCTGAGTTCGATTCGGCCCGGGGGGCCATGCAGGATTGAACAAAAAGGAGTCCAATAATTCCAATACGGTAGTTCATTCGGATAGGTTCATGGTGTGGTACACGGCTTGCACGTCTTCGTCTTCTTCGAGCTTCTCGAGAAGTTTTTCTACGTCGGCCTGCTGTTCGGGCGTCACGTTCTTGGTATCCATCGGAATCCGCTCAAAACCCGAGGTCAGGATCTCCAAACCGCGCTCTTCGAGGGCCTTGGTAATGGACCCGTACTCGCTGAAGGGCGCATAAATGCATAGGGTTTCGATGTTTTTGTCTTCGTCGTGCTCGGCAAAGAGCTCTTCTACGCCAAAGTCGATTAATTCCAACTCAAATTCCTCAATGTCAATGGTTCCCTTGGGGATTTTAAAATAACACTTGCGGTCAAACATGAACTCCACCGAGCCGCTGGTGCCCAAACTTCCGTTGCACTTGTTAAAGTAGGACCGCACATTGCCCACCGTTCGGGTGCCGTTGTCGGTGGCTGTTTCTACCAAAATAGCAATTCCGTGCGGACCGTACCCTTCGTAAACCATCTCTTTGTAGTCGGCCTGGTCCTTGCTGACCGCTCTTTTTATGGCGCGTTCTACGTTGTCTTTGGGCATGTTGGCGTCTCGCGCGTTCTGCAAAAGGGCCTTGAGCCGCGAATTGGCATCGGGGCTGGGACCGCTCTCTTTGACGGCCATGATGATGTCTTTGGTGATTCGGGTGAAAATCTTGGCCATCGACGACCATCGCTTCATTTTGCGAGCCTTGCGGTATTCAAATGCGCGTCCCATGGAGTGCTTTTTTCGTTACAATAATAAGGATACAAACCTACGGCAGGCGGATTCTATTCTACCGTCCAGGTGCGTCCTGAGCGCAGAAGTTCCGAAAGGCTGCGGATTTCGGTGGGCTGTGCGGCGGCAAAAACAGGGCGTTCTGCGCGGTAGAGCAGGCCAAAGGGCCTGAGCTCGCCCTCGAGGGAGGCCAAGGCAAAGGCCTTGATGCGGTCGCTCGGGTCGTGTACCCAGGCGTCCGACAGGCCAAAATCCCTGCCCAACTCGCGCACTTCAGGGCGTCCGGCGTTCCAGTGAAGGGCGTGACTGGGCTCGCTCCCACCCCATGCCACGGGCTTGCCAGGCTCTAGGAATACCGCGTGCGCGGCCTGACTGGTCTTGTCGGTCCAGACTTCAAAGGCTCCGTCGTGAAAAACATTGCAGTTCTGGTAGATTTCAAGCAAGGCAGAACCCTGGTGGCTCTGGCTTGCGGCGAGCTGCTCGCGCAGGTGGGCCGGGTTGCGGTCCATGCTGCGGGCGACCCAGGTGGCTCCCGCCCCAAGGGCCAGGGTTAGGGGGTTTAATGGATGGTCGACGCTGCCGCGCGGAGTGGATTTGGTTACCTGACCCTCGCGACTGGTGGGTGAATACTGCCCCTTGGTCAGTCCGTATATCTCGTTATTGAAGAGGAGGATCGGTACGTTGAGGTTGCGTCGCAGGGCGTGAATCAGCTGGTTGCCGCCAATGCTCAGGGCATCGCCGTCGCCGGTTATAATCCAGACCTCGAGGTCTGGATTGGCTAGCTTTATGCCGGTGGCCACCGACGGAGCCCTGCCGTGCAGCGAGTGCACTCCGTAGCTGTTGACGTAGTAGGGCAAACGGCTGCTGCAGCCAATTCCGCTCACCAGCACGGTGCGGTCTGGGTCGGACCCTCTGCTTGCGAGCACTTCGGTAAACTGCTTAAGAATACTGTAGTCTCCGCAACCCGGGCACCAGCGAACGTCTTCGGGGCTCTGAAAATCCTTGCTGGTCAGTTCCATAGTTCGGCGAGTTCGTCGGGATTAAAGGGCTGGCCTGAAGTCTTGCACACCGACTCCAGGGGCATTGCCCAAAGCCCTTGAAGGTGCTGCGCGAGCTGGCCTTCGTTCATTTCGATTACGATAATTCGGCGGTAGCGGTCGACCTGCTTCTTGAGCTCAGGGTGCAGGGGATGCAGGTGGCGCAGGTGAATGTAGTCGACTTTTTGGCCCGCGGCGCGGCGGCGTTCCATGTCGCTGCGCACTGCGCCATAGGTTGAGCCCCAAGCAAGAACAAGGGTTTCTGAGCCTGGGCATTGCTGCACTACCTCAAGGGGGCCATAGAGGCGCACCGCGGCGTCAACCTTGGCAGCACGAGCCTTGACCATGGACTGGTGGTTCTCGGGGTCGTAGCTAATGCGGCCGGTCTCTACCTCGCCCTCGAGGCCGCCAATGCGGTGGGCTCCGCCCGCGGTACCTGGGGCCACCCAAGGCCTAACCCCATGCGCATCACGGGCGTAGGGAAGGTCGCTGGCCCCTGCACTGGGAGCGGTGATGCTCGGGAGTTCCGCGACCTCTGGTATGCGCCAGGGCTGGGCGCTGCCGGCGATGTAGGCGTCCGACAGCAGAATTACCGGA
>DBBY01000033.1:3069-12195 GCA_002292855.1 Flavobacteriales bacterium UBA972 | reverse complement strand
GGAATGGAGCTTCTCAAGGCGGTGCATCCGCACCCGACCATGTCTGAAGCAGTCATGGAGGCTACGGCCGCGGCCTACGGCGAGGTGATCCACCTCTAAACGTGGCCCGATCCACTGCGCTGCGCGCCCAAGGTTTGTGCCTAGCTCGGGGCTCATTTTTGCTTGATGTACCATTTTGGTCGGTGGAAGCCGGCCAGGTTGTGGCTCTATACGGTCCATCGGGTTCGGGCAAGTCCACGCTTCTATCGATTATTGCCGGTCAGGTTTTTGCGGACTCCGGAGAATCTTGGGTTGGGTCAGCGCGACCCAACCGCGACCGCCTGATCGCAGGGCATCCCGGGGTGGTTTGGGTCAAGCAAGACTTTGGCCTATCTCCCTACCGAAGCCTGCGCGACAACCTCCTTGATTTGGTGCATGGGCGGCTTGAGGACCAAGAAGATCGCATCGTTCGCCGTATCATGCGGACCCTTCATTTGGGTATGGACCCTTCGCGTCTTGCCCACAGCCTGTCGGGCGGAGAGCAGCAGCGCCTCTCCATTGGCCGAGCGCTGTTGGGCCGTCCTAAGGTGCTTTTGCTCGACGAACCATTCAGCCATGTGGACGGATTCCTCAAGGAGCGCCTGATTCAGTTGCTCAAGGCCTGGCAGCGCAAAACAAAGGCGACCGTAGTATTTGTGGCGCACGACGCCCGAGATGCCATGCGATGGGCTGACCGAATCGACGTGATGCAGCAAGGGCAAATCGTAGAATCGGGACCTTCATACCAAATCTACGCTGCGCCCAAAACGAAGCCCATGGCCTACGCTTGGGGCCCGATCAATGACTTCGTGCTGTCCAGGGTTCCAGGCGGCCTTCGCGCCCACGAGAATGCCTTTCGGCAGGGCAGAAGGTGGTTCCTAAGGCCCGAACACCTAAGCCGAGCCGAACTTGAACTCCATTGTGGCCCATGCCGCGAGTTAGAACGCTGGTCTGAAGGGTCAGCCAATATGCTGCGGCTGGAGTCGGAATCAGGGCAGCCTTGGATTCTGAGGCTCCCTTAAAAGGCCACCTTAAAATCATCAAACCCCTTGAGTGGTATTCAATACAAAGAAGACCAAGGAACCACCTGCGTGGTCCAAGGTCTTCTAAAAAGTCGTTAAGAATCTACTTAACTCGGTCAACAACCGACTTGAACGCCTCCGGGTGGTTCATGGCCAGGTCGGCTAAAACCTTGCGGTTGAGTTCAATGCTGTGGGCGTGAAGCTTGCCCATCAGCTGGCTGTAGGACATTCCGTGGATGCGTGCACCAGCGTTGATGCGGGTAATCCAAAGGGCGCGAAAGTTGCGCTTCTTGGCACGGCGGTCGCGGTAGGCGTAACCCAGGGCTTTTTCAACGGCGTTTTTGGCGACCGTCCAAACATTTTTACGGCGGCCAAAGTAGCCTCTGGCCATTTTTAGCACGCGCTTGCGGCGTGCACGAGAAGCTACATTATTTACTGAACGAGGCATATTTACTAGATTTTTGGTAGCGCGGACTGCTTCAGTTTATAAGACTTGGCAGACTCTTAGGGGCGCTTACGCAGGGTTAATTAGACCAGATAACAAAACAAAAAACTACATTACGAGCATCTCCTTTACCGAATTCATGTCGGAGGTGTGAACCAACGTTGAATGGGTAAGGCGGCGCTTGCGGTCCGTAGCTTTTTTGGTAAGAATGTGGCTCTTGAAAGCGTGTTTGCGCTTGATTTGACCAGTGCCCGTGAGCTTGAATCGCTTCTTGGCGCTGGATTTGGTCTTCATCTTAGGCATGGTACAGATCTTTTATTTTGGCTACTATTTCTTTTTGGTTGGAGCGATTAGAATGAACATTCGCTTCCCTTCGAGGTGGGGTAGGGCTTCTACTTTACCCAAATCGGCCACGTCTTGGGCCAATCGGAGCAGCAGCAGTTCGCCTTGCTCTTTGTAGATGATGGAGCGTCCACGGAAGAATACAAAACTCTTCAACTTGGCTCCTTCCTCTAGAAACTTGCGGGCGTGCTTGAGTTTGAACTCGTAATCGTGGTCGTCAGTTTGTGGTCCGAAACGGATCTCTTTAACAACTACTTTTTGTGCTCTGGCGGCGATTTCTTTCTGCTTCTTCTTTTGATCGTACAAGAACTTCTTGTAGTCTATGATTTTGCAGACAGGGGGATCGGCGTTCTCGGCAATCATCACCAAATCAAGCTCGTCTGCTTCGGCCAAGGCCTGGGCTTCTCGCACTGATAAGACGACGGGTTCTTGCTCATCCCTCAAGAGGCGGACTGTCGAAACACGAATGTGTTCGTTAATCTTGTGGAGTGCTTCCGGCTCGCGGTAGCCTCGCCCTTGACGGGGACCCGAAGGTTTATTGTTCCTCAGAAGGTTCAGTATTTAAATTCATTAAACGGCTCAAAGAGCGCTTAGCCGTTGGGCTACCTCGGCACGAACGCGCTCCGCAAATTCTGCGGGCGACTCTGCTCCGAGGTCTCCTTCTCCATGGCGGCGAACCGACACAGTTTGGGATTCCTGCTCTTTCTCGCCGACCACTAGCATGAAGGGGACCTTACGCATTTCCGCATCGCGGATTTTGCGACCAACCTTTTCATTCCGGTCGTCAACGAGGGCGCGAATATCGGACATTTCGAGCAGACTCACAACCTGTTGCGCATACTCGTTGAAACGTTCCGATACCGGGAGAACCACCGCCTGCTCTGGGGTCAGCCAAAGGGGGAAGTTTCCGCCGCAATGCTCAATGAGAACGGCCACAAAACGCTCCATGGATCCAAAGGGCGCTCGGTGAATCATGACCGGGCGGTGCATCTCGTTGTCGGCTCCTTTGTACTCGAGTTCAAAGCGCTCGGGCAGATTGTAGTCCACCTGTATGGTTCCGAGCTGCCATTCACGGCCGATGGCGTCGCGCACCATAAAGTCGAGTTTAGGCCCATAAAATGCGGCTTCTCCGTACTCAATAACGTGCGGAAGCTCCTTGATTTTAGCAGCCTCTAAAATAGCCTTCTCGGCCTTTTCCCAGTTTTCTGCGCTGCCGATGTACTTGCTCGGGTTGTCGGGGTCACGCAGGCTTACCTGCGCCTTAAACGACGGGAAGTCAAGGGTTTTAAAGATGTAAAGCACTAAGTCAATGACCTTCAAAAACTCGTCAAGGAGCTGGTCTGGGGTGCAAAACAGGTGGGCGTCGTCTTGGGTGAATCCGCGCACCCTAGTCAGGCCGTGAAGCTCGCCACTTTGCTCGTAGCGGTACACCGTGCCAAACTCGGCAAAGCGAAGCGGCAGGTCGCGGTAGGAGCGAGGCTGAGACTTATAAATTTCGCAGTGGTGCGGGCAATTCATGGGCTTGAGCAGGTACTCCTCGCCTTCTTCGGGGGTGTGAATGGGCTGAAAGGAATCTTTGCCGTACTTCTCATAGTGGCCCGAAAGCACATAAAGCTCCTTGCTCGCAATGTGGGGCGTTATTACGGGCAGGTAGCCCGCTTTTTTTTGAGCAGCCTTCAAAAAGTTCTCCAGTCGCTCGCGCAGTGCGGCGCCTTTGGGCAACCACAGGGGCAGTCCTTGACCCACTTTTTGGCTAAACGTGAAAAGCTCTAGCTCGCGCCCTAGTTTGCGGTGGTCGCGTTTTTTGGCCTCTTCGAGCAGGGCGAGGTGCTCCTCGAGCATGCTGGCCTTTGGGAACGAAACTCCATAGACTCGAGTGAGTTGGGGGTTCTTGTCGTTGGCACGCCAGTAGGCACCGGCCACCTTCATGATCTTTATGGCCTTTATGAGGCCCGTGTTCGGAATGTGTCCGCCACGGCATAGGTCGGTAAAGTCGGCGTGGTCGCAAAAGGTGATGCTGCCGTCTTCGAGGTTCTCTATGAGCTCCGTTTTAAACGGATTTTGGGCATAGGCAGTCATGGCCTCGGCCTTGGTCACCGACCGCTTGCGGAACTCGGATTTTTGACGTGCGAATTCGAGCATCTGCTTGTCGAGCTTCTCAAAATCCCCTTCGCCAAATGCCGCTCCGCGAAAGTCTACGTCGTAGTAAAATCCGTTCTCAATAGCGGGACCGATGGTGAGCAGCGCGTCGGGGTAAAAGTGCAGAATGCTCTGCGCCAGCACGTGGGCCGAGGAGTGCCAAAATGCAGCTTTGCCTTCGGGCTGATCCCAGGTGAAAAACACGAGCGATCCGCTGCCGCTCAGGGCCTCATGGAGTTCTACGCTTTGCCCGTTCCACTTTGCAGTTAGGGCGTTTTGCGCGAGTCCGCGGCTTATGGATTCGGCAACCTGAAGGGCGGTTGAACCGTCGGGATAGGAGCGGACAGAGCCGTCGGGTAGGGTTATGGTAAGCATTGCTTCGCTACGACTGAAGTTAAGAGGCAAAGGTATAGTCGGTGCCTATCTTTACAGGCCATGACGCACCCTGAAATTTTGGCCGAACTAAACCGCCGCCGCGAGGGCACTTTGATGCAGACCCTCGGGATCGAATACATGGCCATGACCGAATCCTCACTGACCGTCCGCATGCCCGTAACTCCCGGGCATATGCAGCCCCTCGGACTGCTTCACGGCGGAGCCACAGTGGCCCTTGCCGAGACTGCGGGAAGTGCAGCATCGCAGATTTTTTTGGACGACCCGCAGAATTTTGTAGCCGTAGGGCTCGAGATCGCGGCCAACCACGTGCGCAGTGCGCGAGGCGGATTTGTTCACGGAACAGCCACTTTTTTGCACCGCGGACGCAGTACGCACGTGCTTGAAATTCGGGTTGTGGACGATGCAGGCAAGCTCGTTTCGTTTGTAAAAATGACCAACGCGATTGTGCCGCGGGTGCACAAGCAGCACGAGTGAGCGGGTTTGCCTTGATTCGCGAGTCAGGCTCGGCGCCAAAGGCTTGGGAACTTCGACCCTCCGACAGCGGCAACTTTGGCATCGCCCAATTTAGCGGACTTCTAGAGCGGTTTGAGGCCATTCCACGGGGCGAAGGCCTAGAGGGTCGTCGTTGGATCGCAGGGGCTTTGGAGCGCAGCGCGCTGCCAGCGATTGCTCCCCAGAACTCCCACAGCGAAGAAGACTACCGGCATCTTGTCGAGCAGGCGCGTCAGGCCTGCCTTGACGGCGTGGTGGAGAAGGTCGTTTTGTCTCGCACCAGGGCCTACCCGAGCAGTTCAGTGCAGCCCCTCGAGGCCTTTGAACGCCTCTCGGAGGCCTACCCTAGGGCCACTGTTTTTTTGCTCCGTGCCCCGGGAGCAAGCATTTGGATGGGAGCAACCCCAGAGTGCCTGACCGAGGTTCAGGGCCAGGTTGTGCGAACCATGTCTCTGGCGGGTACCCGTCTGCTTGGCAGTGAAGGCGTTTGGGGCCTCAAGGAGCGCGAGGAACAGCACGTGGTGACCAAAGACATCGTTCAAATGCTTCAAGCGCTTGGGCTGCAGTCCCTCGAAATCGACGGTCCTACGGTACTGCAGGCGGGCCCTGTAGAGCATTTGTGCAGCCACATTACCGGTCTGCATTCGACCATTAGTGCCTGGGAAGTCGCTATGGCCCTGCATCCGACTCCTGCGGTGGGCGGCCTTCCGCGGGCGCAGTCTCAGGCCTTCATTCGCCTGCACGAGGGCTACAGCCGACGCAATTACTCGGGCTATTTTGGCTGGTCCGGTGCAGAGCGGTCGGTTTTTTATGTCACCCTGCGCTGCGTAGAATGGGGCTCCGACGGACTTCTTGGCTACGCCGGCGGTGGAATTACCGCCAAGTCTGACCCCGAGGGAGAGTGGGTAGAAACCGAGCAAAAACTTCGCACGCTCGAAAGCGTTTTAATCGGGTGAAAACAAAAACAACGTCTTCCCAGATAGCGGGAATGCTTCGCGATCGTTTTGCCCGCTTGGATTGGGCAGGATGGGTTGCCTCGCCCGGCAGCCGTTGCGCGCCCTTAGTCCTTGCCTTTAGGGATCTTGAGGCTCCAAACCAGGTGCTGCTCGACGAGCGCAGTGCCGCGCACTGGGCCCTCGGAGCCGCCATTGCCGCGGGCAAGCCTGCCTTTGCCGTCTGTACTAGCGGTACGGCGGCCCTGAATTTTGGGCCAGCGGTTGCAGAAGCCTTTTACCAGCAGGTCGCGCTGCTTGTTGTTACGGCCGACCGCCCTGCTGCCTTAATCGACAACGGCCAGGGGCAAAGCATTCGCCAAGAGCGGATTTTTGACGACCACCTTGTCGGTAAGGGCTTACTTAACCTGGACCAGACTTTAGAATGGAATGCTGCGGTGGTGGATCAGGCCCTTGCCTCACTAAAGTTTGGGCCGGTTCACTTGAACGTGCCGATGGCTGAGCCGCTCTATGAAGTCGTCCCGCCTCGAGCTGCTGGGTCCTTAGGCGATCAAGCCTTGGCTGTCGAGCCGTTGAACCTTGAGCTCCCCGATTTGGTGCGCCACGCCAAGCGCCCCTTACTGGTGGTCGGTCAGTGGAACCCATCGTGGGGCGACGCGGAACCCGCGGTGCGCGAACTGGCTCGCAAGGGATGGATGATTGCGGCGGAGCCCCTGAGCCAACTGCCCAGCGACGCGGCGGAGCAGCTCGAAGACACTCTGGAACTGGGTCTTCCTGACCTTGATGCGGTGGTGAGCATCGGAGGCGCTTGGGTAGCCAAGAATGCCAAGGCCAAGCTCAAAGGCTGCAGGCATTGGGTCATCGGCCCGCGCGACCCCCTGCCTGATTTATTTGGCTCAGTCCAGTCTCGCAGCTATGCCCATCCCTACGACGCACTCAAGGATCTCGCCGACCAAGCTCCGGACTTGGGTTCTCCCTGGGCGCCACGCCGCCGCAGTGCTGCGGCATCCGAGGGCTGGCAGGACATGGCGGTACATCGGGCCATCGCTCAAAAAATTAGCTCGGATTGGGATCTGCATTGGGGCAACTCTACGCCCATACGCTATGCCAACTTTTTATGGGGTCAGGGCCTCTACGCCCCCGGCATTCGGCATTTTGGCAACCGCGGCGTCAGCGGAATCGACGGTCAGACCTCGACGGCCTTGGGGTCTATGTGGGCCTCCCAGCGACCCACCCTCTTGGTCACCGGCGAATTATCGTTCTTGTACGACGGCGGGGCAGGCTTGGCCTATGACGCACTCCCGGCCCTCAAGGTAGTCGTGGTCAACAACCAGGGTGGGCAAATTTTTCAATGGATCGAGGGTCCCCGGGCTAGCGGACTCTTGGACCGAAATTTCGGCTTTCGCCACCGACGAAACGTAGGTGCGTCCGCAGAAAATCAAGGATTTAGCTACCGAAGTGCGGGCAATATTGTTGAATTTGAGGCTGCTTGGCCCTCGTTCATTAGTGATTTCGGCCCGGCCGTTTTGGAACTTTTTACCGACCCGGATGCTTCAGAAAAAGCCTGGAAGGGTCGATTTGGAGCCTAATTTTGATCCCACTATGAAGAACATCGCATGGACCCCCATCAAGGAGTATTCCGACATCAAATTTGAATTTTTTGAGGGCATAGCCAAGGTTACCATCAACCGTCCGCAGGTTTACAACGCCTTTAGGCCAGAGACCAATACGCAGATGATTGAGGCCTTTGACATTTGCCGCGAGCGCAGCGACGTGCGCGTGGTGGTGCTCACGGGTGAAGGCGATAAGGCTTTTTGCAGCGGGGGAGACCAAAACGTCAAAGGGGTTGGAGGCTACGTCGGCGAAGACGGCGTTCCGCGCCTGAATGTACTCGACCTGCACAAACGCATTCGCGAAATTCCCAAGCCGGTTCTTGCCATGGTAAACGGCTACGCAATCGGTGGAGGCCACGTGCTGCATGTGGTTTGCGACCTTACCGTGGCTTCAGACAATGCTCGATTCGGCCAGACCGGTCCGCGGGTGGGTAGTTTTGATGCAGGTTTTGGCTCGAGCTACCTCGCTCGGCACGTGGGTCAAAAGAAGGCGCGCGAAATTTGGTTCCTTTGCCAGCAGTACACGGCCCAGGAGGCCTTTGACATGGGCATGGTGAATAAAGTGGTTCCGCTCGAAGACCTCGAGAGCACCGTGGTGGACTGGTGCCGCCAGATGATGATGCTCTCCCCAATGGCCCTTCGCATGATCAAGCGCGGGCTCAATGCGGAGCTCGACGGGCAGCGCGGACTCATGGAGTTTGCCGGCGACGCCACCTTGATGTACTACCTCATGGAGGAGGCGCAAGAGGGCAAAAAAGCCTTTTTGGAGAAGCGTGATCCCGACTTTGGTAAGTTTCCTATGTTCCCATGAGTCCTTGGATTGGGGCGATGAGGCCCCGAACCCTTCCGTTGGCGTGGGCGACCATTGTCCTCGGAACCTTGATCGCCGCCGACCGCGGCTACTTTGATGTGCTGCTGCTGGTTCTGACCTTAGCGACGGCCACGGCCTACCAAATTTTGTCGAATCTCGCGAACGACTTGGGCGACAGCCTCAAAGGTGCCGACGAGCACCGCGCCGCGGACGCAGAGCAGCGCGCAGTGGCGAGCGGAGCCATCTCGGTAGCCTCAATGCGCCGCGCCGTTCTCGGGGTGACGATCCTTGCCGCGGTGCTTACGGCAGCGACCTCGTGGTGGGGAACCCGCGGAATGCCTGTGGGCTACCTCTTAGGCTACTTGGTGCTCGGCGCAGCTGCCATCTGCAGCGCGCGCGGCTATACCATGGGGCGTGCGGCCTATGGCTACCGCGGACTCGGTGACCTCTTTGTCATTGTATTCTTTGGACCGGTTGGCTTGGCGGGTTCGTACTTTCTTCAAACCCAAGCATGGGATTGGCTGATGCTGCTCCCCGGGCTCGCTGTTGGCCTTTTTGCGGCGGGAGTACTGAATTTGAACAACATGCGCGACATCGAGACCGACCGAGCAGCGGGTAAGAATACCCTTGCTGGCAAAATGGGTTTGTCCATGGCCAAACTTTACCAGCTGCTCCTGCTCTTTCAGGGATGGCTGGCTGCGATTCTTTTTGTTTTGCTGCAGGCGCCCGTCACCTGCAGCCGCAGCTTTTTGTTTGCGGCGACCCTGCCCTTGATGGCCGAGACCGCATGGAAGGGTTGGAAGGCTCGTTCTCCGGCAGAATTCGACAAGCTCCTGAAGCCACTGGCCCTTCAAACGGTTCTTTTTGCGCTGCTCATGGGCATTGGCCTGCTCAT
>DBBY01000033.1:0-2993 GCA_002292855.1 Flavobacteriales bacterium UBA972 | reverse complement strand
GCGGTGAAGGCGAGCCACTGGACCTATTCCTACGCGTTTAAAACGCCTGCAGGCACCTCGCGCGGGATTATGATGGCCAAGCCGGCTCACTTTATCGATGTGGAATGCGACGGGCTCCGCGGCCAAGGCGAGTGCGGGCTCCTCCCCGGACTTTCAATCGACGACCGCCCCGACTACGCCCAAAAGCTTGACCAAATCTGCCGCGCGCTCAGTGCGCTCAGCGACGAAACCTGGGCCGACTGGGCCCGTCAGCGTCGGCTTGACCCCGAGTGGGCTGCGACCTGGGTGGATTGGCCTTCGCTGGTATTCGCCGTCGAGCAAGCCCTCCTCACCTGGGCCGACCAGTCTCAGGGTGGCAACGGTACCCGCCTCGCCAATACTCCCTTTGCACGCGGTGAAGCCGGAATTCCCATCAACGGCCTCCTCTGGATGGGCTCGAGCTGCTACCTACACGACCAGTCCGAAGCCCGCATTACCGAGGGATTTCGCTGCCTCAAAATGAAGGTGGGCGCACTGGATTTCGACACTGAGTGCGACGTGCTGCGCCACAACCGAAGCCTGGACCCAAGCCTCGAGCTGCGCGTCGACGCCAACGGTGCCTGGCCTGGCGACCTCGCCCTGGAGCGCATGGAGGCCCTTCGCGAATTCAACCTGCACAGCATCGAGCAGCCCTGTCCTCCCTCAGAACGCGCGGGTCTCAAGGCTGCTGCCTCGAGCGGAACCCTGCCGGTGGCCCTCGACGAGAGCCTCATCGGGGTGCATGCTGCGGCCGACCGCGACGCCCTGCTTGATGAAATTCAACCTCAGTATATAGTACTGAAGCCGAGTCTTTTGGGTGGAATATATTCAAGTGAAGATTGGATTGTTCGCGCCCGAGCCCGCGGCATCAAGTACTGGATCACTTCAGCCCTTGAGGGCAGCGTGGGCCTAAGCGCCATTGCGCAGTGGGCGTCGACCTTGCCCGACCTCGAGGGCTACCAGGGCTTCGGAACCGGGTCGCTCTATACCAACAATCTGCCGCCGCGCACGGAGGTGCGCCGCGGTGAACTCTGGATGCGGTGAGCCAAGGACGCCCCCCTAAGCCTCGTGGGCCCCAGGCTGAATTCGAATTCAGCCCCGCCTGCAGCACCGCGCGCCGTCAAGAAGTTGAGGACGTGGTGGCTTGGTGGAATTCCGGCCTATCGACCTATACCCTGCACACCAGCGGCAGCACGGGTGCTCCCAAGGAACTGATGCTGCAGCGCATTCACATTGAGGCCAGTGCCCTTGCGACCATTGCCTTTTTTGGCCTAAGCGAGGGCCAGCGAAGCCCCTTGCTTTTGTCGGCGAAGACGGTGGGCGGATTCATGATGGTCGTACGCGCCCTCATGGCGGGCCTTAAACTCGACATTCTGCCCGTGGAACGGAGGCCGGCGACGCGCCCAGGTTTGCGCTATGACTTTGTGGCGTTGGTTCCCGAGCAGGCTGCAGCCTTGGCGGCCGATCCCCAATTTGATCCCACGGACGTTCACTGCACGCTTTTGGGTGGGGCAGATGTACGTCCCGAACTCGAGGATGCCCTTTCAAGGTGGCCCAACCCCGTCTACCACGGCTACGGAATGACCGAAACCCTGACCCACGTTGCCCTGCGCCAGATCGGTACAGGGCGGACCTACCGCGGGCTTCCCGGCGTACTATTTGCCCAGAAAGGCGATTCCCTGGTGGTGGACGATCCGTCGCGCGGAGTTCATGAATTGGTTACCACAGACGCTGCTAAGGTGCTTTCGAACAGCGAGTTTGAATGGCTCGGACGTCTCGATGGCGTCGTGGTAAGTGCGGGCAAAAAAATCTTTCCCGAGGTCGTTGAAGCCGCCAGCGGTCGCGAAGGCGTCGCGGTGGGCATTCCCAGCCGGGAGTGGGGACAGATGCTGGTTTGGGTTGGTGCTCCAGGCTTTGACCGAAACCAAATCGCCCTAAAATGGGAAGCGCTGCCCAGTTGGCAGCGCCCCAAGCACGTGCTTGAGCACGTGATTCCATATGGTTCAAGCGGCAAGCCCGACCGACAGGCTCTGGCTCAATGGGCGGCTCAGGAGTTGGCCTTGCGGTAGTCTTCTAAAAACTTCTCTAAACCGCTGTCGGTAAGGGGATGCTTAAGCAGGGCCGTAATCACGCTCAGTGGACCGGTCATTACGTCGGCTCCGATGGTAGCGCATTCAATAATGTGCATGGAGTGGCGCACGCTGGCTGCTAGGATCTGGGTGTCAAAGCCATAGTTGTCATAAATGGTGCGAATCGTTTCGATCAAGCTAAGTCCGTCGGTAGAAATATCGTCAAGGCGGCCGATGAAGGGCGACACATAGGTCGCGCCGGCCTTAGCGGCTAGAAGGGCTTGGCCTGCGCTAAACACCAGGGTGCAGTTGGTCTTGATTCCGCGGTCGCTGAAGTAGCGAATTGCCTTGACCCCGTCCTTAATCATGGGAACCTTCACTACAATTTTAGGGTCGATTTCGGCCAAAAGTTCCCCCTCGCGCACCATCCCCGCGAAGTCGGTTGAAATAACCTCCGCGCTCACGTCCCCGTCAACAATGCCGCAGATGGCCTTGTAGTGCTTGAGAATATTGTCGGTTCCTGAGATGCCTTCTTTGGCCATCAGGGATGGATTCGTGGTAACGCCATCAAGGATTCCCATGTCGTGGGCTTCTCTGATTTCGGCGAGGTTTGCAGTGTCGATGAAAAATTTCATGGCAATAAATCAAATAAAGAGTTTAGTCCGCCCAAAGGTCGGGTTATTTTTGTGCAATGCAAGGCCAAACCCCCTCTGACTTTTCAACGGAACTACTTCGCGACTACCGACTCGGAATCCTAAGCCGAGAATGCTCGCTTTTGGGCCGCAAGGAGGTCTTGACGGGCAAGGCCAAATTTGGCATTTTTGGCGACGGCAAGGAGCTCGCTCAGCTCGCATGGGCAAGGGTTTTTCGCAACGGAGACTTTAGAAGCGGATACTACCGCGACCA
>DBBY01000036.1:5482-11306 GCA_002292855.1 Flavobacteriales bacterium UBA972 | reverse complement strand
CGCACGGAGTCGCGGTCGGTGACACGACCATTAACTATAAGACGGGTTTCGCCCTCGGGGAGGTCAACCTCAATAATATCCTGGCAGCTGGCAAGTGAGGCAGCCAAGGCGACGGGCACTAGCAGGCGAAAGCGGCGAAGGTGGCTCATGGGGCTCATTACAGGGAGAAGTTATAGGTGAAGAATGGCACGGCAGAGCCAAATATGCTCAGGCGGTATGCAGATACGTTGGTAGGGTTTTCAAAGTCCGCCCTAAAGAAGATGCTGTAGGGGTTGCGGCGGCCGTAGGCGTTGTACACCCCAAAGTTCCAACTGGCGCGTTTGCCCACGCTCCGGGTGAAGGACAGGTCAAGTCGGTGGGTAGCGGGAGTTCGCGCCGCGTTTCGGTTGGTGTAGACGGGGTAGTAGATGCCCTCAAATTCGCCGCGCGCGTCGGGGTAGGTTATGGGGCGGCCTGACTGGTAGATCCAGGTTCCGCCCAGATCCCATTTTTTGGTCATGGTCCAGGTGAAAACCACACTTACATCGTGAAGCTTATCCCAATTGGCAGGGTACCATTCGCCGTTGTTGATGCGGGTAGTGCGCGTGGGCCCGTCTACGAGGCGTTCGGTGCGCCCCAAGGAGTAGCCAATCCAACCCGTTAGTTTGCCGGTTTTCTTCTCAAGGAGCAGTTCGGTACCGTAGGCTCGGCCGCCGCCCGAGAGCAGTTCGGTCTCAATGTCGTCGGTGAATACCAAGTCTGCGCCGTCGCGGTAGTCAATTAGGTTTTGAAAGGACTTGTAGTAGGCCTCCCAGCTGATGCGGATTCCGTTGTCGTCGTTGAAGTTGCGCACGGCACCCACGGCAATTTGGTTCACGGTGGCAGGGTCAATGTAGGGACCGGCAGGGCGCCAAACGTTTACCGGCGTGGCGGTGGTGTTGTTGGAGATTAGGTGGATGTACTGCCGCGAGCGGTTGTAGCTGGCCTTGAGCGACGACTTGGGCCCGAGCTCGTAGTTCAGGGCAAATCGAGGTTCCAGTCCGCCCAAATTCACAAAAGACTTCACGATCTCACCGCTTTCAAAAAAGGCAGTGTCGGTGATGGTGGTGGGGCTAGGGTAGAGGGGGTCTGCATAAGAAAATACTCGGCGCTTACCCAGGTTGGCAAAGCCGCTGTAGCGAAGGCCCGCGGTGATGCTGAGTTTGTCGGATACCTTGATGTCGTCGCTCACAAAAATGGCCGGCTCGGTAGCGAATTCTTGGCGAAGCTCGATGTCAAAAGCTCCGGTGATTTGGCCGGGCGAAAAAACATAGTAGGTGTTTTGCACTCCCCAGTCGATTTTGTGCCTTGCGTTGGCGTAGTAGGTCCAGCCAAGGTTGGTAACCGTGTTTTGGATGCGCGAATCGAGCTTGAACGATGGAATGGCATCTTCAGGAGTGCCCAAGGAATAGGTGTAGTCGGAATAGACTGCGGTGGCATTAAAAAATAGTTTGGTATTGACTATGCGGTTCCATCGCAGTGTAGAGGTCCAGTTGCCCCAGCCGAAGTCAAACAAATCCTGGGCGCCAAATTGGTCGCGGCCAAAGTACATGCTGGCGAATACCCGGTCTTTGTCGCTTAAGGTTGCATTGACTTTGGCGTTGAGGTCGTAGAAGTAGATTTTGGTATTCTGCAGCTCGAGGTTGCCGGTGTAGGGCAAAAACAAATCAAAATACGACCGCCGTCCGCTGACCATGAAGCTCGCTTTCTGCTTCACCAAGGGCCCCTCGACGGTCAAACGGCTGCTGAGCAGGCCTATGCCTCCTTGGGCAGCATATCGCTCGCTGTTGCCTTCTTTTTGACGCACGTCGAGCACGCTCGACAGCCGTCCGCCGTAGTTAGAGGGCATGCCTCCCTTGTACAGCGTAACGTCTCGCACCGCGTCGGCATTAAAAATGCTAAAAAAACCAAAAAGGTGCGACGAGGAATAGACGGGTGCTTCATCAAGTAAAATCAAGTTTTGGTCTGCATTGCCCCCGCGCACGTTGAAGCCGTTGGAGGCTTCACCCACGGTGCTTACTCCCGGCAGGAGGGTTAGGGTGCGCACAATGTCTGTTTCGCCCAGCAGTTGCGGAATTTTCTTAATTTCTTTAGAGCTTAAGGTGCTCACCGACATTTCGGTCGTTTTGACGTTGTTGTCGAGTTTGCGCTGCCCCTGCACGGCGACTTCACCGAGTTCAAAGGACTCTTCTTTGAGGCGCACGTTGAGCTTTATTGCCTCACGGCCCGCCTTAATGGATTGCGTGAAGGGCGTATAGCCCAAAATCTGCACCCGAATGGTGCCCGCTTCAGCAGGAATAGACAAGCTGTACAGGCCGTAGGTATTGGTTAGAATACTAGTTTTTTTACTGGGGGACTCCCAGGCGACCACTACCCCAGTGAGGACTTCTCCGTTGGAATTGTCCACGACGGTTCCCACCATACTGCGGGTCTGGGCGGCAAGGCACAAAGGCAGACCGAGGATGCAGAGAAGAATTCTATTCACGGGAATAAATTGGGCGTTTGATTGTCAGCCCCCACAGGGGCAAACACTGTGCCGTCCTTATTGGTTGCCGGTTCTGACAACTTGGCCTGCCATGGCAAGTGCACGGCACGAATTGTGTACTTTCGGGCTCATGCTAGCGAACCTTCGCACACTCTTTATGACACGCAACTTGAAATACACTATCCCTGCGCTGATTTTGGTTGCGGGGGCCGCCTTTGGATTCCAGCGAATTCAGAGCGGCAACACCGACAAGGAATCCTTGATTTTGCGTCTCGTGACCGAGGCCCTGCAAGGGGTGCACTACCAGCCGCGCGAAATCAACGATGAATTCAGCGAAGACGTGTTCAGCGCCTACCTCGAACTCATTGACGGCGAGAAGCGTTTTTTGTACCAATCGGACTACGATTTTTTGGCCAAGAGCCGCCTACAGCTCGACGATTTTTTGAAGAGCGGAGACTTGAAGTTCTTTGAAGAAAGTACGGCTCTATGGGTTAAAAGGCGCGCAGAGGCCCGCCGTCGCTTTACGCGTTTGCTGGCTAAACCATTGGATTACACTACCATGCGGACTCTGGAGACCGATGCAGAGAAGCGTCGTTTTGTCAAGGATTCGGCCGCGATGGACGGTTTTTGGGCGGACTACCTCGCCTCGCGAGTAATGGATCGCCTCTACGATCGCGCGTACGAGAAGAAGGACAGCATCAATTCGGCTTTTTTACCCGGCCATCCGGAATTTGCTAAAAACGAGTCTGATGCCCGCCTCAAGGAGTTGGAAATTCACGACGAATGGTTCGACGGGCTGGAGTCCATGGATCGATCGGACGATTTTGGCTACTTCATCAATGCCTATGCTTCGGCCTTTGACCCACACAGTCAGTACTTCCCGCCCCAGCAGCAGGAAGCCTTTGAAATCGAAATGACCGGGCAGCTCGAAGGCATCGGAGCCCAGCTTCAGCAGGACGGCGAGTACGTGACTATTTCAAGCATTGTTACCGGCAGCGCCTGCTGGAGGCAGGGCGAGCTCGAGGTGGGCGATAAGTTGCTCAAGGTGGGTCAAGGCAGTGCTGAATCCGAGGACGTGGTGGGCATGCGCGTGAACAAGGTGGTGACCAAGGTCCGCGGCAAAAAAGGTACCGAGGTGCGCCTCACGGTGCGCAAAAAGGACGGAAGCGAAAAAGTTATTCCCATCGTTCGCGACATTGTGGAAGTGGAGGCAACGTTTGCACGAAGTGCGCTTTTGGGCGACGGCATCGGCTACATTCGACTGCCCAAATTTTATGTAGACTTTTTTAACGAAAGCAACCGCGATTGTTCCGAAGACGTGCGCAGCGAGCTTTTGGCTCTTAAGGCTGCAGGAGCGCGCGGAATTATTTTTGATTTGCGGGGCAACGGCGGCGGTTCACTGCCTGCCGCGGTGGGTATTGCCGGTCATTTTATTGATCAGGGCCCCGTGGTTCAGGTCAAGACACAGGGTCAGCGCGTGCGTTCCTACGACGATCCGACTCCGGGTATCGTTTGGGACGGACCCCTTGTTGTCCTCGTGGACGAGTCTACGGCCTCGGCTTCAGAGATTGTGGCGGCTGCCCTTCAGGACTACGGCAGGGCTGTGGTGGTAGGCAGCAAGCAAACCTTTGGTAAGGGTACGGTGCAAAATATGCTCGACTTTGACCGCGCAGCAGGCCCCTATTATGCGAGCCAGCAACCCCTGGGTGCCTTTAAATTGACCATTCAGAAGTACTATCGCGTCAACGGCGGAACGACCCAGCTCGACGGTGTGCTTAGCGACGTGGTCATACCCAGTGCTTTTCAGCACGTTCCCTATGGCGAGCGCGAGCTGGATTTTGCCTTGGCTTCAGACCGCATTGCTCCTTCGGTATTCAAGGCTCAGGCCGCTTCGCCCAAGCGTCAATCGGCCATTGCAGCCTCCCAGGCCCGGGTGAACGACAAGGCGGAGTTCAAGTTGGTCAACGAGTACTCCAATTTTTTGCGAGACGAGCAGTCCAAGACGGGCCTTCCCCTTGCTTGGGCAGACTTTGCCGCCGACCGCAAGGCCGACGCAGAGGCGATTAAAAGATTTGACCTGAGCGGTTTGCGCACTGATACCACCGTGGCAAAAATGATTACGGCGAGCAAGCCAGAGAAGGCCGAAGAAGACCGTCGCTGGCTCAGGGCAGTTCGCCGGGACCAGACGGTAGTTGAGTCCATGCGCTTGCTACTTGATCTGCAATGAAGGTAGTTGCCACGTTGGCGGCGCTTTGGCGCAATCCGCTTGGCCGGACCGGGGCAGTAGTCTTGTTCCTTTGGTTGTTTTTAGCGGTTTTCGCCTACGGCTTTAGTGCGGACTCTAGTCCTTGGGCCAACAGCATGAACCTCGCAGAGAGCGCTAAGCCCATGCAGCACCGGGGCTCAGACGGCGTGATGCATTGGCTCGGAACCGACCGCTACGGCCGCGACATGACCGGTCGCCTGCTGCTAGGTTCAAGGGTTTCGCTGTCGGTGGGGTTTATCGCAGTGGGCATAGCCATGCTGGTGGGCATTCCCATCGGAGCCTGGGCCGGCTTTTACGGCGGGCCGGTGGATTCCGCCCTGTCGGGCTTAATTCAAGTTTTTTGGAGCATACCCTCATTGCTCATGGTCATGGCCCTCAGCTTTGTGCTGGGCAAGGGCTTTTGGCAGGTTTTTGTGGCGGTCGGACTCACCTCGTGGGTTGAGGTCGCGCGACTGATCCGCGGCCAAGTAAAGGCATGGAAGCCTTCAGAATTTGTGCAGGCCGCCCAAGTTCTGGGATACTCCAACCGACGGATTCTTTGGAAGCACATTATGCCGCAAACGCTGGCGCCCCTTATTGTGCTTGCTGCGAGCCAGTTTGCAAGCGCAATTCTGCTCGAGTCGGGCTTGTCTTTTCTGGGCCTCGGAGCCCAGCCCCCAATGCCCTCATGGGGCGGAATGATTCGCGACCACTACCCCTATCTGCTCACCGGCCAGGCCCACCTTGCACTGATTCCAGGGCTCGCTTTGGCGAGTTTGGTGCTCGCCTTTCAGGTACTTGGAACGGCCTTGCGCGACGTGCTTGACGTGCGCACAGTGAAGTAGGCGGACCATGGCTTGCACGTGGTGCAATTGGCCCCCGGCGCAGGCGTCGCGCAGTTCCATAAAAAAAGGCGACCCCGCGGGGTCGCCTTCAATGCCTTTGAACCTAAGGGATCAAAATGGCAAATCGTCATCGTCGTTGGACTTGTCAAAGCCCGGAGCCTGCTGCGAAGCGGCACGAGCAATGGGGTCTCCTCCGCCAAAATTACCGCCACCTTGGTTGCGTCGGTCTCC
>DBBY01000036.1:0-5375 GCA_002292855.1 Flavobacteriales bacterium UBA972 | reverse complement strand
CCGCGGTCGTCGCGGTCAGAGCGGGGTGCGCTAGTGGGTTCGGCACTGGTGCCGTCCCATGGGGCCATGCGCCATCCCTGGATGCTCACGAAGTAGCGGGTTTCGCCCTCGCGGTTGGTCCACTCGCGGCCGCGAATGTTAATCGAGACGGTCACTTTATCGCCCTCGTTGTACCGAGATGGAATGTCTGCACGATCTTGGGTGAATTCACACATAATTACCTGCGGGTAATTCTCGTCGGTTTCAATTACTACCTCGCGCTTGCGAAAAGTTGGGCTGACCTGCTGGGTCTCAAAAAGCTTTTTAATGGTTCCGGAAAGTTCCATGGATATAGAGAAAAATTAATTAGGGGGGGTTATTCTGTGTCGGTATTGTGGGTATTCAGACGATCCACCAGCAAGGCCTTCCAAGCCTTGTGGACTTTGCCCTTATCGAGCTGCTCTTTGGCATACAGGTGCAGGGCCTCTCGGCGCTCAATTGGATCGACATGAAGCCTAAAGATAGCGTTAATGCGGTGATGCTGCATGAATTCTTCAATTTCAATTTGCAGGGGCAGCATTTCCGTGTTTCCGAGCTTCCCGAGGTCGTTGCCCGTGAGCACCGTCGAGAGCCTAACGCTGCGCGGAAGGGCGTCTACCCCAATGCCCAGGGTCGTGACGGGCTTCTCCACCTCAAAGAGTGCATCGCCATGGGCTCGCACGTACCAATCTCCGCCCAAACGACCTACCAAGTCGAGTCGGTCTTGGTCAAGCTGGCCCTCATCGTCGAGAATGCTATCGTTAATATGAATGGCAATCACCTCGCAAACGACCAGGTTACCGGCGCCCGGACCCTCTCCTAAGGCGATTACCTCATTCACTCTGCACTCCAGGGCTACCGGAGATTCGGCGACTCTCGGGGGCGTCACGTGGCTGCTTGGAACCGCCGTGAAGCCTGACTTGATGAATTCGTTTACTCCGCGTTCGTACGAAGTGCTTGAAAGGCTGGTCTGCTCTACCATGGCATGGCTGACCGCATGCACTACCACCTCGGGAACCTCCCGAACGTTCAGTAGGCTGTCTTTACTGCCTCCGTCGCGCAAGCGCTGGGACGGCGAGAAGATGAGAATCGGCGGATTGGTGCTAAAAATATTAAAATAGCTGAACGGCGAAAGGTTGACTTGCCCCAGCCTGTTTATGCTCGAAACCAAGGCTATGGGCCTCGGCCCGACGGCAAACTGCAGGGTGCGCTGCAGGTCTTGAATACTCAGCTCGCTCGGAATCAATGTTTGTACTGCCATGGCGGCGCAAAGGTACTTCCTTTGAGTCATCAGGCTCCATCGCGGGCTTCAAATTGAGGCAGCAGAACAGAGGCTTCGACAATGTATCTTTGCCCCTCCTAATGCGGATGTGGCGAAATTGGTAGACGCACTAGACTTAGGATCTAGCGCCGTGAGGCGTGGGGGTTCGATTCCCTTCATCCGCACCAATAAAAAGGCCCGGCCTACGAAGCCGGGCTTTTTGCTTTTAAAAATTTGCTAACCCTACTTGTCGAGCATGATGTACACGTCGACCCGGCGGTTTTGGTCTTTATCGTCAGACTGGGGACGAACCTTACCGTCAGAACGAATAATGATGTTCTCCTCGCTAAGTCCTGTTTTGGACATTAGGTAGTTGGCTACTTTTTGAGCCCGCATTAAACCGAGGTTGTAGTTGTAGGTTGCACTTCCTGATTCGTCCGTATTGCCAACAATGAGCAGTTTCGAGTTAGGATACTTAGCTCGGAGCGCAGCGAGTTCGCTTTCAACCTTCACCATGGTAGCGCTAGAGTACTCGGTGGAATTCAGGTTAAAGAGTAGGGTTAAGGCAGATTCAAGAACAACCTCTTTAGTGACCTCTCTAACGGACTCCACTGGAACCTCTTTAATCACTTCTTTAACTACTTCATTCGTTATAAACACGGTGTCAACGCGAGGGGACTGGGCCTTCTTAGCCATACCAGAGGAGGCTGGTCTTGAGCGACTAGGGCGGGACTTGCTTTGAAAACTCATCTCCGTACCGGAGGCTCCGCCGAATTGATATCCGACGCCAGTGGTGAAACCAACCCAATTGGAATAGCCCGCGTGCAGGGTAAAGGGCTTAAAAACATAAGCAAATCCGATTTCTTTGCGCACCTTGCCAAAGCCGCCGTCGCCACCAAGGCCATAAGGGCCAAAAGGACTGATTCCGCCATAGACGTAAATATTGGGATTTACATACAAGGTGGGGCCAACTAGGTAGCGTTGGTAGTTGCCGTCCGCATTAAAGTCGTCGGCAAACTGCACGTTGTTGCGCTGCTCATAAGTCAAATAAAGGCCAAGGCCCTTGAAGAATTTATGCCCCGCCAAACTAAAACGCGGGATGTAGAATCCCTCCGTGTGGCGCAATGCCAAGCCAGCCCCTACTTCAAAGGTAGGAAGACTCAACTGGCCTGAGGCTCCGAGTGTGGCGCCAAATAGGATGATTACAAGAATACGTTTGATCATGGTTGGTCTGATTTAGTGCAGCATCGAACTACCCCTTAAAAGTAGGTAAAAAATCTAATCCAATTGCCGCAAATTATTAATAGAATAAGTCGGAGTAGCTCGATTCGTGATCCTACTTTGACGAGAATGTTAAGTTTTTGCGTAGGGTAATGCTTAAGCGAGCCAGATTATAGCGTTCGTAGAAGTAGTAGTTGTCAATAATGACCTCGTTGCCGTCTTGAAACAGATGGCTGCGGTAAACCCAGGTATCGAGTCGAGCGCCGGGTCCATACTGAACTTCGGCAAGCGCTGACCAGGATTTGTATCGACCTTGAATGCCGATGCCCGCAAGAAACTCGTTGCGTCCATACTGAAATTGGTAGATTTCACGGGTCCAGTGGTCAGTTTCATACAATCCCAAATGCTCGCTGCGAAAGCGGTGACCGTCCAGCCTTGACCATTGTCCGCTCAAAACGACTTGCCATTGTACCGCATTCAGCAGGGGAAGGGGTAGGCTGTCTAGGCTTAGGTCGTAGGCAAGCCACTCCAATCGTCCGCCCGCAAACCAGTTGGGAACGGTGTAGTCAGGCGCCTTATTGGGAACCCTAAACTGACTGACGGCAGCGAAGTCCCCCCATTGGTAGCCGATTTGGGTAATGGGGCTGCTGCTTGTAGCCATCCTGTTGGCACTTGGAATGCGGTATTCCGCGCCAAAACCAGCAAAAAGTTGAGCAAACAAGCCGGTGCTAAGCAGCGTGAACAGTGGGGCAAGAATGAGGCGCATGGTTACAAGGAATGGTTACTGCCCAAAAGTACAGCCCACCCACTTATATTTGCAGCCCATTTTGCCACTTTAGCTCAGTTGGTAGAGCATCGCATTCGTAATGCGAGGGTCGTGGGTTCGAGTCCCATGAGTGGCTCAGAGTAGAATTAACCCCTTACCAGGGAACATGAAGCGCGAGTGCTGAAATTGGTAGACAGGCTAGACTCAGGATCTAGTGTCCGTAAGGATGTGGGGGTTCGAGTCCCCCTTCGCGCACCAAAGAAAAACCCAGGCTGTTAAGCCTGGGTTTTTTGTAACTAGCTATAAGTACCTAGATCCGAAGCAGCCAAGCCCCTGGCGTTTCGACGCGGACTTTATCGAGCATGCTAAAGGCAATGGATTCAGACCGGTACGGACCAGTGTACACGCGAACAAATCCATTCGATCCTTCGGTAATAGAGCAGTTCACGCCTGCGGCCTTTAGGCGACTCACATACTGAGCGGCTAGGCGTTCGCTGCGGAAGCTTCCTACGACGACCACGTAGCGGATTTCAGGGCCAACAGAGGCGCTGCCGCCGGCCATCTGGCTTTGGCTTTGGGTCGCGCTTGGCGCTTTGAGGCCCTGGTCCATGGAGTCGAGGCGTTGCTCCAACTTGAGCTTTTGAATTTTGACCACTTCCAGCTCGTCCATTAATTCAGCTTGGGCAATTTTGAGCTCTTCACTCGCTTTTTTCAATGAGGGAACGGACTGGGCCTCCTTCTTGGCTTGAACGAGTTCGCGCTGATCGCGGCTTTGAAGGTTTTGGAGGTTCCAGGTGTACCCGGCCACACCAATAAGCATTTGGTCGTCGTGGCCGCCGATGCGCGCTCCGCCTCCGCCCATGCCGTCGAGGCCGTCGTCAAACATGAAGTATCGGTAGCTGAGCTCTGCGTAAAGCCGTCCGCTTTCATAAGGCATGGAGACTCGCAAACCCAGCGATGCGGGAGCCGACAGGGACCCCCAGGTGTAGAGCCCCTCGTTGAGTTTGGTGGTAATGGCACCAAGGGTTTGGGTCGTGCGCATGCTGGCCAGGCCGAGTGATCCGCGGGCTTGCACCAAAAGGTTGCCCAGGGGGCGGGTGTAGCCAAGTCCAATGCGCGGGGATGCGCCGGACAGCTGGGCTGTTGAGGTCGAGCCCGCAGCGCGGATGGAGTAGAGGTCGAGCCCTGCATGCATACTCAAGTCATTCCAAAGGGGCAGCTGAAGTTCGGCGCCGGTGCTTAGGTTAAGACCGTCCAACCCGCCTTCTTGCGCCCCCCACTTGCCAAAGGGACTGGCATTGTCGCGTATAAACATGGGCAAACCCCCGTAAACAGAGAATTCGGGGGACTGAGCAAGGGCGGTCAAGGGCATCAGGACCGCAATCAGGTAATTCAGGGGACTCTTCACTGCTTGGTATTTTTGCCGAAGATACAATACCTACCTTTGCAGACCTTTTTTGAACACCAAATAGTCTATGAAGTCAAACTGGATTGTCGACGCGGATTTGAACGCCCGCCTTACCCTCACCATCGAACAAAGCGAATACTCTGAAGCCGTAGAAAAGCAGCTTGCGGACTACCGCAAAAAGGCGCGTATTCCGGGATTTCGCCCGGGCACGGCCCCGATGACCCTAATACGCAGGCAGTACCAGGAGCCCATCACAGCTGACGAGATTAACAAACGCCTTCAGGATGAGCTTTATGCCTACCTCGAGCGCGAAAAAATTGAAATTTTGGGCCAGCCCTTGCCCGTTCCAGGCAGCATTGATTTTAGTGCGGACTCGCATTCCTTTGAGTTTGACATGGGTCTAGCTCCAGAGTTGAACCTTGAAGTGAGCGAGCGAGTCAAGATTCCGTTCTATGTGATGGAACCCACGGCGAAGGACCTCGACAAGGAGGTCGAGAACCTGCGCCAGCGCTACGGCGCCATGAGCGAGGTCGATGAAGCAGGCGACAATGACTTCTTTTATGGTCAGTTTGATGTGGTCACTCGCCGCGGAGAGGCCGTCGAGGGAACTGCCACCAAGCAAGGTCGCTTTGGGCTGAGTGCCGCAAGCAGCCGTTCGCTCAAGAAGGACCTCAAGACCCTTGCCAAGGGAGGAGAACTCG
>DBBY01000014.1:3012-7070 GCA_002292855.1 Flavobacteriales bacterium UBA972 | reverse complement strand
GACCTCTGCTGGCGCATGCACCGTCAGGGATGGGGCGTTGAGGCCTGCAGCTCGTCGCTCGTCTACCATGTTGGCGGCGGAACCTTAACCGCGGGAAGTCCGCGCAAAACCTACCTGAACGTGCGAAACAGCCTGCTCACGGTGGTGCGCAATGCCCCCAGCGCAAGCGCCATGCGCATCGTGGCTTTTAGGCTGCTGGCAGACGGACTAGCGGGAATTCGCTATCTGATTCAGGGACAACCCAAGCAAACATTGGCCATTGTGCAGGCGCACTTTGACTTCTACCGACGATTCAGCCGCTATGCACTGAACCCGGGCAAAATACCCAAAAGCTGGCCGCGCGTCGGAGTTTATTCAGGATCCATCCTTTGGAACCAACTGCTCGGCAGGCCCTCCGCTATGGAGTAGCATGCTCCTCCTGAACTACATAAAGAGGCCGCCGCAGCACGTTACTGTGTATTCTAGCAATGTACTCGCCCAAAATTCCGAGCGAAAGCAACTGAATACCCCCAAAAAATGCGACACTGAGTATTAGCGAGGTCCATCCGGTTATTGTTGCCTCAGAGACGAAATGCTGGTAAAGTGCATAGGCAATCAGAATTCCAGAAATTAGGCTGATACCAAAGCCCAAGCGCGAGACCATTCGCAACGGTTGGTCCGAAAATCCGGTAATACCTGCTAAGGCGAGATCGAGCATCTTTTTAAACGTATAACCCGTACTGCCGTTAGTTCGGGGCTCTCGGTCGTACCAAACAGCCGTTTGACGCAGCCCTAGCCACGCGATCTGACCGCGCAAAAACTTAGTCGCCTCGGGCATTTGACGCAATTGATCCACCACCATTCGATCAATAAGGCGAAAGTCACCTGTGTCCAAGGGAATTTTAATGTGAGTGAGGCGATCAAGAATACGGTAAAATGCCTTGGCCGAGGTACGCTTGAACCAGCCCTCACCGATGCGTGCGCGCCGCCGAGCGTAGACTACATGAAAGCCTTCACGATGCTTTTGAAGCATTGGAACAATTAGCTCAGGG
Organism: Flavobacteriales bacterium UBA972; assembly: GCA_002292855.1. Taxonomy (GTDB): domain Bacteria; phylum Bacteroidota; class Bacteroidia; order Flavobacteriales; family Schleiferiaceae; genus TMED14. The sequence continues at coordinate 6,039 of DBBY01000014.1, read as the reverse complement.
GGGTCTTGAAGGTCTGCATCAATGATCACAATCGTCTTGCCGCGAGCCCGATCAAGCCCCGCAGATACGGCAATCTGATGGCCGAAATTGCGACTTAGCTTGACGCAGACCCTTGAACCACCCAAGGCCATCATGCGCGACCAAGAATCGTCCTGACTCCCGTCGTCCACTAAAATAAGTTCATAGGGTTGACCCGTAGCATCCAAAACCGAGGTCAACCGCTTGTTGAGCTCCTCCACATTGAGCGCCTCATTGTAAATGGGTACTATCACGGAGATTTCAGGGATTTTCATCAAAATTGAGGGGGTTAAAAGGAGGCAGAATGGTATAGGTTACCGCGCCAAGCGGGTGCACCACCGAATCTACGGCAAACTTTTGCCGCAGCGAAGCGCGAACTTCCGGCTCGCTGCAGAGCACCCGATCTCCATGATGTACCTCTGAACTTTTTAGCAACCGTATCCTGTGGCCCTGACGCTGCAAAAGCTTGACGTAGATGCGAACGTGAGCGTCATAAGGAGTATAAAGTACGGCCGTAGGCGGTTCTCCCTGACCGCTTAAGGCCTGGGACAAAACCTCAGAGCAGGCGTATTTTGCCCTCCACTCCGGCGAAGTTGGCCTGTTGGTTCGACCCATAATTTCTAGACTATAGGTCGCAGAAAAAAGTAGAGCGAGCACCAGCACCATGATTCTCTTCGGGTAACCCAGCACCCTCACATCGCCCAACCAATCGGCCCAACCGAGACCTGCGGCTAAGGCCAGTAAAGGATGCATTGGCACGAGGTACCAATCCAGCTTACTTTGAGAAGACGATAAAACGACGCCGAGAAAAAGTGCGGCAATCAGAGCGTCGCGAGCAGCGAGCCGAACTCGGTCTGACCCGGCCTTCACTGCCAGAACCACCCCAAACAAGAGAAGAAATCCGCCCCCGAAACCAACATGGCGAACCAGCACACCAAGGTAGTAGTACCAAGGATGATCGTGGCCTTCGTTAGTTTGAGCGAAGCGTCCGCCCAATTCATTGTTCCAAACCGCTTCTAGGTAGCCGGGTTGCAACGAGTCTCTGCCTAAATAGTAGGCTAAAACCATAATAGCAAAAAACACAAACCCCAACCAAAACCATCGAGTTTGAAGCCAGGGAATTGCGCGGTACCGCAGCAGCGCGATGCAGGCCAAGCCGGGAGCAATTAATAGGCCTGCAATACCCTTGGTCAAAACTGCGAGGGTCAGAAAAAACCATGTTAGCAAAAGATAGCGTGAATCACGCTCCGCAGCGAGCCATAGAGAAAGAAAGGCGCCCGTCGTTCCGAGACTCAGCAGAGCGTCATAGTCTGCAGTACGCGACGCATGAAATCCGACGTATCCCGGTAGCACCATGAGCACGAGACCTGCAGCAAAACCGTACCTATTCGAACCTAGTATGCCTTTTGAAATCCCAAGAATTAGCAGAACAACCCCCAAGGCAGAGGCAGCAGAGGGAAGCCTAAGACCCCATTCATTCCATCCAAAAAGGAATGCGCTAGCCCATTGAAGCCAGTGAAGCAGCAGTGGTTTAGTGTTCCAGAACTCGGGTTTGCCCTCAAATGTTGTCGCCATCCATTGTCCGCTCTGAGCCATTTCGAAGGTGTTGATAAGAATCCGACCTTCATCCCAAATTTGAAAAAACGGCTTGCCTAAGCCAAAGAATAGGGCAAAAACTACCAATGCAAACCACAAAAGCCCCAGGATTTTAGCATAAGAGAAGCGCATCATAGCTGATCAAAAATTGCAGCTCCCCCTAGCGCAGGTTGCGCGGATGGTGCTTGAGCATGGTTTCACGAAGCAAACGGTCGTCGAGGTGGGCATAGACCTCGGTAGTGGTTATGCTGCTGTGGCCGAGCATTACTTGAATAAACCGCAGGTCAACCCCATGGTGCAGCAGGTGGGTGGCAAACGTGTGCCTCAGGGTATGCGGACCAATAACCTTTGAAATTCCCGCGAGCTGGGCCAGTTCCTTGAGCCGCAAAAACACCCACTGCCTGCTGATTTTGCGTCCGCGAACGTTCAAAAACAAGTGGTCTTCAAAGCCTCGCTTGGGTTCGACGTGAACGCGTTCTAAACTGCGGTAGCGCTCAATGGCCCTTATTGCAGCGTCGTGAATCGGAACCACACGCTCTTTATCGCCTTTTCCGACCACGCGCACCACGGCATCATCGGCAAAAACATCGCGAATCCGCATTTCAATAAGCTCAGAAACCCGAAGGCCGCATCCATAGAATACTTCAAGAATGGCCAGGTCCCGCTCCGCGTTAGGATGGGAGCGATCCACGGCATCAAAAAGATTTTTTACCTCTTCTTCGGTGAGGTAAACCGGGAGAGTTTTGGGCAGCGACGGGAGGTCCACCGAGAGCGCCGGCTGGTCGTCGCGAAGGCCCTCCTCGCGCACAAACCCAAAGAACACCCGCCAGGCAGAGAGCCTCCGGGCCTGAGTTCTAGCCCCAAGTCCTGCTTCGGCCATGGTCCGAATTGCTTGACGCAAGTCCTCAACGCTAATGCTTGCAGGACTTCGTTCGTGCTCAATGGCCCAAGCGCCAAGTGCCTCCAAATCGTGGCAATAGGCCCGAACCGTGTTGGTGCTCATGCCGCGCTCCAACCGAAGGTAGCCGTCAAATTGTCGGAGGGCGAGGTCCCACTTCATGCCAACGAAGGTAGGGCCTCCCCTATTTCACTAGTGGATTTGCCCAAAAGCACTTCGTACCTTAGTTGCATGGTGGTACATATTGTTCACGGAATCAACTTGGGTCAGCTCGGAACCCGCCAGCCCGAAATCTACGGCAGCCTGCGGCTCGAGGACCAAATTCCCATTCTGCAAACCTGGCTAGACGCCCACTTTGGCGGAACCGAGCTTCGCTCGTTCCAGTCCGACGACGAAGGCGCCCTCTGTGGCTACCTCGCCCAGCATGACGGTTCAGAAAATGTGTTTTTAATTAATCCGGGGGCCTTCACCCACAGCTCGATTGCCCTGCGCGACGCGGTCGCGACCCTGACCAG
>DBBY01000014.1:0-2974 GCA_002292855.1 Flavobacteriales bacterium UBA972 | reverse complement strand
CACCTACGCCCGCGAATCCTTTCGTCGCGCCTCCCTCCTGGCGCCCTACACCCGGGGAACCATCAGCGGCCTCGGCTGGATGGGTTACCGGTTGGCGATAGAGGGGCTTATAGCTGCTAGAAGCTAGTTGCTAGTGGCTTGTTGCTAGTTACCGGTACGGCCGCCCCAAGCAGCTAAAATCCTTAACAACTATTGCGTTGTATCTCTGAAATCTCTTATTTTTGGGAAACCACCAACCAATTTACAATCCGGACCAATGATTAAAAAGTTCTCCACCCTTGTCCTCGCCGGTATGCTGGCGGTCGCCTGTACAAAAGAAACAGTCTACATATACGATTTTCTCGTAGTCAACGAGACCAACAAGCCGATCTACGTTCGCTACGACTGGCAAGGCCAAGCGACGATGGACACCATTGCACCCTTCAGTGGAACCGAGTTAAAAAATGCTCGACTTACCCTCAATAGCGACATTCCCTTAGCAGACGTTCAAAATGGCTATTCGTGCACCGCTTGGAGCGCCGACTCGTCCTACCAGGCCGATTTATCTGACCTAAGCGGTTATGTCTTCACGACCTCGACCGAAATGATGAGCCAGATGCAATCTTTTGTGCAGAGCAAGTACGTTTTTGTGATTCAATAAGAAATTAGCCTTCTTTACAGAGCGTTAGTAGCTTGAACGGACCATGCCCAATATTTTGACGTACGCTTCAGCCTATACTCGAACGAGTCAAACCTCCTTCCTAGTTGATTTCAATTAAAATCTGAACGCTTTTGTTCCAATAAATCGTATATATGTCGCAACATCACCGGCCAAAAGCAGCAGCTTCACTTCAATTGAACTGTCCAACAAAATTGAAATTTTTGTAAATCCTCAGCTTAGTCAATCATACACTATTCTATGAAGCACTTCCTTAGTTTTTCCTTGCTCATACTGCTGAGTTCATGCACAATACTGTCAACCATTGTAGTGAACACTTCAGATTCTGGGACAAAGCAAGGCCATATCAAATACCTTAATCGAATTAATTCTAAAAAGGAGATATACAAGACCTTCAAGATCATTGCGCAGGATGAATTGACACATGTCAATGGTAATGAATACCAAATAATTATCATCTCAGACCTTCCGAATACCCGCGATAATACTTTTATTAGTTCGGGCGATAAAACCATAACTGCTAAAAGACCATCCCTACGCGGTTACGTGGAATTTCATTTACACAATGACCAAGTCATTTTTTGGGAGTCACGGGATCTTATCTATCCACAGTACCCTAATTTACAATGGCATGGAATTTTACTCGATATTGCTGCCCTTGCTGGATATTTTTCTTTCTTAATGTTGGCAGGTTTGTAACTTAAAGTCCTTTAATCAGTTTTTATGCTCATTTTTAACCTAATTAATGTATCAAAAAACATGAATAAGTCACGTCGTATTTTTCTATTATTTGTCGTATGTGCAATCAGTTTCTCAGGTTCGGCTATCGCAAGGGTTACTCCAATTAGTGGAATTGAGAACTCTTCGGAGTTAATGGCAACAATTACCTCCGTTTCAGGGCGTGAAATCACCGGAGAATTTCGGTTTAATACATTAGACTACGGTTATAAATTCCGATACAGCCCAAAGGATAAATTTCTCCCCTTAGACTTGGACACTATAGTGCGGTTGGTTTTGAGTAACGAAAATGGCGTTCTAGCGCATTTTGAATGCATGCCTTTGTATTATGCGATTTCTAAGACAGAATTTCAGTTAAGCACCCACAGGGTCTTACTGCTAATTAGGTGGGCTTCTGATGGTGGTATTATTGCTATAAGAGAACATTATGAATATGATGCCGTTAAAAAGCAATTTAAAATTACAACGGATCCCAACTTCTCCAAAGTAGCTTTCAGGGCTCCAAATGCGACAGAATATGTCGATATTATAAATTACAAGCCATTTAAAAGCTCCTATGATTTCTTGACAGTAAATGAACGAGTCACCTCATGGAACATGGCTGGCTACAATGAATACTTTAAAAAGTACTGTCCGGAATACCTCGAGAAAAGACCATTTGCAACTTCAAAGGTTTTTGAACCCATGAAGTTTTTGAAGGAGTATGAGGATTTCTGCGTGAATGACTAACTACCGGTACGGCCGCCCCAGCAGCGCCGAGCCAAAGCCCACGGCATAGCCGGCAAGCATGACGGCGGTAGCGGCGACGCTGCGCATTCCGACTCCGAGGGAGCGGTTTTGGATGGTGCTGAGCACCAATACTGCGATAAAGTAGCTATGAAAGAGGTAGACGGGCCAAATCCATAGGCCCGTGAGGTGCAGCGCAAGGGCCAAAATCCAAGCGAGCATGAATGCAAACGGAAAGGCATGGGTGGGCTTCATCTGCCCTGAATGGCGCTTTGCCAGGGCAATTCGCGCGGAACCAAACCGGCGCACCTGGCGGTAAAACTGGCCAAGGGTGGCGCGGCGCTTGTGCCAGACGATGGCCTCGGGAATGAGGCCCACGCGGAATCCTGCCGCGCGCACCCGAATGCTGAGCTCCACGTCTTCACCGCATTTGAATTGGGTGTCGTAGCCGCCGACGGCCCAAAAGGCCTCGGCGCGCATGCCCATGTTGAATCCCCGTGGGTAATAGGTGGCAGTGGGCTTTGAGGAGCCGCCGCGGATGCCGCCCGTAGTCAGCTCCGACGTCATGGCGAAGCTAATGGCCTTTTGAAGCGGGCTAAAGTCGGGCGGGGCGGCATCCGGGCCGCCGAAGGCGTCCCACGCGTCGCGGGCCAAGCCAAGGGTCACCGCGTCTAGGTAGCCTTGGGGCAGCAGGCAGTCCGAGTCCAAAAAGATGAGCCAGGGGGCCCGCGCCGCGGCGGCGGCTGCATTGCGTGCGTCGCTCACAGGGAGCCCGGCACGATACAGGACCGTCACGCCGAGGCCTGCGGCCTCGGCGGCCAACTGAATCTCGGGGCGAAGGCTGTCGTCGGG
>DBBY01000009.1:19215-20524 GCA_002292855.1 Flavobacteriales bacterium UBA972 | reverse complement strand
CTTGCCCACCAGCCCACCACCGCCGCGTTGCGGGCAGAAGCCAAGGTGGCCCTGGGCTATGACCCCCTAAAGCCCCTGGTTCTTATTTTGGGCGGAAGCCAGGGAGCTCGCGCCATCAACGAGGGCGTCGCGGCCTGCGAAAACATGTGGCGGTCCAGCGACATCCAGATTTTTTGGCAGTGCGGACGCTACTACGCCCAGGAACTCATCGACCGATTTGGCCAGGGCCGCGGACGCAGAATTAGCGCCTTCATCGACGACATGCCCTCTGCCTTGCGGGCGGCCGACATGGTCCTTTCGCGTGCGGGAGCCGGCACCTTGAGCGAGCTGGCCTGCTCGGGTTCAGCCGCCGTCCTAGTGCCCTCGCCCAACGTGGCCGAAGACCACCAAACCCACAACGCACAGAGTTTGGTGGATTCCGGGGCGGCAGTGATTATGCCTGAGGTGAACATCCACAATCTTTGCGGGCACGTGCACGGGCTCCTCAACCGTCCCGACGAACTCGAGCTCCTGCGGGGCAACGCCCGCAAGCTGGCCAAGCCGACCGCGGCCCAAGACATTGTAAACGAATGCGAACGACTTTGGTCATGGCGCAAATAGACCGCATTCCCGCCCTAGACTTTTTGGGCATCGGAGGCATTGGCATGTCTTCGCTGGCACGCTGGGCCTTGGCGCTCGGAATTCCCGTGAGCGGCTACGACAAAACACCCTCGGACCTCACCGAGGCCCTGGAGAACGAAGGCGCAACGATGCGCTACAGCGATTCTTTGGAGGCATGGAAGGTTCCCCCCGCGGCCTGGATTATTTACACTCCGGCGATTCCGGCGGACCATCCCCAGCTGCTTGCCGCTCAGGCCGAGGGGCGGGTTGTGCTCAAGCGGGCTGAGCTGCTGGGGCAGATTGCCAATGCCGGGCAAAGCCTGGCCGTGGCCGGCACCCATGGCAAGACGACTACTTCTGCGATGCTCGCCTGGATCCTCAGCCAAGACCGGCCGATTCAAGCCTTTTTGGGCGGAATCGCCAGCAACTTCAATTCAAACTGCCTGCCCGGGCCCGCCGACCTGAGCGTGGTGGAGGCCGACGAGTTTGACCGTTCGTTTTTGCAGCTTCATCCGAGTGCGGCGGTCGTCACGAGCACCGACGCGGACCATTTGGATATTTATGGCGAGGCCGATTCAGTCATCGAGGGTTTTAGGGAGTTTGCGAGCCAGGTGAAGGGTCCTCTTTTTGCCGGACCAGGCTGCGCGGAGCTCGAGGGCGCAGAGCGCTATGGGCGACCGGGCGATCGCTACTGCTACCGCGACGTGCG
>DBBY01000009.1:0-19119 GCA_002292855.1 Flavobacteriales bacterium UBA972 | reverse complement strand
AATGTGGAGAATGCGGTGGCTGCGGCGGCGCTGGCCCACAGCGTGGGCATGCCCGCGGCCGCGATCGGCGAAGCGATCGCGAGCTTTCGCGGGGTGGCGCGGCGGTTCGACCGCCGCGCAAGCGCCGCCGGCCGACACTACATCGACGACTACGCCCACCACCCCACCGAACTCACCCGACTCATCGAAGCCCTGCGGGGAATGCACCCAGGCCAAAAAATAGCCCTGCTCTTTCAACCGCACCTCTACAGCCGCACCCGCGACTTCGCCGCGGGATTCGCCCAATCCCTTCGAGGCGCAGACTACGTCGGCATACTCCCAATCTATGCCGCCCGCGAACGCGCCATGGCCGGAGTCGACAGCGCCATGCTCGCCGCCCGAATCCCAGGCGCCCAACTCGTACCGTATGACCGCGGCGCCGAATGGCTCGTCAGCCAACCCGCCACCGTAGTGGCCACCGTCGGCGCGGGCGACATCGACCGCCTGGTTCCGCACGTAGAACGCCTAATTCTCGCCCAAGCATGAAGCCCTGGATGAGAACCACCGTCATCATAAGTTCCTGGATACTTGGGCTTGCTGGCCTATCCCTTGGGCTTGTTCTCGCTCTGCAGCCTCGAGAATCCGCGCGCAAAGTATCGACCAAAGTCCGCATTCACCAGCCCAAAGATCAGGTGCTGCTCATCGCCTCAGACCTCTGCCCTAACCTCGCGAGCGAAGGCTGGCCCTGGACGGGCAAAATGGCGAAAGAAATCAACATTTCAATGTTAGAAGAAAAGCTCAAAAGCCATGAACTGGTGCAGGATGCAGAGGTATTTTCAACTTGGGATGGAACAGTGTACAGCGTCGTGAAGCAAAAAGTGGCTAAAGCACGGATTTCTAATGGATTACAGAGCGCGTACTGCGACGCTTCAGGCAACTTATTCCCCCTCTCCAAGCACGACAAGCCCAGGCTTCCGCTGGTCACCGGCACCTACACCCGCGCCCGCCGGGCCGAAGCCCTAAGACTTTTGAACCGAGCAGCCCAGCATTCCTCGTTCCGCGGCGGCTGGTACGCCCTGGATTATACGCCCGAAATGGGCTTTACCGCCTTTCCCGAATGGCACCCCCACCGCATCGTTTGGGGAGACGCCAGCGAATTTGCCCGCAAGGCCCACCGCGCCAAGGCCCTTTATGCCTATGCGCTCCAAAACAAAACCCTGGACCAACTCGAGCGCCTTGACGTGCGCTTCGAAGACCAGGTCGTCTTTATGCTAACCTCCGCTCCCAGCCAACCATGAACACCCCAACAATCGCCGTAGGACTTGACATCGGCACCACCAAAATTGCCGTTCTGGTCGGTCAACTCGACAGCTACCGCAAGCTCGAAATCCTCGGCTACGGAACCGCGCCAAGCCTTGGGGTGCAGCGCGGCGTGGTGGTCAACATCACCCAAACCATCGAGTCCATCAAGCAGGCCATCGAAGCCGCCAAACTGGACTGCGGATTTGACATAACCGGAGTGGTCGTGGGCATTGCAGGGCAGCACATTCGCAGCCTTCAGCACAGCGACTACATCACACGGGTAGATTCCGAAGAAGTTATCGACGAACTCGATCTGGAACGCCTCACCGAAAACGTGCACAAACTGGCCATGATGCCGGGAGAAGAAATCATTCACGTAATTCCCCAGGAATACAAGGTCGACGGCCAAGGCGACATCAAAGAACCCTGCGGCATGTATGGCGCGCGGCTTGAGGCCACCTTCCACATTGTAGTGGGCCAGGTGACCAGCATTCGCAACATTGCGCGCTGCGTGAAGTCTTCTGACCTTGAACTCAAGGCCTTGAATCTTGAACCCCTGGCTAGCGCTAAGGCCGTGCTGAGCCAAGAAGAAAAAGAAGCCGGCGTGGTCTTGGTCGACATCGGCGGCGGCACCACCGACATCGCCATTTTTAAAGACGGAATCATACGCCACACCGCAGTAATCCCCTACGGAGGCAACATCATCACCAACGACATCAAAGAGGGCTGCAGCATCATCGAGAAGCAGGCAGAGCAGCTCAAGGTCAAATTTGGCTCCGCCTGGCCGGGAGAAAACAAAGAAAACGAGATTGTCTCCATCCCAGGACTGCGCGGACGCGACCCCAAGGAGATCAGCCTCAAAACCCTGAGCCGAATCATTCACGCCCGGACCACCGAAATCATCAACGCAGTCTTTACCGAGGTCAAAAACTACGGGTACGACCAGCCCTCGCGCAAGCTCATTGCCGGAGTGGTCATTACCGGAGGAGGCAGCCAACTCAAGCACGTGAAGCAGCTCGTGGAATACCTCACCGGCATGGATACGCGCATCGGCTACCCCAACGAGCACCTTGCCGCCCTTCCGCTGGACCATGCACTGAACTCCCCGATGTATGCCACCGCCGTGGGGCTCTTGATGAAGGGCCTCGAGGGACGCGACCTCGACGTTTATGTGCGCGAATCCGACCCCGCCTTGACCCAGAGTCCAGAGCTGGAATCCACGCATTGGGACCTCAGCCCCGCGCCTGCTGATGCTATTGAACCGGCCGACGAGGTCTTGGTAGAGCACCTTGGCGAACTCGAAACGGCCCCTGCCGCAGGGGGTTCCGGGGCGGACCAACCACAAAAAACAAAGGCCAAAGGCGACTTCTTCAAGCGCTGGGCCGACGGATTTCTCAAGCTTATTGACGACAACGATTTGAATTAAAACTATGGACCCACATTCTCTAGACTTCGACCTGCCCAAGCACCGCTCCTCTGCCATCAAAGTGATTGGCGTAGGGGGCGGAGGCTCCAACGCGGTCAACTACATGAAGAATCAAGGAATACGTGGCGTAGACTTTATTGTCTGCAACACCGACGCCCAGGCTCTTGATTTTAGCCCCGTAGAAAACAAAATTCAGCTCGGCGCTACCCTGACCGAAGGCCTCGGTGCCGGAGCGAATCCCGAGGTGGGCGAACAGGCTGCACTCGAGAGCTACGAAGAAATTCAAGCCGTTTTGGGGGCGCAAACCAAGATGGTCTTCATCACGGCAGGCATGGGCGGCGGAACCGGAACAGGCGCCGCACCAATCATCGCCATGGCGGCCCGCGAAATGGGCATTTTGACCGTCGGAATCGTCACCGCACCCTTTGGCTTTGAGGGCAGCATGCGCCTGCGTCAAGCAGAATTAGGCATCGAGCGCCTGCGCGAGCACGTGGATTCGCTAATTGTAATCAACAACAACAAACTGCGCGAGGTCTACGGCAACCTGGGCTTCAAGCAGGGCTTCATGAAGGCCGACGAGGTTCTTTCTACCGCTGCGCGCGGAATCGCCGAAGTAATCACGCACCACTACAGCGTCAACATCGACCTGCGCGACGCCAAAACCGTTTTGCACAACAGCGGAACCGCCATCATGGGCAGTGCAAAGGCTACCGGCTCAACCCGCGCCCTTTCGTCGGTGCGCAGTGCCTTAGACAGCCCGCTCTTGAACGACAACCACATTGAAGGAGCCCGCTCGGTGCTGCTTCTGATCGTGTCGGGAAGCGGCGAGCACGAGGTAACGCTCGATGAAATCGGCGAAATCAACGACTACATTCAGGACCAAGCCGGCCGCCAGGTCGACATCATTATGGGCATTGGCGAGGACCCCCACCTTGACGGAGCCCTCCAGGTTACCGTCATCGCAACGGGCTTCAGCGCTACCAATCCCATCGGAACGGTCAACCCCGCCGAGCCCGAAAAAGTAATCTACGAGCTCCAACCCGACTCGGCACCCGGATCGCAATTCAACCTGTTTGACGAGCCGGTGCGAAGCAAGAGTCCGCTCGAAGAGTCCACCCCTAGCCCCACGGATGTTCCCTTTACCCAAGCCCTAGCGCCCGAACCCGTCGAGCTTACCGAGGCCCCAGTGGCCTATGACCTTGACTTGGAGTCTGGCCCCGCCTTTGACTTGGCCCAAGAACCCGCCCATCATGCGCATCCCAACCCTGAGGAAGCACTGGCCATTGTGGACGAAGACGTCGAATCAGAATTTAGTTCGGACTTTTCTTTTGAACTGTCCACTGCCCTTCCTTGGGATGCGCCCGAAGCCCTGACCCCAGAGGCTCCTGAGGCCGCATTCACCGAGGCAGCACCTGAGGACGAAGCGTCTGAGGAGGTTCACGAATTTGCTCTTCTGGTTGAACCTCAGGAAGAAGCTGCGCCCGAAGTAGGCTCTGAATTGAGTCCTGAGGACAAACCTCTTCACGAAGAGGCCAGCCCCAGCATGACCTGGACCCTGGATTGGAAGGAAGAACCTGCAAAGCCCGCCAAGGAATTTGGTCTTGATGAGTTTCTAGCCTTTGAGGCCTCCCTTCGTGAAGACGCTCCAGCACCCGCTCCCGCAGAACCGGAAGCCTTTAGCCACGAGCCAGTAACCAGTAGCTACGAGCCAATAGCCAGCAGCCACGAGCCAGAAGCCTTTAGCCAGGAACCAGAAGCCTTTAGCCACGAACCAGTAGCCTTCAGCCAGGAGCCAGTAGCATTCAGCCAGCAGCCAGCAGCCAGTAGCCCCGAAGTGCAGTTTGAGCTGCGAACCGCCCCCGCGGTCGCGACGATGACTACCGAGATTGACCCCGACCGCGACAGCCTCGAAGACACCATGCGCCGAATGGCTCAGGAACGTCGAGCCTACCTGCAGACCTACAACCACCATTTTGGTCAAAATCAAGCGCGCATGCAGCAGGGAGACCTCGAGCGACCCGCCTTTGAACGCCAAGGATGGGACCTCGATGCCAGCACCCGCTATTCCCAGCAGAATGGCTTGGGCGACCACATGGTCCGCGGCGAGAAGAACGACCTGGAATTCCGGCCCAACAACTCCTTTTTGCACGACAATGTCGATTGAGGCGCTTGAGCTGCAACTCAGCGAAGACATGAAGTCTGCCATGCGGGCCAAGGATCAGCTGCGGCTTGATGCGATTCGTTCGATTCGTGCAGCCCTGACTACCGAAAAAACTTCGGCGGCAAACCAGGGCAGCATGAGCCACGACCAGGCCATAGGCGTGATTCAGCGCATTAAAAAACAGCGCGTGGAATCCCTTGAGATTTTTAGGGCACAGAACCGCGAAGACCTTGCAGTGGTCGAAGAGGCCCAACTCAAAGTGATTCAAGGCTACCTGCCTGAGGCTCTAGAGGGTGAGGCGCTTCGTCTAGCCGTGAGCGAACTTTTAAGTGCCCAGGGCTTCAGCAGCAGCAGTCAGTTTGGCCAAGCCATGGGATTCGCATCAAAAGCCCTCGCCGGGCGCGCCGACGGCAAAGCCATTTCGGCCATTGTCAAGGAGATACTGGGCTAGTAAACCAGCCCGTACATGAGGCGAAGGGATACTACATCTACCATTGGTAATCCTTCATTATCGACCGCATTGACCGGCACCCGCCAGAGTCCGGCAGAGAGATTGATTTCGTTGCCGCGGTAGTCGTACCGCACCCCGACCTCCGAAAAAACACCGTTGGAACCATTGCGCACAAAGACCGGACCTATACCGCTGTAGTTCCGCACCTGACGGGCAAAACTCCCGTAGCCCAAGTTCATAAAGGCCCCAAAGGGCACGTTGGCTTCGCGGGTGCTGCCCAGCCCCACCTGAAGGGTTGCTGCCAAGGTATAGTGGTAGGCCAGCGAAAGCCCCCCATTGGCATTTTGACTGAATCCCAGGCCGACTGGAGCCATGGCGCCAACCGACATTTCGGATCCTATCGGAACAGTGTACCTCGGTGCCCAGGTTACTCCGTTGCTTTGAAAAGGCAAATAGCCATTCGTCAAATCAATCCCTATACCGAAGTCGTAGCCCAAAGTGTGAAACCATTCTCCCTGACCTTTTTGTGCGCGAGAGTTTGAACTCGAGGCGCGGTAGTTCCTTCGCTGTGCGTTCGCGTCATGAAGGGCAACAAAAATCAATGCCAAAAACAACCAATTCTTCATGAACCTAAAGATAGGTCGCGGTACCTTTACCGCACTGTGCGTATTCCTATTTTTAGCTGGATTTGGCGGCAATACCGCTCCGCTTTTGAGGGATTAAGCCAAGAGGCTTGGGTTCTGGCCACGGTCATGTTCATCAACCGAGCAGGCACCATGGTTCTGCCCTTTCTGGGGCTCTACCTGCGCGAAGGCCTTGGGTTTAGCCTGGCCGACACCGGCTGGATCATGGCCTCCTACGGCGTTGGCTCTATGGTCGGAGCCATTTCGGGCGGATACCTCTCCGACCGCTGGGGTTCCTACCAGGTTCAAACGCTTGCGCTTTTTTTAGGCTCGGGGCTCTTTCTGGCCTTGAGCTTTATGACCGAATTCTGGTCCCTGGCCTTTGGGGTGTTTACCCTCACCGCGGTCGCCGACATGGTCAGGCCCGCCAATTCTTCGGCCGTTTTTGAGTACGCCAAAGAAGGCAACATCACCCGCGCATTCTCCCTCAACCGCATGGCCATTAACCTCGGATTCTCCGTTGGTCCGGCAGCCGCGGGCATAATCGCAGCGTGGAGCTACCAAGGCCTTTTCTGGGCCGACGCTGCCAGCTCTGCAGCGGCCGGACTTCTTTTTGTTGCCTTCTTTCGCAAGCGCCGCCCTCGAAGAACCCGTGAAGTCCAAAGCCCGGGACCCTCGCCCTACCGCGACCGCGGTGCAATGGCTTTCTCGTTGCTGGTCCTGCTCTTTGCCTTGGTCTTCTTTCAGCTGGTCTCGACCATGCCCTTCTACTACCGCGACGTGTTCCTCCTCAGCGAAACGCAAATCGGGCTGCTGCTGGGCTTCAACGGACTCCTAATCGTGGCGGTCGAAATGGTCTTTGTGAACTGGGCTCAGAACCGCATTGCTCCGCGCCATGCCATTGCCCTTGGCATGGTGGCAATGGCCCTCTCCTTTGCAAGCTTAAACTGGGCTACAAGCCTCCTGGGCCTCTATGCTTCGATGTTCATTTTAAGCGCTTCAGAAATACTGGCCATGCCCTTTATGATCTCCTGGATCACCATAAGGGCAGGCAGCAAGTCGCGCGGCCGCTACCTCGGACTCTACGCCGCGACCTATGCACTTGGGCACATCATTGCCCCCCTGATGGGCACCCGGGTAATTGAGTACTTTGGCTACTCCACCCTGTACTATGGCGTAGCATTGCTGTCGCTGCTCACGGCATGGGGCTTTAGCCAGCTACCTCCCGCGACTGCGCGTCAATAACTGCCATCGCTGCGGTATTGACAATTTCGCGAACGCTGCATCCGAGCTGAAGCACGTGCGCAGGGTAGTCGAGCCCCACCAAAAGGGGTCCGACGGCCTCCATGCCCGCCATGGACTGCAGCAGCTTGTAGGAGATGTTGGCCGAGGAAAGTCCGGGGAAAATAAAGACATTGGGGCCCTTGCCGACCAAGTCGCTAAAGGGGAATTGCTCGCCAAGCAAGACGTTGTCTACGGCAAAATTGGCCTGCATTTCGCCGTCAACCTTGAGGGTCGGGTCTTGAAGGCGAATCAGCCGCAAAGCCTCGCGCATTTTGCGGGGAGTGCTTCCTTCAGTCGATCCAAAATTGGAGTAGCTCAGCAGGGCAACGCGGGGCTCAATGTTCATTTTGCGCACCATTTTAGAGACTTCGCCGACGATTTGCGCAACGCGCTCCGCCGAAGGCTCTTGGTTTATCGTGGTGTCTGCAAAAAACCTAGGCCCCTCCTTGGTCAGCATTACATAGACGCCGGCCACGGTCCTGCCGCCGCTTTTGGGCCCTAAAATTTCCATTACCGGCCTGACTGCGCGTGGGTACTTCACGGTGGATCCGGTCACGTAGGCGTCAGCCTGTCCGCAGCGAACCATCATCGGACCATAGTAGTCGCGGTTATGCATGAGCCTTCGAGCCTCCTCGCGACCAATGCCGTTGCGCTGGCGCTGGGCATAAAACTGCTCGGCGTATTCCACCAAATTCGGCGCATTCTGGCTCTTGGGGTCGATGACCTCCAAATCCTCAAGGCCAAGGTTGTACTCCTGAATTAGGGCCTTGATTTTGCCCTGGTCACCCAGCAAAATTGGCCTGCAAATTCCTTCTTCGAGGGCAATTTGCGCCGCTTTGAGCACCCGGTAGTTTTCGGCCTCATTGAATACCACCCTTTGGGGATTGCTCCTAGCCTTCTCTACCGCCAGGCGTATGAACTTGTCGTCTCGGCCCAATCGGGCGCGCAGCGCTTCTTCATAGGCCTCCCAATCGGTTATGGGCTTTTTGGCCACTCCCGTCTGCATTGCGGCTCGAGCCACCGCGGGCGCAACCGTGTAGATCAAGCGAGGGTCAAAGGGCTTGGGTATAATGTAGTCCCTGCCAAAAGTCAGGTTGCGGCTGCCGTAGGCTACGTTGACAATTTCGGGCACGGCCTCCTTAGCCAGTTCGGCAATGGCCTTCACCGCGGCCAACTTCATGGCCTCGTTAATCTTGGTTGCCCGCACGTCCAGGGCCCCGCGAAAGATGTACGGAAAACCCAGCACATTGTTGACTTGGTTGGGGTTGTCGCTTCGGCCCGTAGCCATGATTAAGTCCTTGCGCGCGGCAAGGGCCAGTTCGTACTTAATCTCTGGATCGGGATTGGCCAAGGCAAAAACAATAGGGTCGGCCGCCATAGACTTGATCATGTCGGGCGTCATAATATTGGCCTTAGAAAGCCCCACAAAAACGTCGGCACCTACTAAGGCTTCCTCCATGGTCCTCAGGGGAGTATCCCGCACAAAATCCAATTTTTCTGGAGTAAGGTCGGTGCGCATGCTGTGAATTACCCCTTTGGAGTCGCACATAATTAGGTTCTCGGGGTTCACGCCAAGCTCCACATAAAGTCGCGCGCAACTGATGGCAGACGCCCCTGCTCCGCTAAAGACCACGCGCAGGGTTTGCAGCTCTTTAGACACTAATTCTGCAGCATTCAGCAGTGCGGCGGCCGTAATAATGGCGGTGCCGTGCTGGTCGTCGTGCATTACCGGTATTTCCAGCTCCTCCCTGAGGCGCTTCTCGATGTAGAAGCAGTCGGGCGCGGAGATGTCTTCGAGGTTTACGCCACCAAAAGTGGGCGCCAGAATTTTGACGGTTTCTACAAACTTATCGGGGTCTTTGGTATCGAGCTCCAGGTCAAATACATCGATGTCGGCAAAAATTTTAAACAAAACGGCTTTGCCTTCCATAACGGGTTTTGAAGCGAGCGGACCAATATCGCCAAGACCCAACACTGCGGTTCCGTTGGAAATAACCGCCACGAGGTTCCCCTTTGCGGTGTATCGGTAGGCGTCGTCGGGGTTAGCCGCTATGTCGAGGCAGGGTTCAGCCACCCCTGGCGAGTAGGCAATACTCAGGTCGCGCTGCGAGGTCGAGGGCTTGGTCGGGACCACCTCTACCTTACCGGGGCGCTTGCCCTCATGGTATTCCAGTACATCAAGCTTGCGAATCGGCGTTTTATTCATAGCGCAAAGGTCAGTAGAAATTTAACATTCGAGGCGACGGTGGCGACTTAACTTTGGCTTAACAAACGGGTTGACCCAATTAAAACGAATTAAACGTGTATACCGGACTGCTTCACAGCCACCGCAGCTTAGCCTACCTCTTCATTCTCACCTCACTGGCTGCGGTTATTTTGGCACTTATCCATCGTTTGCAAAACAAACCCAGCGGCAAAACCCTCAACATCCTTACCCTTGCGAGCCTGGCAACCGGCCACCTTCAGCTGCTCTTGGGCCTTGGCCTGTACTTTGTGGGGCCCTGGTTTGGTCTTTTGAGTGAGAATCCGGGCGAAGTAATGCGCGACAGCGGACTCCGGTATTTTGCCGTGGAACACATCAGTACCAACCTTATCGGCATCGCCCTGGTTACCGTGGGCCGTGTGCGGTTCAAAAAACACACGCTCGACAGCCGCAAGCACCAGGCTGTTATCGCCTTCATCGGACTCGGACTTTTGCTCATCGCAAGCCGCGTACCCTGGAGCCGCTTGCTCTAACTTAGCTGCATGATTGATCCGCGACCCCGCACGGGGCCAGAGCGCTGCGTGCTAGTAGGTGCCGTCACTCGCTTTCAGGACGAAACCAAAGTTCAGGAGTACCTCGACGAACTTCGCTTTTTGGCCGAAACCGCCGGAGCGGAAACGATGGCCCTCTTTACCCAAAAACTCGACCGTCCCGACCCCAAACTCTTCTTGGGTTCCGGCAAAATGAACGAAATCAAAGAATACGTGGGCGAGCACGAGATTGACCTCGTAATCTTTGACGACGAGCTCAGCCCCTCGCAGCTTAAAAACATTGAGAAACTTTTGGAGGTCAAGGTCATGGACCGCACCAACCTCATTCTTGATATTTTTGCGGCCCGCGCCCAAACTTCCTATGCGCGAACGCAGGTCGAACTGGCCCAGTACGAGTACCTACTGCCCCGACTGACCCGCATGTGGACCCACCTGGAGCGCCAAAAGGGCGGCATCGGAATGCGTGGTCCGGGCGAAACCCAGATTGAGACCGACCGCCAAATCATCAAGCAAAAGATTTCGAACCTCAAAGAAAAACTGACCGTCATCGACCGTCAAATGGCCACGCAGCGCGGCAACCGCGGTTCCCTGGTGCGCGTCGCCCTAATTGGCTACACCAACGTGGGCAAGTCCACGCTAATGAACGCCTTGAGCAAGAGCGAAGTCTTGGCAGAAAACAAGCTTTTTGCCACCCTCGACACCACCGTGCGCAAGGTCGTCATTGGCAACCTGCCCTTTCTGCTCACCGACACCGTGGGCTTCATACGCAAACTTCCGACCCAGCTCGTGGAATCGTTTAAATCGACCCTCGACGAGGTGCGCGAAGCGGACCTTTTGCTGCACGTGGTCGACGTCGCCCACCCGAACTACGAGGACCACATGGAATCCGTGAGCGGAATTCTGCACGAACTCGGTTGCCAAGACATTCCGCAAATTATAGTCTTCAACAAAATCGACGCTTGGACCCCGCCGGTCGACGAAGAGGGCCGGCCCGTGGGCAGCCTCGACGAACTAAAGTCCGCCTGGACTCGCCGCAGCCAAGGCCAGTCTGCCTTTGTAAGCGCCCTGCACAAAGACCAGTTCGACGCCCTTCGCGAGATGATTTACCGCAGCGCCGCTACCATACACGCGGTGCGCTTTCCTTTTGACACCTTTCTATACTGATTTCGGCGCGGAACGCTTCGCGCTACCTTTGAGCCATGCCCCTACGCAGTCTTGACTTCGCCCCTGAGCATCCCCTGTTTCGCGCCCGACCCATTGAGCACCCCGCCGAGGTTCCCTTTGCCCTGTCGGCCGATGCCGAGGGCCAGATTCAGGAGCATCCGACCCTGCGCTGCATGGGCCGCACCGGCAACCACCTGGTTCCGCTGAGCCCCGACGACTTTATTCCGCTGCCCGAGGGGTCGGAGTTTTTTACCCTTCCGGGCCGTAGCCCCATGGGTTGGAACCCCGAAAGCCTCAAAGCCGAGCCGCTGGACGGTGACTCGGTGGCCGCATTCGTGAGCCCCGGGCATACGCAAACCTACTTGGCCGCCTACCAAAAAAAGGGACCGGCGCCAATCCTTCCGCTCTACTCCTACACGGCCCTTGGCTGGTACGACGGGCGCTTTTGGACCACCGCCGTGCGCGTCGACCCCGACCTGCGCCAAGACGTCAGCCAGTTTCACGCTCCCATGATCGAGGGCGCGGTGGACCGCATGAAAAAGCGCTTCCCCGAGAACCGCCTGATCGAGCACCTGGCCACGCAGTGCGCCGGGAGCTACCAGTGCCGCGCCGCCCAAAACTTCTTTCTCGAGCGCTGGGAACTGCCGATCCCCTCGTCGCCCGCCTGCAACGCCACCTGCCTGGGCTGCATTTCGCTTCAAGAAGACGAAGACGTGCACAGTGCGCACTTTCGCCTAAAGTTCATTCCCGACCCCCAGGAGATCGCCGACATCGCCCTGCACCACCTCGAGCAGGCACCCTACCCCGTCATGTCGTTTGGCCAGGGCTGCGAGGGCGAGCCCCTTCTGGTTGCCGACACCTTGGCCGAGGCGATTCGACGCGTGCGCGCCGTGACCGACCGCGGAATTTTCAACATCAACACCAACGGGTCGCGCCCCGACGACGTCGCCAAGCTTTGCGAGGCCGGGCTGCGCAGCATCCGCGTGAGCATGAATTCCGCCCAAAAAGATTGGTACACGGGCTACTACTTGCCGCGGAACTACGAATTCGAAG
This sequence comes from Flavobacteriales bacterium UBA972, assembly GCA_002292855.1. Lineage (GTDB taxonomy): Bacteria > Bacteroidota > Bacteroidia > Flavobacteriales > Schleiferiaceae > TMED14. The sequence goes on along the minus strand of DBBY01000009.1, from coordinate 6,922 downwards.
CCCTCGCCGAGAGCCTCAAGGTCGTGCGCCAGCATGGTGGGTGGGCCAGCATCAACTACTTTGTGTTCCCGGGATGCACCGACACGCCCGCCGAGTGGGACGCCCTGCAGCGCCTGATCGAGACCACCGACCTGAGCATGATTCAGTGGCGCAACTTCAACATCGACCCCGACTGGTACTTCAAAAAGCTGCGCAAGCAGCCCGACGGTAACCCCTTCGGCGTCCTCGAACTGATGCACCGGGTGCGCGAGCAGTACCCGCACATCGCCTACGGCTACTTTAATCCGGCGGCCGAAACCCAGGCCTACTACAACGCCAAGCGCGCATGAGCCTCCGCATCGACGTGGCCGTTGCGCCCTGGACCGACTACGAGCTGCTCGACAGCGGCAACTTTGCCAAACTCGAACGCTTTGGCAGCCAAGTGCTTTGGCGCCCTGAGCCCCAAGCAGTCTGGACTCCGTCGCTCACCCCCGCCGAGTGGTCGAAGCTGGCCGACGCGCACTTTAGCCGGTCCAAGCAAAACCCCGAGTCGGGCGATTGGGCCCTCAAGCCCGGCACCCCGAGCCAGTGGCCCCTCACCTACGACCTGCGCGGTCGCCAGCTCACGTTGGGCCTCGAGCGCACGGCATTCAAGCACTTGGGCGCCTTCCCTGAGCAGGCCAGCAACTGGGAGTGGATTGTTGACCAAGTCGCGGTCACCGGCGCCGACACCAAGGTCCTCAACCTCTTTGCCTACACGGGCGGAGCCAGTCTGGCCGCCCGATCCGCCGGAGCCGACACGACGCACGTGGACTCCGTCCGCAAGGTGGTCGACTGGGGCCGCCGCAACATGGAAGCCAGCGGGCTCGACGGCATCCGATGGGTGGTCGAAGACGCCGCAACCTTTGTGCGCCGCGAGGTCAAGCGAGGCAAAACCTACCACGGAATCTTGCTGGACCCGCCCGCCTACGGCCGCGGACCCGACGGAGAAAAGTGGGTTCTTGAAGAAGACATCGACGGACTGCTGCGCGACTGCGCGGCCTTGCTGGCTCCCGGCGGATTCCTCGCCCTCAACCTCTACTCGATGGGCCTCAGCGCTGTGGTCGCTTACACGCTCATCGGCCAGCACTTCAAGCGCCAGCCCGAGCTGCTCGAGCTCGCCGTCGCCGATCCCCACGGCAAAATCCTGCCCTTGGGCACGGTGGCGCGGCTCAATGCCGGCGAGTAATTCGGCGCCCCCGCGCAGATCCAGGACGTACTAAATCAATAAGCGAAGCTTGGTGCGAAGACCGTTTTAGGTCGAGCACCAAGCGGAGCTACTGGCAGGTCCAGGTCGTCACCTGCGTCACGGTAACCCCGCCCAACGAAGTCGTTTGGGTAAAGGGTCCCGCAAGCACGGAGTCGACCTCGGTTCCGCACAATTCGAGCGGACCAATGGGCACCGTAACCGGAGGATCGCCCGCGACGGTCGTGACCTGAGAGGCTTCGCACTCGAGGCAGGTGTTCTCCAACAACTCACAGGAGACCAGAAAGGCAGCGGAACCAACAGTCAGCGCGGCAAATCGAATCAATTTCTTCATGGCTTAGGCTTTAAAGGCATTAAGGCCGGTAATATCCATACCGGTGATCAAAAGGTGAATGTCGTGCGTGCCCTCGTAGGTCACCACCGACTCGAGGTTCATCATGTGGCGCATGATGGGGTAGTCTCCGGTTATTCCCATAGCTCCCATCATTTGGCGCGCTTCGCGAGCAATGTCGAGTGCCATGGCTACGTTGTTGCGCTTGGCCATCGAAATCATGGCTGTAGTCGCACGGCCTTCGTTCTTGAGCTGCCCGAGGCGCAAGGTCAGCAGCTGCGCCTTGGTAATCTCGGTGATCATCTCGGCCAACTTCTTTTGCTGAAGCTGGAATCCGCCGATGGGGCGATCAAACTGAATGCGTTCCTTGCTGTAGCGCAGGGCGGTGTCGTAGCAGTCCATGGCTGCACCAAGCACACCCCAGGCAATACCATAGCGCGCGGAATCCAGGCAGCTCATCGGAGCACCAAGGCCCGTTTTGCCCGTCAACAGATTCTCTTTAGGCACTTTGACGTTATCAAAAACCAATTCTCCGGTTGACGAGGCGCGCAAAGACCACTTGTTGTGGGTCTCGGGGGTGGTAAAACCCTCCATTCCGCGCTCGACGATAAGACCGTGAATGCGGCCTGACTCGTCTTTGGCCCAGACCACTGCAACGTCGCAAAAAGGCGAATTCGAAATCCACAACTTGGCACCGTTGAGCAGGTAGTGGTCGCCCATATCCTTGTAGTTGGTAACCATTCCGCCCGGATTCGAGCCAAAATTGGGCTCAGTGAGGCCAAAGCTGCCCAGCCACTCGCCGTTGGCGAGCTTAGGGAGGTACTTGCGGCGCTGCTCCTCGTTGCCAAAGGCATAAATCGGGTACATCACCAGCGAACTCTGAACCGAGCAGGTGGAGCGAATTCCGCTGTCGCCGCGCTCGATCTCCATCATCATGAGTCCGTATGAAATTTGGTCGAGGCCCGCTCCGCCGTACTCGGCAGGAATGTAGGGTCCAAAGGCGCCCACTTCGGCGAGGCCCTTGACCAAGTGCCGAGGGAACTCTGCCCGCTGGGCGTAGTCTTCGATCACTGGCGTAACGTCGCGCTTGACCCACTCGCGGGTGGCCTCACGCACCATCTTGTGCTCCTCGGTAAGGAGCTCATCCATTAGGTAGTAGTCGGGGTGTTCGTACAAATCCGCGCGCATCATCAAGGGTTTTTTGAAGTAGGCCACAAAGGTACAAAGCAACTCGGCCCGACTTGTTTAAGGTCGTCCGTTTGCGCAAGTAATGGGCTTAAATAGTGCGGAACCGCTCCGCGTTAACCCTTCAGCTTCGCATTATTCGCATGCCGATCCTTGTCGCGTGCGCCCTTGGCGGCCATTCGGCGGTCAAAGGCGGCTTGCAGGTCAGTGCCAGTTTGGTTGGCCAGGCAGAGCGTCACAAATAGCACGTCGGCCAGTTCTTCGCCCAAATCCTTGCCTTTATCGGACTCCTTCTCAGACTGCTCTCCGTAGCGGCGTGCAATAATCCGCGCGACTTCGCCCACCTCTTCGCTGAGCTGCGCCATGTTGGTGAGTTCGTTAAAGTAGCGCACTCCAAAGTCCGCAATCCATTGATCAACCTCGGCCTGCAGGGCCCCAAGGGGTAATTGCGCATCAAACTTCATCATTATTCCTTGTTTTTAGAGTCTATGGTAATAGTAACAGGCCCGTCGTTGATTAGAGAAACCTGCATGTCGGCGCCAAAAATTCCGGTCTTCACGGGCAAATTGGCCGTATTCCAGAGGATGTCGACAAAATCTTCGTAGAGGGGCTGTGAAATACTGGGCTGCGCGGCCTTAAAATAGCTCGGACGGTTGCCCTTCTTGGTCGAGGCGTGCAGCGTGAACTGGCTCACCACCAAAAGTTCCCCGGCGGCCTCGGTAACGCAGCGGTTCATCACCCCTGCTGCGTCGGCAAAAAGGCGCATTTTGCTGATTTTTTGGGCCATCCAGAGGTTGTCTTCGGCACTGTCGTTGGCCTCCCAGCCGGCGAGAATGAACAGTCCAGGCCCAATTTTGCAATGTGCCTTTCCCTCAATGACCACACTCGCCTCGAGCACCCGCTGAATCACAACCCTCATCGAGTGCGGCCCTTTAAATCGTTGTAGGCCCCGTGGCGGTAGGGGTCGTTCTCGTCTTCGCCCACCAGCATGCTCAGGTAGCTCTCGTATCGGGTCGGGGCAAGGGCATTGGCCTCGTAGGCCGTCCGCACCGCGCAACCCGGCTCGTCGGAATGCAGGCAGTTGCCAAAGCGGCACTGCGACGAAAGCGCAAAAATTTCGCGAAAGTAGTGGCTGAGTTCCTCGCGCTCCATATCTACCAAACCAAAACCCCTGATGCCCGGAGTGTCAATCAAAAAGCCTCCAAAATCGAGGGGATGCATCTCGGCAAAGGTGGTCGTGTGCTGGCCCTGGCCGTGCGCCGAACTAATGGCTCCGGTGCGCAGCTGCAAACCCGGCTGCAGGCGGTTGGCCAAACTGCTCTTGCCCACGCCGCTGTGCCCGCTAAAGAGCGAAACCTTGCCTTGCATTGCCTCGCGCAGGGCGTCAAGCCCCTCTCCCGTCTCGGCCGAAACCCGCAGGGTCGGGTAGCCCGCCTGGCCGTAGGCCGCCTCGCGGTAGGCCAACTCCGCCTCGGTCGCCTCATTGAGCTCGTCAACCTTGTTGAAGGCAATGAGGGCCGGAATCCGGTAGGCCTCTGCCGTGGCTAAAAAGCGATCCATAAAACCAAACAAGGTCTTGGGCTCGGCCACCGTGGCCACCAGCACCGCCTGGTCGATGTTGGCAGCGATAACTTGAGACTTGTGCGACAAATTCACCGACTTGCGCACCAAATGATTGCGCCGTTCCCGCACCGAGGAGATGGCCCATCGTCCCTCGGACTCTGGTTCCGCAACAACCTGATCGCCCACCGCGACGGGGTTTGTAGCCCTGCTGCCCGAGAGGCGCAGCGAGCCCCTGAGGCGCGCATCGGCCTGGGTTCCGTCGGCAAACTGAATGCGGTACCAGCTGCCGGTTGATTTTAAGACTAGGGCTTCCATCGGAACACCAAAGATATCGGCTTACCTTCGGCCATCGTTACACCTGGCTATGTCGATTGCTGCTGAAAACCTTCGCAAAACCTACGGGCACCAAAACGCCCTTGATGGATTCACGTTAAATGCCCAGCCCGGCAAGATCTACGGGCTGCTCGGCCCCAACGGCGCGGGCAAGTCTACCTTCATGAAAATTTTGTGCGGACTCCTGCCGGCCGACGCCGGTTCCGCCATGGTTCACGGAATGGACTGCGCCCAGCAAAGCCTTGAGGTTCGGCAAATTCTGGGCTACCTGCCCGAGAACAACCCGCTCTACCCCGACCTCTACGTCACCGAGTACCTGCACTATGTGGCCGACCTCTACCGCGTCAGCCGCGACCGCACCGAGACGCTCATTGCCGACGTGGGCCTAAGCCCCGAGCGGCACAAGCGCATTGCCGAACTCTCCAAGGGATTTCGCCAGCGCGTAGGCCTTGCGGCCGCCCTGATTCACGACCCCAAGGTCCTCATCCTCGACGAGCCAACCACGGGGCTCGACCCCAACCAATTGGTCGAAATCCGTCAGCTGATTCGCCGCGTTGGCCGCGATAAAACCGTGATTTTGAGCACCCACATTATGCAAGAGGTTCAGGCCATGTGCGATGTGGTGGGCTTCATACGCCGCGGACAGCTCGTGCGCGAGGCCCCCATTGAGGCCTTTGCCGCCGGCAAAGAAGACCTTGAAGCAGCGTTCCGCGCCGCGACCAAATAGGCTAGACCAAAGGGAGGTCAAGGGGAAACTTACGTTTGTTACCGAATGGCGACGGATGCTTCTTGCATCTTGCAGCTATGAAAACTCCCACTTTTTCCCTAAATTCGTACGCAAATACGTACGTAAACATGATAGCCGTCAACTACTCCGAACTTCGGTCCGACCTTAAAACACTGCTCGACAAAGTAGAGCAGCAGAACGAACTGGTGGTTATAAAACGCTCCAAAAGCAGCGGAGCAGTGCTCATGTCGATTCAAGAATATAACGACCTCAAACTAACCATTGATGTGCTTCGCGGCGAGCTAGACCTCGCAGCGGGCCGAGGGATTTCTATGGATTAATGCGATCGGTTGTCTTCACTCCAAAGGCAATGGGCGAATTTTTTGAACTACTAAATTCCAACGTTAATTACACAGGGCGCGTTCGAGAACTCGTCCAGGCTATTCAGAGAGATCCAATTGCTGGAATCGGGAAGCCTGAAGCGTTAAAGCACGATCTCAAAGGCTATTGGTCCCGTCGAATAAATCAAACCGATCGGTTGGTTTACCGATTTGACACCACCTCAGTGTTCATCTTTAGCCTCAAAGGCCACTATACCCGCTAGGAGCTTTTGCGCCAAAAAAGGTCGATGGGTACGCCACTGAGGTCGTACATCTGACGCATTTGGTTCTCTACAAAGCGAGAGTAGCTGTCTTTGATGTACTGCGGCAGGTTGCAAAAGAACACAAACTGAGGGTACTTCGTGGGCAGCTGGGTGATGAACTTAATCTTAACCTCCTTGCCTTTGTGAATGGGGGGCGGCTGGTTCTTCACGATGGCAAGAAGGCGCTCGTTCAGGTCGGTTTTAGAAATGCGGGTAGACCGGCGGCGATGAACCTCCATGCCTTCTTCGATGGCCTTGAGCACGCGCTGCTTGGTTAGGGCCGAGGTAAACACCACGGGAACGTCGTTAAAGGGCTGCATCCGCTTTTTAATAGCGGCTTTGTACTCCTCGAGGGTTTGGGTCTGCTTCTCCACGAGATCCCACTTGTTGACCACTACCACCAGACCCTTGCGGTTGCGGTGGATTACGCTAATGATGGCCAAGTCCTGGGCCTCTATGCTCTGGGTGGCGTCAATGACCAAGAGGCAGACGTCGCAGTCTTCGATGGTGCGCAGGGTGCGCATGTTGCTGTAGAACTCGAGGTCTTCGTGAACCTTGACTTTTTTGCGGAGTCCGGCCGTGTCAAGCAGCACGAACTCCATTCCAAACTTGGCAAAGCGCTGGTTCACGGTGTCGCGGGTGGTGCCTGCGATGTCGGTTACGATGCTTACCTCTTCTTCAAAAAGGGCATTGGTAATAGATGACTTGCCCACGTTGGGGCGGCCTACAATGGCGATGCGCGGCAGGCCCTCCCAGAGGTCGAGCTCGTTGCCTTCGTCGTCGCTAGCCGGCGGCAGAATGGTCACCAGCTTGTCGAGAAGCTCGCCGGTTCCGCTGCCGTTCACCGAGCTCAGGGCAAAGGGCTCACCAAATCCGAGGCTGTAGAATTCCGCGGCCTGGTTGGTGCGCGCGTAG
>DBBY01000007.1:11623-19103 GCA_002292855.1 Flavobacteriales bacterium UBA972 | reverse complement strand
CCTCGGCCATCTTGCCTTGACGGGAAATTTTAAGCTGGAGCGCACGGTGTCCCTCTGCGGCTCGGGCATGCTCAAGCCGCGGTGCATTACCGCAACTCCCGGAGCCAGCCTTGAGGTTTTCTTAGACAGCGAACTCAAGCAGGGCAACTTCCGCGTAATTTCTGGAAGCGTACTAACAGGAGCCAACGTGGGCAAGAAGGGTTATTTGACCTATTATTCAAGCCAGATCACAGCGATTCCAGAAGGCGAAGGCACCGATTTTTTTGGCTGGGTTATTCCGAGCGCCAGCAAGTGGTCGATCAGCCGCACCCTCTTCAGCTGGATGAGTCCGAGCAAAAAGTTTGACCTGAACACCAAGCAGCACGGCGAAGACCGCGCTTTTGTAGTGACGGGTTTGTACGACAAGGTTTTTCCTTTTGACGTGCTCCCCATGCCGTTGATCAAAGCAATGTGGGCAAAAGACCTGGACCAAATGGAGCAGCTTGGGGCCTACGAAGTGGTTCCTGAGGACTTTGCCCTATGCGAAGTGGTTTGCCCGTCTAAACAAGAACTGCAAAAAATGGCTTATGAAGCTATAGACCTTCTTCAAAAAGAAATGAATTGATTAGCGCGCAATGAAGATTTTTCAAAATTTATTTGACTCTACCCGCCCTGTGGTTACCACGGGCAAGCTCAAGGGCCTGTATCCCTTGCACAACGCACTAGAGACGATGTTCTTTGTGCCGAACCACAACACCCACAGCGGTGCCCACGTGCGCGACGCGGTAGACATGAAGCGGACCATGATTACGGTCATCTTTGCCCTGGTTCCTGCGCTCCTCTTTGGAATGTTCAATGCCGGGTACCAGCACTACAAGGCCTTTGGTATGCTTGCAGAGGGCGGTCTTCTCATCCAGTTTTTCACGATTCAAAACTTCATGTTTGGAGCCATTCGCATCGTTCCGATGATTGCGGTGACCTACATCGCGGGCCTTGCCATTGAGATTTACTTTGCCTACCGAAACAAGCACGCGGTCAACGAGGGCTTCTTGGTTTCGGGAATTTTGATTCCCCTAATTATGCCTATTGACATTCCCCTTTGGATGGTGGCAATTTCTACCGCATTCTCCGTTCTTTTTGTGAAGGAAGTGTTTGGCGGAACCGGCATGAACCTGCTCAATCCTGCGCTAACTGCAAGGGTTTTCGCCTTTTTTGCCTACCCCACCTATATGTCTGGCGACAAAATTTGGATCAATACCTCAGCCGAGGCAGGTGCTCAAGTGGTTGACGGGTATTCCGGAGCGACCGCCCTTGGTCAGCTTGCCACGACAGGTCAGACTTCGTATTCTTTCATGGATGCATTTTGGGGGTTTGTTCCGGGTTCCATTGGCGAAACCAGCACCTTCGCCATTCTGCTGGGGGCTGCGTTTTTGATTTACACCGGAGTAGGCAGCTGGAAGATTATGCTTTCTGCCGCAGTCGGAGGTTTGTGCATGGGTTTGATTTTTAATTCTTCTGCTCACCTCCTCGACCCTGGAGCCATGCGGAGCTACATGGAGCTACCATTCTACCAGCACCTCATGTATGGAGGTTTTGCCTTCGGCGTGGTATTCATGGCCACTGATCCGGTTTCTGCGGCGCATACCGAGCGGGGAAAATGGATTTATGGCTTTTTAGTGGGACTTATGGCAATTCTAATTCGGGTGTTCAACCCTGCCTATCCTGAGGGCATAATGCTTGCAATACTTCTAATGAATGTCTTTGCCCCATTGGTTGACCACTATGTCGTTCAAGCTAACATTTCGAAACGCCTAAAACGCTTAAAACTCCAGAAAGCATGAATGTAAATGGCAATTCATACACCTACGTTTTTTCGGTAGTAATGGTCGTTTTAGTGGCTGTGGTGCTTTCTGTGGCTGCCTTGTCGCTAAAGCCCGCCCAGGATGCAAACATTCAAAAAGAGAAGAAGCAGGAGATTCTAAAATCTCTTGGAATTGAAGTCACGCGCGACGAGGCAGAAGCTTCCTTTGAAACCTACATCACTGACCAATTGGTTCTCAAGGGTGGCAAACTAGAAGCTAATCCAGAGACTCCTGCCTTTGACATCAAAATGGCAGACGCAGTAGCCAAACCAATGGATGAGCGTGAAGTTCCGCTGTTTATCGCAGAGCGGGACGGTAAGGTATTCTACATCATACCGGTTAGGGGAAAGGGACTATGGGGCCCAATCTGGGGTTATGTGTCCATTCTCTCCGACGGCTATACTATAGCAGGGGCAACCTTTGGCCACAAGAGTGAGACGCCTGGCCTTGGGGCAGAAATTTCGCTACCGGTGTTTACCGATCAGTTTCCGGGTAAAAAGCTCGCCGTGAATGGCGCCTACCAATCCATTTCGGTGCGCAAGGGTGACGCCGCTGGCGACCATCAGGTTGATGGAATTTCGGGCGGAACCATCACTTCGGTTGGCGTAGAGAGCATGCTCAACGACTGTCTTCAGCCCTACATGAGCTTTCTGCTCTCTCGCAGTTCGGTCCTATCAGCCCCTGAGGGTGCTGCACTTTCTGATACTTTGATTTCTGTTTTATGAGCCAAGCAACCAAAACTGAGCCTAAAGAGGCTCTATTCTCCAAGAAGAATGTAAAAATTCTTAAGGATCCCTTGAATGAATCCAATCCCGTGACGGTACAGGTTCTCGGTATCTGTTCTTCACTGGCAATTACCGTGAAGTTGGAGCCTGCCATTGTTATGGGTGTTAGTGTTTTAGTGGTTACCGCCTTTTCAAACCTAATCACTTCGATGCTCCGCAATCTAATTCCTAATCGGATTCGCATTATCGTGCAGCTGGTAATCGTGGCGGCTCTGGTAATCGTGGTAGATCAGATTTTGAAGGCCTATGTCTACGACGTGAGCAAGCAGCTTTCGGTTTTTGTTGGTCTAATTATTACCAACTGCATCCTGATGGGGCGAATTGAAGCATTTGCTCTTGCCAATACACCCTGGAAGGCCTTTCTTGATGGAATAGGTAACGGCGCTGGATACGCGGCAGTCTTAATCGTAGTCGCTTTTATACGCGAACTTCTTGGCGCTGGTCAATTGTATGGTTATCAAATAATCCCAGAGTCGTGGTACCTCGACAATGGAGGCTGGTACAGCAACAACGGGCTTATGCTCCTTCCTCCAATGGCCTTGATTGTGCTTGCGGTACTCATTTGGGTACAGCGTGCCAAGTTCCGCCAACTCATTGAGAATTAATCTCTAGTCTTAACATATACCGATCATGGAACTAGTTAATTTATTCATAAGGAGCATATTCATTGAGAATATGATTTTCGCATTCTTTTTGGGAATGTGTTCCTACCTCGCGGTTTCTAAGACCGTGAAGACTGCAATGGGTTTGGGCATTGCAGTAACCTTTACCTTATTGGTGACGGTTCCTGTAAACTTCTTGGTGGACACGAAACTGCTTCAACCGGGGGCTTTAGCTTGGTTGGATCCGAGTTTGGCCGGCTACGACCTAAGCTTTTTGAGCTTTATTATTTTTATTGCGGTTGTGGCGGCCATCGTGCAGCTGCTAGAGATGATCATCGAGCGGTTCTCGCCAAGTCTTTACAATGCCTTGGGCATCTTTTTGCCATTGATCGCGGTGAACTGCAGCATCTTGGGAGCTGCCCTTTTTGTGCAAGAACGCGCCTACAAGACGCTCTCAGAAGCCACCGTATTTGCGGTTGGTTCGGGCGTGGGTTGGGCTCTTGCCATTGTGGCACTGGCGGCCATTCGCGAACGTCTTAAGTACAGCCACATTCCAGCGCCACTGCGTGGCTTGGGAATAACCTTCATCATCACTGGATTGATGGGAATGGCCTTTATGAGTTTTATGGGTATTAAAATTTAAGGTTTACTAATGTTTACATCAACAATTCTTTGGAGCGTCTTCATTTTTACCCTGGTAACCATTCTTTTGGTTACGATCCTTCTTCAGGCAAAAGCACGGTTAGCACCATCTGGGCCAGTCAAACTGGACATTAACGGCGACATCTTTGAGGTGGAGTCGGGCAATACCCTGCTCACTACCCTGGGCAACCGCAAGGTGTTTTTGCCTTCGGCATGCGGCGGTGGCGGAACCTGTGGCATGTGCAAGTGCCAGGTCTTTGAGGGCGGTGGTGAAATTCTACCTACCGAGACGGGATTCTTCAATCGCAAGCAAATTGCAGACGATTGGCGTTTGGGCTGCCAGGTAAAAGTCAAGAACAACATGAAGATTAAGGTGCCCGAAGAAATCTTCGGCATCAAAAAGTGGGAATGTGAGGTAGTTTCTAACTACAACGTGGCTTCCTTCATCAAGGAGTTTGTCGTAAAGCTTCCCGACGGAGAGAACCTCGACTTCTTGGCCGGTGGCTACATCCAAATTGACGTGCCCGCAGTGGAGGTTGACTACAAAGACTTTGACATTACGTCGCACCCGAGTTTGGGCAAGAAGCCCGACGAGTTTCAATCGGAGTGGGATAAGTTCAAGCTTTGGGACCTCAAGATGAAGAATCCTGAGCCCCTGTTCAGGGCCTACTCCATGGCCAACCACCCGGCGGAAGGAAACATCGTAATGCTCAACATCCGAGTTGCGACTCCCCCTTGGGACCGCGCCAAAAACGGATGGATGAACGTCAACCCAGGGGTTTGTTCATCCTATATTTTCAACCTTAAACCTGGAGACAAGGTCATGGTATCGGGTCCCTACGGAGAGTTTCACATCAAAGACAACGAGTCGGAGATGATATACATCGGCGGAGGTGCGGGCATGGCCCCCATGCGTTCGCACCTGTTCCACCTCTTTCACACGCTGAAGACCGGTCGTAAGGTATCGTTTTGGTACGGAGGCCGTTCACGCCGCGAATTGTTTTATGTAGACGACTTTCGCCAGATCGAGGAGCAGTTCCCCAACTTCAAGTTTCACTTGGTGCTGTCGGAGCCTTTGGCAGACGACCATTGGACCGCGAAGACGAGTATGGAAAGCAGCGGCGATGGATTTGTAGGTTTTGTGCACCAGGCACTGATCGATAACTACTTGTCGGTTCATGAAGCACCTGAAGACATTGAGTTTTATTTCTGCGGACCACCCATGATGAACGCGGCCGTCTTGAAGATGGTCGACGACTACGGAGTCCCTCCTGAAAACGTTGCCTTTGATGACTTTGGTGGTTAGGTCTGCCACAAGGGGCGCCATTTGGCGCCCTTTTTTGCTTTTGCTCGCAGCCGGTGCATTGGCTTCGTGCGCAAGCTCGTCGCAAGAATTTGTGGCAGAGGGCGAAGCGCAGGGCAGCACCTTTGTAGTTCGGGCCTACGGTGATTCGCTCCGTGTTTCTGAGGCAGACATTGCCCGCTGGCTTCAGGAGTACAACTCGGCCGTCTCGGTCTGGGATCCCTCGTCGGAGCTTAGTCGTTTGAATAGGGGAGAGGCAGTAACCCCTTCTGCCATTCTTGCGGATTTGCTGCTCATTACCGGAGTTCTTCGCGAGGCAACCGACTCCATTGTGGAACCCTCTTTGGAGCCCATTCTACAAGCTTGGGGTTTTACGGCCGGTGGTAGCCCGTTGCTGCCCAGTGGCGAGGGTGCTGCACGCGACTCCGTGCTGGTGGACTCCCTAATGCTCCGGGTCAAATGGACCCCAATCGCTCCGGTCATGGGCTCCATGACCCTAGCTCGTCCGATTAACGTCAATGCCTTCGCCCAAGGGCATTCGGTGGATGTACTGCTTGACTCCCTTCGTGCGCGCGGAGCCAGTGCTGCATTCGTTGAGATCGGAGGAGAGGTCCGCGCCTACGGGCAAAAACCCGATGACGAGTCCTTCACGGTGGGTATCGAGAAACCCCTAACCTCGGGGGACCGCAGCCTACAGCTCACGGTTAAGCTGGACGACCGTGCCTTGGCTACGTCAGGCAACTACCGCAAGTTTCAGGTTGATTCCGCAACGGGTCACAAGTACGGGCACTCCATAGATCCGCGAACGGGTTGGCCTGCGCCCACCGACATGCTCAGCGCTACCCTAATTGGGCCCACCTGCGCCGAGGCAGATGCTTATGCCACAATGGCTATGGTTCTTGGAATGCAGGGTGCCAAGCAATGGCTGGCAGGGCATCCGGAGTGGGATGCGATTCTCATCTACAGCGACCCTAAGGGCGGCGTGAAGATCTACAATTCCCTTAAGTAAAATTTAGTCTTTGGCGCACTGCTCGCCAGGCTCCTTGCCGCAAAACGAGCAATTTTCGCCATTCTGATTGAGGAATGGACTCTGCGAAGCGCAGGTTCCTGCGAATTTCCCGTCTTTTTTACCCCAAATCTTGATGGCAATGCCAAGCATTCCGATTCCAAGCATTACTGCGGCGATGAGGGAGAGTTTTATTAGTGCCATTGGGTAGTGCAAAGATACCCATTAGCTTGTCAGACTTCGCAAGGGTGCCAGGTTAAAGTCCTTCAAAAACTCATTCAATGAGGTTGACCTCCATTTCAAGGGCAATCTGGAACTTTGCAAGCACGTCGGCCTGAACCTGTCTCGCCACAGCCAGTAGCTCTGCGGCGCTAGCACCGCCATAGTTCACGAGCACCAGGGCCTGCTTGGCATGCATCCCTGCATTGCCCAGCCGTCGTCCCTTCCATCCGGATTGCTCAATGAGCCAGCCTGCAGCCAGCTTGGCGCGTCCGTCGGCTTGAGGGTACTGCGCTAAATTGGGGTATTCTTGAGCCAACTCCGCGGCTTTTTGGGCGTCTACCGTGGGATTTTTAAAGAAGGACCCCGAATTACCCAATTCGGCGGGGTTGGGCAGCTTGCTTCGGCGAATCGACATCACCGCATCGGCGATGCTTCGCAGCCCAGCCTCAGTGCCCCTCAGGGCCAGTTCTTCGGCCACCGAGCCGTAGTGGGTTACCAGCGTATGGTCACGGCTGCTGAGCCTGAACTGAACCGAGAGAATCACGCCCTGGTCCTTGAGACGGCCTTTAAAGAGGCTGTCGCGGTAGCCGAATTCACACTGAGCATTGGAGAACTCTTCAATTTCGCCGTCCGCCCAGCGCATCCAGCGCAGGGAGTGCAGGCTGTCTTTAGTCTCCACGCCGTATGCCCCTATGTTTTGAATCGGTGCCGTGCCCACTAGTCCGGGAATCAATGACAGGTTCTGAAGGCCTCCCCAGCCCTGATCTACCGTCCACTGCACGAAGTCCTGCCAGTTTTCGCCAGCGGCAGCCTCGACGATAACAAAACCATCGCCCTCTTCGACCAGGCGTCGTCCGGTCCAGGCCACACGGGCCACGGAGCCCTTGATGTCGCCCGCGATGAGCATGTTGGATCCTCCGCCCAAGAGAAGGCTGTGCTGGCCGTAGCCTTCGGGGTCGTCGAGGTATTCGAGCAGGTGCATCTCCGACTCCAAATGGTAGAGGCGTTCCGCACGAACGTCAAGTCCGAAGCTGTTGTAGGGCTTCAGTGAAGCGTTCTGTTCTGCTACCATGGCCCTA
>DBBY01000007.1:0-11520 GCA_002292855.1 Flavobacteriales bacterium UBA972 | reverse complement strand
GCGCACCTGGCGTTTGCCCAGGGACCGATCGGCATAAAAACCGGCGGCAGGAGCCATCATAACCGTCTCGCCATTATGCGTAAAATCCTCAATCATCCAGCGGCAAAATGCTTCGGCGTCGTCCACAGGGAGCTCGGCTACCGCATAAAATGCGCCCCGGGGTTTGGGGCAAAAAACGCCGCTCATGGCGTTGAGCCTGCGGACCAGTGTATCGCGCCGGGCAGTATACTCGGCATTGACCTCTTTGAAGTAGCTCGCGGGAGTCGCTAAGGCGGCCTCTGCCGCAATCTGCTCGTAGGTGGGCGGAGACAGCCGTGCCTGAGCAAACTTTAGCGCCGTGCCCATCAGGTCGGAATTTTTGCTAACCATGCATCCAATTCTGGCCCCACACATGCTGTACCGCTTCGAAACACTGTCAATTAGTATCGCGTGCTGCTCGAGTCCGGCCAAAGACATGACCGAGATCGCCTCTGCTCCGTCGTAGACAAACTCGCGGTAGACCTCGTCGGCAATTACAAACAGATCGTGCTTAAGGGCCATATCGCGCAGGGCTTCGAGCTCGTCGCGTCGGTACACATAGCCGGTCGGATTCCCCGGATTGCAGACCAAAACGGCCTTGGTCCGCGCCGTAATCCGCGCTTCAAGATCGGCAATAGGAGGCAGGGCAAAGCCCGACTGAATGCTGCTCGGCACCGATACCACCTTGGCTCCCAAAGCCTGAGCAAAACCAAAATAGTTGGCATAATAGGGCTCGGGAATTAGCACCTCGTCGCCCGGGTCAAGAATGCAGCCCATGGCAAATGACAGGGCCTCAGAACCTCCGGTGGTGACCAGCACATCCTGCGCCTCAACATGGAGTCCGATGCCCCGGTAGTACTTGGCAAGACCCTCGCGGTAGCTCGCGAAACCGGCCGAAGGACTGTACTCAAGCACCCTCAGGTTGCTGTCTTTGACCGCATCAAGCGCCTGGCTTGGACTGTCGATGTCGGGCTGGCCAATGTTGAGGTAGTAAATCTTGGTTCCGCGCTTGGCTGCAGCCTCGGCAAAGGGGGCGAGCTTGCGAATCGGAGACTCGGGCATGTGCAGCCCACGGGATGAAATCTTTGGCATAGTGAAGGCAAAGGTCAATAAAAAACCCGCAGCGGTAGGCTGCAGGTTAAAAACTTTAGTGGAGCCAATTACTTGCTGACCTTGGAGGCACCTGCAGTATTGACGGGAGTAGTCGGTTGGGCCGGAACGTCTTCTACATTGCCCTTAATGGTCAATACTTTGGTAGGAGCCGCTGCGTTGCTGGTAACCGTTACGGTCTTTTGGAAGTTCCCGATGCGCTGGGTATCGTACTTAACCTTGATGGACGCCTTCTCGCCAGGAGCGATGGGTGTCTTGGGCCAGATGGGCACCGTGCAGCCGCATGAACCCACGCAGTTGGTAATAATTAGGGGCTCTTTGCCGGTATTCTTGAAGATGAACTCACGCTCTCCGTTGGAGGCCTTCTTAATAACGCCGTAGTCAATGGTCTCTTGGTTGAATGTGATTTGGGGAGCGTTGGCGTCCTGACCAAAAGCGAACGTAGTGGAAAGTGCAATGGCTGCTGCGGTGAAAATGTACTTCATTGTTGAATTTATTTGTTGTTGTTGACCTTATTGCAGGGGCAAATGTAACCGATGCAACCAAACCTACGCAAAAAAAATGCCACAAGGTTACCTTTGCGCTTCTCATGGAAATTCCCTCGCATTATGCTCCGCGCCAGGTTGAACGACGCTGGTACCAGACTTGGCTCAAAAACAAGGCATTTGCCTCGATTCCCGACCATCGCCCGGCCTATGCAATAGTGATTCCGCCGCCCAACGTGACCGGGGTGCTGCACATGGGGCACATGCTTAACAACACCATTCAGGATGTCTTAGTGCGCCGGGCTCGCATGCTCGGATTCAACGCATGCTGGGTTCCGGGTACGGACCACGCCTCCATTGCCACCGAAGCCAAGGTGGTGCAAAAACTTCGCGCCGAGGGGATTAAAAAGTCCGACCTAAGCCGCGAGGCATTTCTCGAGCACGCCTGGGAATGGACGCACAAGCACGGCGGAATCATCCTCGAGCAGCTCAAGGAACTTGGCGCCAGCTGCGACTGGGACCGCACCGCCTTTACCATGGACGAGGTGCGCAGCCAAAGCGTGTACCACGTGTTTGCCGACCTGCACGCCAAGGGCCATATTTATCGCGGACTCCGCATGGTGCACTGGGATCCCGAGGCCAAAACCTCGCTTTCGGACGAAGAGGTTCTCCACAAGGACATCACGGCCACCCTGTACTATGTGAAGTACGAGGTCGTGGAGCGTCCTGGAACTTTTTTGACCGTCGCCACCTCACGCCCAGAGACCATTATGGGTGACGTGGCCGTTGCGGTTAATCCCAAAGACGCGCGCTACGAGGCACTGCACGGCCTGCACGTGCGGGTTCCGGTCGGCGGACGCGAAGTGCCCATAATCCTCGACGAATACGTCACTGCGGACTTTGGAACCGGCTGCCTCAAGGTGACTCCGGCCCACGATTGGAACGACTACGCCATCGGCCAAAAGCACGGCCTCGAGGTGCTCGACGTGCTGAACGAAGACGGAACCCTCAGCGCCCACGGCCTTCAGTACGCCGGCATGGAGCGCTTTGCCGCCCGCAAGAAGGTGGCCGAGGACCTCTTGGCCAGCGGTCATCTTGCCAAAACCGAAGAATACGCCTCGACGGTCGGAACCAGCGAGCGCACCGGGGCTGTCGTAGAACCGAGGCTGTCGCTGCAGTGGTGGGTGCGCATGCCCGAGCTGGCTAAGCCGGCCTTGGACGCGGTCATGAGCGGCGAGATTCAGCTCATTCCCGATAAGTTCAAGAATACCTACCGGCACTGGATGGAGAACGTCAGAGACTGGTGTATTTCGCGCCAGCTTTGGTGGGGGCATCGCATTCCGGCCTACTTCTATGGCCCTGGGGAGCTCGATTATGTGGTTGCCTTGAGCGCCGAGGAGGCCTTAATTAAAGCCCGCGCGGCCAGCGGCCACAATGACTTGACCGCTGCCGACCTTCAGCAAGACCCTGACTGCCTCGACACCTGGTTCTCGAGCTGGCTCTGGCCTTTGAGCGTATTCGACGGAATCCGCCACCCTGAAAACCAAGAAATTCAGTACTACTACCCCACGCAGGACCTGGTTACCGCCCCCGAAATCCTCTTTTTCTGGGTGGCGCGCATGGCCATGGCGGGCTACGAATACACGGGCAAGCGCCCCTTTGAGCGCGTCTACCTCACGGGCATCGTGCGCGATAAGCTCGGCCGAAAGATGTCTAAGTCTTTGGGGAACTCACCCGATCCCCTTGCCCTTATGGATGCCTACGGGGCCGACGGCGTTCGCATGGGCATGCTGCTAACCTCTCCGGCGGGCAACGACCTTCCCTTTGATGAATCCCTCTGCGAACAGGGCCGCAACTTCACCAATAAAGTGTGGAACGCTCTTCGCTTGGTCAAAGGCTGGAAGGTCTCAGACGATGCCCCTGAAGACGAGGCAGCCGCTTGGGCGGTTGATTGGTTCCGCCACCTGCTCGACGCCGAGCTGGCTGAGCTTCACCGAGACTTTGACCGCTACGCCCTCTCTGAGGCCTTGATGCGCCTTTACAAGCTCACCTGGAACGGATTCTGCTCCTGGTACCTCGAGCTGGTAAAACCCGCCTACGGCCAGCCTATTTCGCCTGCGATATATGATGCCACGGTCGAATTCATGGACACCCTGATGGCGGCCCTGCACCCCTTCATGCCCTTTCTCACCGAAGAAGTTTGGCACCTGCTCTCCCCTCGGGGCGAAACGGAATTCCTGGACTTTGCTGCCTATCCGGTCGGTCATGGCCTGGCCTACCGCAGCACGGAATTCACCCTACTCGAGGAACACGTCGTCGCACTGCGCACCTTTAGGGCAGAGAAGAACATTGCCTTCAAGCTGCCCATAACCGTGGACGCGAGCACTAAGCCTGCGGCATGGCCAGCCATAGCCAAGCTCACCAATGCCCTTTGGGGAGATGCTCAGGGCGGACTCCCTCTGCGCGCCGGCACCCTAGAGCTCCGCGTACTGATAGAATCCGACGCCGTTGACGTTGAGGCCGAGCGTGCCAAGGCGCATAAAGACATTGAGTACTACACCAGGTTTAAGCGCAGCATCGAAGCCAAGCTATCCAACGAAAAGTTTGTCGCCGGAGCTCCGGCCGCAGTGGTCGAGGCCGAGCACAAGAAGCTCGCCGACGCCGACGCCAAAATCGAAATCGCCCAAAAGCTGCTGGCTGCCCTGGCGAATTAAGACACCACGCCTCTTGCTTCAATCAAAAGGCAATTCACCTACCAAGCATACACGATGGTCAGTAATCGAATGCGCTTTTAGTACTTCACGATTTTCTCAACCACTCGATGTTCCGAGGTAAGCACTTCGATGAAGTATACTCCTTGAGACAGCTCCGATAGGTTTAAGTGTACGAATTCTTCACCCTCAGCAAACTCAGTGGCTATCAGGACTTGCCCTTGTTGGTTCACGAGGTGAATTCGTCCGCCGGCGGTTTGAGTGCCAAGCTCAATGGTCGCATAGTCAAGAACCGGATTGGGCATCACCTTGATGGTTGGCAATTCAGAACTCGGCGCACCCAAGAACTGAGCGATGCTGCAGGCACTACCCGTGCTGTCATAGGCTATTCGAATTTCGTCGCAGTACTCGCGAAGACGTTCCAAGCTGCCGATGCGCGTTAGGCCTTGGGCAAATACATAGGCAAAATCGTAGCAGGCCGTGGAATTCGCAGCCAAACTTTGGGTAGGCATTGCCAAAATCATGGCGCGATCCAAAAAATTCTGAGAAAGGGTGTCGTCCATGACCCCTTGCTTGGTTACCGGATCACCCGGAGCATAGTATTTGGGGAGTACAGTCCCGTTCGGCGCAATTCCTTTGAGGTAGCCGAATTGTTGGTTGAGGTTTACCGGAGTCGATTGCGGATTGGGCTGCGTAATTCCCGGATCATACCTCATTGACCGCGCAATGGGCTGACCTAAGGGCATCACGGCCATCGCCGGTGGTGCAAAACCATAGCCATCGGCCGGTTCAGGGGTGGCGTAGTTAAAGCCATAAATAAAATTCCGCACGGAGTCCGTACCCACATAGTCGTTTTCAGGCTGTCCGATGTCAAAGTCGGCTACCAGCCCCACGAAGAGTGAATCGATGGCTTCCGTACCGGTGTTGGTGATGCGAAACTTTGCAAATACGGTGTTTGCGTGGGCATCAGTCTGTACCGATAAGTCGTGCTCGTAGAGCTCCACCGAGACATTCAAAAGGGTGGGCGCATTCCCATTGAGTTTGGCCACACCGCGATCGGAATAAAGGGCGTAGCGTGATTTGCGGCCACTGGTAACTGGAATGTCCCCTCGCTGCGGCAGGTACAATCCGTCGTTAACAATGGCTTCAAACGGAAGCAACTCAGGATGTACCCCTTTAGCGGTATCGCCCACCGCCACGTAGCTGGAAATCGCGCTAGGCGTTAAATAGCCTAGCGTCGCGTAGTTTGCGCGGTGGTTTAGTGCCGTATCACGGCGGACAGTAAACGTTTTATTAAACAAAGTACTGCTTTGCAGAGCGTTGTAGGATCCTTGGTCAAAGTACGGACCATAGGTTTTGCTGTTGCCCAATACCGGCGACGTAAACAACGGCATTATCGCGTGCTTTACGCCGTTTTTAACGTACCCAACCCATAGATGGGACTCATAGATGGTCGTGAGTCCAGAATTCAAGGGAGCTTCGAGCAGCATCTGGTTCGATGAACTTCGAAAAAGGCTACCGTCAGAGGTAATGCCTACGCCGAGGTTGCCTATGGGTACTACTTGAGCCGGTAAAATAGCCTGGCTTAGCAGCAAAAAAAGTAACAATGAGTTTTTCATAGTTTGATTGAATTATGGGAATACCGATAATGTTAATTGCGCAATTGACGTCGGCTGGTCGAAATAGTTTGTATTACAATTGTTGGACAAGAGTTGCTAAAAACAACAGCTAACGTAATAAAAAAAAACACATTAACAAATCGATGTGATAGATATCGATCATGATACCAAAAAGCTGCCTATTCGCCTAAACCCGTTGGAGTGAGGCACCATGCCCAAACCTGCTGGCTGCTTTAGCTAGCAACTAGCTGCGAGCAGCTGGTTATGCCCGCCGCTGCATCGACACCTCATAAAGGGCAATTCCAAGCGCAACCGATACATTGAGTGAGGCCGTTTCGCCGCTGGTGGGAATCTTTGCGGTGGCGTTGCAGGCCTTCCAAAGGGCCGGAGAAATACCATTCTCTTCAGAACCCATAATCAAGGCTAGGGGCCCGCGCAGGTCGCAGTCGGCAAGGGTTCCGGTAGCTTTCTCAGAAATGCCTACAATCTTGCATCCGCTCATCTCGAGCGAAGTCAAGGTAATGGGCAGCGAGCGCACACGGCAAATGGGCATGTTCAGCAGGGCTCCGGCCGAAGATTTCACGGCGTCGGCATTCATCGGGGCCGAGCCCTCAGAAAGCACAATCGTGTGGGCCCCAAAGCTCTCGCAAGACCGGGCAATGGCGCCTACGTTGCGCACGTCGGTCACGCGGTCGAGCACAATCACCAGCGGGTCAACCCCACGTTCCGCCAATCCTGCCATGACCTCAGACAGGTCAGCATAGGCCACGCTCGACGCCCAGCTTACCACGCCCTGGTGGTTGGCGCGGGTAAAGCGCTGCATGCGCTCCATCGGAACAAACTTTACAAAAATTCCCTTCTTCCGGGCCTTGGCCGCAATAGCCATTAGCGCGGGGTTGCGCGACTCCTGCGAAATAAAAACGCGGTCGAGTACCACCTCTGATTCGAGGGCTTCTTCAATCGGGCGAATCCCGTAAATCAGTTGGTCGTCTAGTTGCTCGCTCATAAGTTATCGGTTTTGTCTTCTTCTGACTCGCCCTGTAGGGCTCGGTCTAAGAGCGAAGGGTGCGTGTTTTTGCTGGTTTTAAGCCCGAGCTGCCGGAGCTGCTCGGCGCGCCGCACCAGGTTGCCCTTGCCCTGGCTTAGTTGCTTCATGGCATTTTCGTAGGTAGAAGACGCCGTATTCATTTGGTTGCCGACCTTGATGAGTTCGTCAGAGAAGCCCACAAACTTGTCGTACAATTCTGACGCCTGGCGAATAATCTCCCCAACATTGCGGTTTTGTCGCTCCTGGCGCCACAAAGTGCCCACGGTGCGCAGGGTAGTCCAAAGCGTCGTGGTGCTTACCAAGGCTATGTTGCGGTCAAAGGCCTCCTGGAACAGCCCAGGCTCTGCCTGCAGCGCGGTGCTGAACGCGCCCTCAATGGGAACAAAGAGCAGCACGAAGTCAAGCGAAACGTCGTAAAGGTTTTGGTAGTTCTTGTCAGAGAGTCCGCGAATGTGGCTGCGAAGCGAGGCAATGTGTTCCTTCATGGCCAGTGCCTGCTCTTCGGGCGCTTCAGCATTTACAAAGCGCTCATAGGCAATCAAGCTAACCTTAGAGTCAATAATGAGATGCTTGCCCTCGGGAAGGTTCAGGATCACGTCGGGCTGCAGCCTGCGGCCGTCTGAATCCGTGGTAGACGTTTGCACACTGTACTCCAAATCGCGCGTCAAACCACTGCGCTCCAGCAGCTTCTCGAGCACCATTTCGCCCCAATTGCCCTGAGCCTTGTTGTCGCTCCGCAGGGCCTTGGTCAGGGCATTGGCTTCGTTGCGGAGTTTCTCGGACTGCTCCATCAGGTTGCGCACTTCTGCCTTGAGTTCGCTTCGCTCCTGTACCCCCTGAAGGTGGGTCTTCTCGACGCGCTCGCCAAAAAGATCGAGCTTGGATCGGAACGGGGCGAGCATGACGTCGAGTTCTGCTCGGTTGCCCTGCTTAAGTTGGTCCTGAAGCATTTGCGACTGCTGGCTGAGGGCCTCTTGGGCCACTACCTTGAATTCGTTTTTAAGCTGTTCTCGCTGGGTATCGACCTCAGTCCGCGCGGAATCCATTGCGGCAAGGCGCTCTTGATTGCGGGCCAAGGACAACTCTGCTTCGCGCTGGGACTGCTGGGACGCAACCAAGGCGGACTCCAGCTCGCGCTGCCTTTGAATGGACGCCTCGTACAATGCCTTCAGGCCCGCGTCGGCCTGGTTTAGAGACCCAGAACCCCTGCGGACTTGGATCACTAAAAGGGCAGCCAGCAGCAGAAGCGCGGCGGTAAGCATTAGGGTGGTCATCACTGCTCAAAGGTAGGTTGGCTTGCCGACCAATCGGGCGCAGACAGACCCTGACTTTTGAACCAAAGCTCGGTTTTGCTAAAGGGTTTGCTGCCAAAAAATCCGCGGTATGCCCCAAGCGGAGAGGGGTGGGATGCGGCTAAAACAAGGTGGCCTGGGTTGCTTAAGAATGCAGCGCGTTTTTGCGCCTGCGCCCCCCAAAGCCAAAATGCGATGGGGCGTTCTTCGGCATTGAGGGCCTGAAGAATCGAATCCACCAAGCCATTCCATCGTCCGTCGGCATGGCTTCCTGGTTCACCGTTGCGCACCGTCAGTGCAGTATTAAGCAGAAGAATGCCCTGCTGCGCCCAGCCGCTCAGGTCGCCGGACTTTGACGGTTCCAGCCCAGTATCCGAACGGAGTTCCTTAAAAATACTGCGTAGGGAGGGGGGAGGCTGAATCCCCGTGGGAACCGAAAAAGCCAAGCCATGGGCCTGGCCGGGGCGGTGGTAGGGGTCCTGCCCCAAAACCACAATCCGCACCGATTCAAAGGGGCAGAGCTCGAGCGCAGTCCAAAGCTGGTGCGCGGGCGGATGGACTTCTCCCGAACCGTACGATGCCTCTACCTGAGGCTTGAGACCACGCCATGCAGCCGGGCCATCAAAGGGGCTCAGGGCCAAAAGCCAATCCTCAGGAAGGTCGGGAATGCGAATCACCGTGCAAACTTCGTATTTTTGCTTCTATGCGAGCCCTAAAAACCTTTCTTGCAGCACTATTTATTGCTGCTTCCCTGTCCAGTGCTACGTCGTGCAAGTCTGCAGAGCTGTGTCCGTCTTTTGTCGGAGACGCATCGAAGGCAGAAGCGTCGAGCCGGGTATGAGTTTAGTTCCGGTCGCCAGCCTTGACGACCTCAGCCGCCTCGGTCTTTTTCGGGGCGGAATTCTTGTCTTTAAGCATAGCACCCGCTGCAGCATTTCGACCATGGCCCTCAATCGGGTTGAGAAATGGCTTGCAGAGCATCCTGAATCGGACATTGCCTACCTCGACGTACTTGCAAACCGGTCTCTTAGTCTTGAGCTCGCCGACCAGTGGAGCGTGCAGCACGAGAGTCCGCAGATTCTTTGGCGCAGTGCCGACGGACAGGTACTTCACGAGAGCCACATGGGTATTTCTTCGGATTGGTTTAATTCGGTGAACTGATAGGCCTAAGCATGCGTTACACCAACTAATGGAATCTTTACCTTCTAAAGCGACTCCGGTCCGCAAGCCCAATTGGCTGCGAGTGAAATTGCCTACGGGCGACAACTACCGCGCTGTGCGTTCGGTGGTGGACCAGTACAAGCTTCATACTATTTGCGAGTCGGGCCGGTGCCCCAACATGGGCGAATGCTGGGGAGAGGGCACAGCCACCTTCATGATTTTAGGCAATATATGCACCCGTTCATGCGGATTTTGCAATGTGGCTACCGGCCGTCCGCTTGCCGTGGATTGGGACGAGCCCGACCGCGTTGCTCGGTCGATTCAGCGTATGAAGATTAAGCATGCCGTGCTAACCAGCGTCGATCGCGACGATTTGCCCGACGGAGGCTCCATTATTTGGGCAGAAACCATTCAGGCGGTTCGAAGGCTTTCTGCAGGCACCACGATGGAGACCTTGATTCCGGACTTTCGCGGAATCACCGACCAAATTGACCGTATTGTTGGCGCAGGTCCTGAGGTAGTAAGCCACAATTTAGAAACCGTTCGCCGCCTCACCCGCCAGGTGCGCGTGCAGGCTCAGTACGACCGCAGTCTTGAGGTACTCCGCTACCTAAAGGCCCAAGGAGTGAACCGCACCAAGACCGGAATAATGCTGGGTCTCGGCGAAACAGAAAGCGAGCTGCGCCAAACCCTTGAAGACGCTCGTTCCGTGGGCGTTGACGTCGTAACCATGGGGCAGTATTTGCAGCCTTCGCCGAACCACCTGCCCGTTCAGCGCTTTGTGGAGCCCGAGGAATTCGAGCGCCTCGGTGCGTTTGCCAAAACCCTTGGGTTTCGCCATGTGGAGAGCAGCCCGCTTGTTCGTTCATCGTACCACGCCGAAAGGCATGTGCACTAAGACTTTTTTACCTTATTTTTAACACTTGCTTTACCCATCACTTGAAAATGAAACGCACTCTTAAAATCTCGTTATTGGCTGGTTCGGCGGCCCTTGTTGCTGCAGTAGGCGCTTTTGTTGCCCTGCAAGATGGCCAGCAGCGTCAGTATCAGCCCCGTGAATCAGGCATCAACGCGGCCTATGCAGGCTACAGCGACTACATGCACATGCTCAAGGCTAACCAGGTAACTGGTGAAATTGATCCCAATGCGGTGCAAGCTGCATGGGCGCAGATGCAGCAAATAGCTTCAAAAACCAATAGCTTGAACTGGGAGACCAGGGGCCCTGACAACCACGGCGGTCGCACAAGAGCAATTTTGATTGACCGCAGCAATTCCAACATCGTTTATGCCGGCTCTGTTGGTGGTGGACTGTACCGTTCTTCTAACGGTGGTGCGAGCTGGTCGGTTGTGAGCGACCCGGGTTCAAACCAATCGGTGGGCAGCATTTGCCAGACCAGCAATGGCGATATTTACTACGGAACGGGTGAGATTTGGATGGGTTACGGCGGGGGAGGATCAACTTCTACCCCCAATTTTGCGGGTCGTGGGGTCTACAAATCAACCGACGGAATAAACTTTGTTCAGTTGGCCAGTACGCTGCCTGCCAACAACTCTGCAAGCGCCGCTTGGACTGCGGTAGCTCGCATGGAGGCTCACCCTACCGATGCCAACACGGTTTTTGCAGGGACTAACAACGGACTGATGAAGTCCACCGACGGCGGAACTACCTGGACGCAGTTGCTCAGTGGTTCAATTACGGATTTTTCATCCTCTGCTTCAGGAACGCTCTATGTGAACCAAGCTGGCCGGACCATGAAGTCCACCGACGGAAGCACTTTTACTGAGGTATCAAGTCCTGTTTTATCGGCCACAAGCCTACCTCGCCGCTCGGGCGGTCGCATTCGCTACACCGTCAGTCCTCAAGATGAGAACTACGTTTATGTAGTTCAGACCAGCGGCAGTCAATTGGCCGGTGTGTACCGCACCACCGACGGTGGCGCTACCTGGGCACGAATTGCTCAGCGAAGCAACAATTTCGACCCCCTCTGCAACGGAGTGGGTTCAGGCAGGTACTGCCAGGGTATTTGGGATTTGCTTTTCACGGTTAGTTCAAAAGACAAAGACAGAATTTGGTTG
>DBBY01000031.1:19737-26289 GCA_002292855.1 Flavobacteriales bacterium UBA972 | reverse complement strand
CCGTCAACAACAAGGATGTCCACGGTGCGTCCGTGAAAAGGGGAGCGAGGATCCACGACTTGAACGCTCGGCAGAATGAATTCACCATAAATCATAGACTCTGCAAAGGTAGTTTTTTTAGTTCCAAGTGAATCCAAGGGCCCCAAAATATTTAAGACAAGCAGCAAAAAGTAGAGCATGGTACTCGAACTTTACGCAGCTAAAAAATGCACCATTGAAGACTGTTTTTCACTCCGCCGCATCTCGAGGATTCGCCGACCACGGCTGGCTCAAAACTTCGCACACCTTTTCGTTCGCGTCCTACCGGAATCCAGCGCGCGACCATTTCGGTGTTTTGCGCGTGCTCAACGACGACTGGATTGCCGGCGGAACGGGCTTTGGCAAGCATCCGCACGACAACATGGAGATCGTGACGATTCCCCTGTCGGGAGCCTTAGAGCATCAGGATTCGATGGGCAACCAAGAGGTGCTTCGCATGGGCGAAGTTCAGGCCATGAGCGCCGGAACAGGTTTGGTGCACTCGGAATACAATGCCAGTAAGACCGAACCCTGTTCGCTTCTTCAAATCTGGATATTCCCGGAGCGTCGGGATGTGGAGCCTCGCTACGAGCAGCGCTTTTATGACCTTGCGGCACTTGATCGAGAATGGCATGCGGTGGTGAATCCCATGGGGCAGGGAGATGCCATGCCCATTCACCAGCAGGCTTGGTTTTCGCTGACCCGAATGAAGGCCGGAACGACCAGAAGCTATGCCACCAAACGAAGCGATAATGGAGTTTATTTCTTTGTAATTGAGGGCTCCGCGCTAATTGAAGGCCAGGCATTGGAAGCCCGTGACGGAATCGCGCTGAGTGAAGCGCCCGAAGTATCGGTAGAAGCGCTGACGTCCTGCTTCATTTTGGCCATAGATGTGCCCCTGAGGCTCCCCGCTGTAGCCTAACTTTGCCGGGATTATGTTTGAATCCCTGAGCGAAAAAATTGATTCCGCGCTGCACCGTTTGTCGGGACGCAGCAAAATTTCGGACATCAACATAGCCGAAGCCGTCAAAGACATACGTCGTGCCCTGGTGGACGCCGACGTAAACTACAAACTAGCCAAGGACTTTACCGACCGCGTCAAAGACCGCGCAATGGGTCAAGACGTACTGAAGTCCTTGGAGCCCGGCCAGTTAATGGTCAAAATTGTGCGCGACGAGATCGCCGAACTCATGGGCGGAACCGCCAGCGAGCTCGCCACGGGCACCGGACTTCAAACGGTACTCATGGCGGGCCTTCAGGGCTCGGGAAAGACCACCTTCACGGCAAAATTGGGCAGCATGCTCAAGCGCAAAAAGGGCCGCAAGGTTCTTTTGGCTGCTGCCGACGTGCACCGTCCGGCTGCGGTTAACCAGCTTAAAACGCTTGGCGAGCAGATAAGTGTTGAGGTTTTTAGCATTGAAGGCGAGAAGGATGCAGTAAAAATTGCTCGAGAGGCACAGTCCTACGCCAAGCAAAACGGATTCAACTACCTATTGATCGATACGGCCGGTCGTCTGGCGGTGGATGAGGTTTTGATGCGCGAGATTTCGTCGATTCGAGAGGCCACCCAGCCCCAAGAAATTCTGTTTGTCGTTGACTCCATGACCGGCCAGGATGCCGTGAATACGGCCAAGGCATTCAACGATGCTTTGGACTTCACCGGGGTAATTCTCACCAAGCTAGACGGAGACACTCGCGGCGGTGCAGCCCTAAGTATTCGCCAGGTGGTTCAAAAACCCATTAAGTTCATCGGGACCGGAGAAAAAATGGATGCCCTCGACGTCTTTCATCCCGACCGCATGGCGGACCGAATTTTGGGAATGGGAGACGTCATTTCTTTGGTGGAGCGGGCACAGGAGCAGTTTGACGAGGAGGCCAATCGCAAAATCAACAAGAAAATTGCCACCAATAAGTTTGGTTTTGATGACTTTCTTGAGCAGATTGGGCAAATCAAGAAGATGGGCAGCATGAAGGACCTCATGGGCATGATTCCGGGTGTCGGCAAGGCCATGAAGGGAATGGACATCCCTGACGACGCATTCAAGCACCTCGAGGCCATGATACGCTCCATGACTCCTGCAGAGCGGAGCAATCCAAGCATAATTAACGGCAGCCGCAGAATTCGCATTGCTCAAGGAAGCGGCCGCAGCGTCTCCGACCTCAATAAACTGATTAAGCAGTTTGACGAAATGAGCCGCATGATGAAGATGATGCAGGGACCAGGCGGTCGCAGCCAGCTCATGTCTATGATGAACCGCATAAAGTAATGGCCCTAATTCTCAACGGTCGTGAAGCGGCCCAGTCCTGGAAGTCCATAATCCGCAAGGAAGTTGCCGGGCTTTTGGCTCAGGGCCAGAGGGCTCCGCACCTGGCAGCCGTCTTGGTCGGGGACGACCCTGCGAGCCAAGCCTACGTTCGAGGTAAAGTCCGCGACTGCCAAGAGGTGGGCTTCACTTCAACCCTCATTGAGTTGGCGTCTGACTGCAGCCAGCAGGATTTGCTCAAGCAGGTGGACGCGCTCAATCGGAATCCCAGCATAGACGGCTTCATCGTGCAGCTTCCCTTGCCCAAGCACATCAATCCCAACGAGGTGCTTCTCGCCATTGATCCGCTCAAGGATGTCGATGGATTTCACCCAAAAAATGTGGGCCTCATGGTTCTTGGCTTGCCTACCTACCTCCCCGCGACGCCCTACGGTATCATTCTTCTTCTTCAGCATTTCGGAATCAGCCCTGCTGGCAAAAATGCCCTTGTCTTAGGCCGTAGCAACATCGTGGGAATGCCCATGAGCATTCTCTTGAGCCGCAATACCGAAATGGGCAACGCAACGGTGACCATGGCCCACAGCCGCACTAGGAATCTTGAGGAATTATGCCGCTCCGCCGACATTCTCGTTGCGGCGGCAGGCAAGCCCAATTTTGTAACCGCCAGCATGGTCAAGCCTGGCGCAGTGGTCATCGATGTGGGCATCACTAGGGTAGAGGGCAAGCTCGTTGGAGACGTAGATTTTGCCGGAGTCGAACCCATTGCTTCGGCCATCACGCCAGTCCCTGGTGGGGTTGGCCTAATGACCCGAGTCGGACTCCTCATGAATACGCTTCGAGCTGCTCGTGGTCTCTAAATCCAAGGCCCTGCCCCTCATGGAGGCTTTTCGCACCGTTCAGGGCGAGGGCGCACACACGGGGCGCTCTTCTTTTTTTATGCGGATTGGTGGCTGCGACGTTGGTTGCCATTGGTGCGACGTCAAAGAATCCTGGGATGCCAGCGTTCATCCCTTGACGGAACTCGAGGACCTCATTCAGATGCCAGCTGCCACCGACCGGACCGTGGTCATCACCGGGGGAGAGCCCTTGATGTGGGATATGAGTCCGCTCACCGAAGGCCTTAAAGCGCGCGGACTCAAGGTTCATCTTGAAACAAGCGGTGCATACCCCCTCACCGGAACCTGGGATTGGGTCTGCCTGTCGCCCAAGAAAAACAAAGCGCCTAAGCCCGAGTGGTACGCCTTGGCCAACGAACTGAAGGTAATTGTCTTTAACGACGACGATTTTAAGTGGGCAGAAATACATTCCGAGCACTGCGGGCCGCAGGTTGAGCGATTCCTTCAGCCGGAATGGTCGCGGCGCGATCAAAATGTTCCCAAAATCGTAGCATACCTGGAGTCCCGGCCCGAATGGCGCCTTGGCCTTCAGGCCCACAAGTACATTGGAATGCCCTAGGGGGCAGAAATCTCTCGATCGACCCGATCGATGCCCTTTATCGCCTTCAGTTGCCGCACCAGGTCGGTCAAGTGGCTGCGGTCTGAGACGTTCACGCTCACGGTTCCGTGAAAAACCCCGTCGCCTCCATCTATGTGGAGGGCTCGAATGTCTATTTGCATGTCGCTCGAAATTACCTTGGTAACCTTGAGAATCAAGCCCTTAGAGTCAATCCCTGAAAACTTAAGCAGGGCATTAAAGCCCGGACGGCTCCCCAGATTCCATATAGCCGCAATTACCCGTTCTGCGAACTGGCTTTGCAGCTTAAGCGCCTTGGGGCAGTCGGTGCGGTGCACCTGAATTCCGTCTTTTTCGATGTAGCCAAAAATGCTGTCTCCCTGAATGGGCTGGCAGCAGGTGGCTAGTTCGCATTCTAGGACCACTTCGTCGGGGCCAAAAAGAACGCCGATGGCCGAACTCACTTCTTTTACTGCACCGTCCTTGTTCTTGGGTCGAAATCGGCGAATAATGTATTGGTAAAAACCGCCTCGGTCTTCGCGCAAAAACTCCCTCAATCGATTGCGGTCCAGTTCTCCTTTGCCAAACTTGAGGTAGAGTTCTTTAGGGGTGCGCAGTCCATAAAAATTAAGCATGCGCTGAATAGTCGACTGATTGGGCTCAATCTTGGCCCGGCGCAGCAAGCGCTCCATGCGGTCTTTTCCATCGGACTCGTTGGTGCGGAGTCGATCTCTGAAGTAGGACCGCAGTTTGGACTTTGCCTTGGGTGAATTGACCCAGTCGAGCCATGACTCTTGCGGACTTTGGGTTTCGCTGCTGATGATCTGAACCTGATCGCCACTTTGAAGCATGTGGTTCAGTGATACGAGCTGGCCATTAACCTTGGCTCCTAGGGTATTCATTCCCAAGTCAGAGTGGATTTCGAAGGCAAAATCCAGGGGGCTGGAGTGCTTGGGAAGAGTCAGCATTTTGCCCGTTGGGGTAAAGACAAAAATCTCGTCGGTAAGCAGTTGAAGTTTAAAGTTGTCGACAAACTCAATAGCATTATCAGACTGTCCCTCAATAACTTCTCTTATTCGACTAATCCATGAATCCAGGGCGGTACTGCCCGAGCCGTCTTCTTTATACCGCCAATGTGCGGCGTAGCCCTGCTCCGCTTGGTCGTCCATGCGCTTGGAGCGGATTTGAATCTCAATCCATTGACCTTCAGGGCCCATGACGGTGATGTGCAGCGATTCGTAGCCGTTGGCCTTGGGGTTTGTAACCCAGTCGCGAAGCCTCCGCGGATTGGGTCGGTAGATCGAGGTAATGAGCGAATAAGCCCGCCATATTTCGGCCATTTCTCGCTTGGTTCCCGCGTCCAGAATAATTCGCACGGCATACTTGTCGTAGACCTCCTCAAACGGAAGCTCTTGGTTGACCATTTTGCGGCGAATGCTGTAGATTCCCTTGGTGCGCCTTTTTAGAGAGAACTTAAAGCCTTCTGCGTGCAGCAAGTCCTCAAGGCTCATGCTGAATTGCTCGAGGTAGCCTCCGTCGAGCTCTTCGGCCTCGCCCATCTTTTGCTCGAGTTCTTTGTATACGTCAGGCTCTAAATACTTAAGGCTTAGGTCTTCGTACTCCTGTTTGAACGAATACAAACCCATTCGGTGGGCCAGGGGCACAAAAATGTACATCGTCTCCGACGAAATTTTGAGCTGCTTCGAAGGGCTCATGGAGTCCATCGTACGCATGTTGTGCAGCCGGTCTGCCATCTTAATGAGCACTACACGCACGTCGTCACTGATGCTTATCAGGAGCTTTCTGAAATTCTCGCTTTGCATGGAGGTATCCATGTCAAAAATTCCTTGAATTTTAGTCAGGCCTTCGACGATGTAGGCCACATTGGCCCCAAACAAATGATCTAAATCCTCTTTGGTGTACTCGGAATCTTCGATTACGTCGTGCATGAGGGCCGCTGCAATTGACAGGGGACCAAGACCTATTTCGCGAGAGACAATCAATGCCACCGCCAGCGGGTGGGTGATGTAGGGCTCGCCCGACTTTCGCCGCACGTTCTTGTGGGCGTCTTCGGCTACCTTGAAGGCTCGCTTGATGAGGTCTAGGTCGTCTTTGTCTGCACCTCGGTCGGTAGCAGACTTGAGTAAGGCCCGGTACTGAGCCCTGACAACCTTTTCGAAATCTACTTCTGCCATGGCTTTGCCGGTAAAAGGGCTGCGCGGCACTCACCAAAGCCGATTTGTCCGCCGTTTTGGGCTCTTCCTCGCAGAACCACCGTATCGCCGTCTTCAAGAAAGGTTCTGCTGCTGCCGTCGTGAAGCACAAGGGGCTTGCTTCCGTTCCAAGACAGCTCCAGCATGGAGCCCAGGGAATCAGGGTCGTTGCCGCTTATGGTTCCCGATGCCATTAAATCTCCGCTCCGAATGATGCATCCGTTGATGCTGTGGTGGGCAATCTGCTGGGCAAAACTCCAATAGAGGTTGCTTGAATTCGATCGAGAAAGCACCGTCTCCTGCCCGTTGGGGGTAGCAAGGGCAACCTCAAGCTCGATGTTCCAGTGCGAGGAACCGCGATTCTGCTGCAGGTAGGGCAGTGGGAGGGGGGCATCCTGGGCCTCGCCGGCGCATCGGCTGTTCTGCAGCGCCTCATAAGAAACAATCCAAGGACTCATGGTCGACGCAAAGTTTTTACCTAAAAAAGGCCCCAAGGGAACATACTCCCATTGCTGCAAGTCGCGCGCAGACCAGTCGTTGAATAGAACAAAGCCAAAAATGTGCTCCTCGGCCTTTTCCACGGGTATCCAGGACCCGTCCGTGGG
>DBBY01000031.1:15066-19653 GCA_002292855.1 Flavobacteriales bacterium UBA972 | reverse complement strand
GGATCGTTGGGGCCCTTGCGCTGACCGTTGGGGCGAACCACGTCGGTGCCGCTTACTGATATTGTTGAAGACCTGCCGTGGTAGCCCACCGGGAGGTGCAGCCAATTGGGCAGCAAGGCATTTTCGGGATCCCGGAACATCATTCCGACGTTGGTGGCATGCTGCCGCGACGCATAAAAATCGCTATAGTCCCCAATGGTTACGGGCAGCACCGCTGGAGCATCCTGCCAGTCGCATTCGCAGAGGGCTCGCTGTGAATCGTGCTCCCAGCGGGATCCCTCGCGATAGGTCTCAATGAGTTCTGCTCGAACCGCGCTCCAGGCCTCTGGCCCTCGATCGATAAAGCGGTTAAACGTTTCGAGGTCGAGCTCAGGCCAAGACGCGAGCTTTCCTGCAGCGCGAAGGGCTTTGAGGCTCAGTACCCTGTCGCCAATCCGCGTCGCAAGATGAATGCTGCCGTCGCTCCAGCGAACCGCAGCCCATGGAAGATTAGAAAAGCTGAAATCTGAATGCGCTAAAACCGGAATAAAGCTGACCATGGCCGTATTTTTACGCCAAGTTACACGCTATGCACCGCGATTCCGCCCTATTCGACCTCATTACTGCTGAGAATCAACGCCAAATTGAAGGCATTGAACTAATTGCATCCGAAAATTTCACTTCGCCTGCCGTCATGGAAGCGGTAGGATCGGTGCTCACCAACAAGTACGCCGAGGGATACCCCGGCAAGCGCTACTACGGCGGCTGCCAAATCGTTGACCTCGTTGAAGACCTCGCCCGCAACCGCGCCGCGGAACTCTTTGACGCGGAGTACGTCAACGTGCAGCCCCACAGCGGCTCTCAGGCCAATGCTGCAGTCTACCTCGCCTGCCTTAAGCCGGGCGACACCATCCTCGGTTTTGACCTCAGCCATGGCGGCCACCTCACGCACGGATCCCCGGTCAACTTCAGCGGAAAGACCTACCGGGCCACCTTTTATGGCCTAGAGCGCGAGACCGGTACGCTGCATTATCCGTCCATTCGCGAAATCGCTCGGCGCGAGAAACCCAAAATGATTATTTGCGGCGCCAGTGCCTACAGCCGTGACTTGGATTACGCCGAATTTCGCAGCATTGCCGACGAGGTTGGCGCTTTGCTTCTAGCAGACATAAGCCATCCCTCGGGTTTGGTTGCACGCGGACTGCTCAACGACCCCATGCCACACTGCCATTTTGTGACCACCACCACGCACAAGACGCTCCGTGGTCCGCGCGGCGGAATGATCATGATGGGCAAGGATTTTGAAAACCCCTGGGGCGAAACCAACCCCAAAGGAGAACTTCGCATGATGTCGCATTTGCTCGACATGGCTGTTTTTCCGGGTATTCAGGGCGGACCCCTCGAGCACGTCATTGCCGGCAAGGCAGTAGCCTATGGAGAGGCTTTAAGCGAAGAATACTTCAAGTACATCTGCCAGGTGCGCAGCAATGCCAAGGTCATGGCCCAGGCCATGGTTGATCGCGGCTACCATATTGTGAGTGGCGGAACCGACAACCACTTAATGCTCGTGGACCTGCGCAGCAAAAACGTGTCGGGCAAGCTGGCTGAGAACGCCCTGGTGGCCGCGCACATTACCGCCAACAAGAACATGGTTCCCTTTGACGACAAGTCTCCCTTTGTCACCAGCGGAATTCGCTTTGGAACTCCCGCTTTGACCACCCGTGGCCTGGTGGAATCCGACATGGAAGCGGTTGTGGAGCTCATTGACGACGTGCTGCGTCAACCCGAGGATCTCGCGGTTCAGCGGCGCGTAGGGGACAAGGTTAAGGCCATGATGGCAGGCCGACCCCTATTTGTTTGGTCTTAGGCAAGGTCTTTGTTCTAGAACTCATTATGCGCGTAATCCTTCTTTCAGCAGTCTTGCTGAGTCTGTCCTGCCAGGCTCAAATAAAACTTCCTTCAGGAGTGTCCAAGGCTGCAGGAAAGTTTTTGCCCAAGTCAGCAGAGGCTCTCACCGAAACCGATGCTTCGGACGGTCTCAAGGAGGCTTTGATTCAGGGCGTGAAAACCGGTTCTGACCTACTCGGTGGCAGCGGAGGCTTTGCTAAATCAGAACTTTACCGCCTTGCGCTGCCTCCGGAGGTTGCTGATATTGAGGCGAAGATTAACGCAAATCCGCTTTTGAGAGCCGCCTTAATGCCCAAAATTCAAGAGCTGAAAGAGAAGCTCAACGAGGGCGCCGAGCGCGCAGCCTCAAAGTCCTTCCCGATCTTCAAGCAAGCCGTGGTTGGCATGTCGGTTCGCGACGCCTTTGGAATTCTTCGCGGTGGAGAGGGTTCCGCAACACGCTACCTGCGCAACGAAACGGAGCGACCCCTTCAAGAAGCGTTTCGACCGGCGGTACAGTCCGCGCTGGATGAGGTTGAAATTGCACGATACTGGGAACCTCTGGCTAATGCAATCAACCAAAATAAACGCCTTTTGGGACGAACCCAAGACATTCAGACCGACCTGGTAGCCTATGTGAACCAAAAGGCGACCGAAGCACTTTTTAGTGAAATCGCCAAGGAAGAGGATCGCATTCGCCGAGACCCCGTTCGAAGAACCTCCGAATTGCTTCGCAAGGTGTTCGGAAGCCTCTAAAGGGTTTGGCAGATTGTGCCAAACAACATAGTTTAGCGTGCAGAAACTGCTACTGCCGGACCAATCCGATTCTAGTGCTTTGTAGAAATCAATAAATATGATTATGCAACAACCTATTCTATCCCTACTTCTTTGCTCTGTGATTGCCTTAAGCGGAACCGCCAATGCACAGTCTGAGCCCAAAAAAACACTCGCGGTGCTGGATTTTGATGTCCGAAACTACCCGGTAGATGCCCAGCAACTCATCGATAAAGCAACGATCGAGCTGATACGAATCAATAAGTTCGAAATCGTCGACAAGTACGACATCGAGTTCATTTCAAAGCGCGACCAAATAGACCTCAAGGGATGCTACTCCAAAATTTGCCTTGAAGACATTGGCAAGCGCTTGAAGTGCAACTTTCTGCTTACCGGTTCCTATGACGTCCTTGGTGATCGCGTGGCTGTTACTGTTCGTTTGTACGACGTGGCCAAAGGCAGTTTTGCAGAATCTACGAGCCGTGTGTACTTGAATATTCCGCAGCAAAACCTGACTATGATGGAGGTTGCCATCAAGGACCTGCTTGCCGTGGCAAACGATGAGAACCTTATAAAGAAGTTGACCATCAGCGAAGAGTACGAAAGTGCGCTGAACAACCCAGAGACGGCGGTCATCAACAACAACGGTCCGCGCTTGGGCATCACCGCAGTTGCCGGTTCGAGCACCAAAATCCTCATGGCTGACCCGAGAACGGGAGGTTTCGGATACAGCCTGCCGGCGCTAACCTCCTTCGGCTACCAGTTTGAGCAGGTGTTTGTAAATAGCGGGGACTTTCAGGCATTGTTTGAGTTCATTCCGCTAATTGCCGGATTGGAGTACGGTCGTATCATCCCTAGCCTCAACGTGCTCATGGGTATGCGCAACAGCCGCACTGGTTTGGAATTTGCGGTTGGGCCCAACTTTACCACGACCGTGACTGCTCAAGGCTACAT
This sequence comes from Flavobacteriales bacterium UBA972, assembly GCA_002292855.1. Classification (GTDB taxonomy): domain Bacteria; phylum Bacteroidota; class Bacteroidia; order Flavobacteriales; family Schleiferiaceae; genus TMED14. Next base: position 16,059 of record DBBY01000031.1, on the reverse strand, counting down.
GCAAGGTGAAAACTTCATTTTGAGTAACGACCTTTCAAGGGAGTTGATTACCCGCTTGGATTCTCGCGGAGACCTCGCGGTATCAACTGGCTTGGTGCTCGGATTAGGAAAGACATTTAAGTCGGGCAAAATGAACTTCCCTGTGAATTTGTTTGTCGTGACGCCTGGTCGCGGAGACTCTTGGCGAATCGGAACCTCAGTTGGATTCAACATCGTGCGCAAGAAGACGCCAAGCTTTACGCCAATGACCACACAGACTAAGCCGTTGTCACCTGCTGCTTCGGGTGCATCGGCGCAGCGTATCATCATCCAATAAATCTAGTTGTACGTTAAGGTAGCGCCGGGCCGAAGGGTCCGGCGCTTTCTTTTGCTGGCATACCGAAGTACTTTCGCAGCAGCATGGAATCCGGAACACGCCTCAATAAGTACATAAGCAGCCACGGCATCTGCAGCCGCCGCGAAGCGGATCGCGCCATTGAGGCGGGTGCCGTGAGGATCAACGGCCGGGTTGCGGTTCTTGGAGATACAGTTCGGGACGGCGATAAAGTGGAGGTTTACGGGCAAAAGGTGATGGCGAGTTCCAAGCCACGCGCCGTATACCTGCTGCTCAATAAGCCCGAGGGGGTAACCTCGACGACCGACCAGGGCATTCGCGGCAACGTGGTGGACTATGTGCGCTATCCCGAGCGGATTTTTACGGTGGGCCGCCTCGACAAGGACTCGCGTGGTTTGTTGCTGCTGACGAACGATGGGGATTCCGTCAATAAAATTCTTAGGGCGGGCAACGCCCATGCCAAGGAATACTGGGTTCAGTTGCGCCGTCCGATCACCGATGCAGAGCTTGACGTGATGGCTCGTGGTGTTCCGATGCTCGGAACCCGAACGCTTCCGTGTACGATTGAGCGGATTAGTCCGCGTGCCTACAAAATCATCTTAATCCAGGGTTTGAACCGCCAAATTCGCCGAATGGCCGAGTACGTCGGGCACGAAGTG
>DBBY01000031.1:0-15042 GCA_002292855.1 Flavobacteriales bacterium UBA972 | reverse complement strand
CGATTTTGGAGCGCAAGCGCATCATGCACCTCACCGACAAAGGATTGCCGACGGGTGCCTGGCGTGAACTCACGGATTCAGAGGTAGCGCAGCTGCTCGATGCAGTCAAAGACAGCGATGGCGACCCAACTGCTCGGGTAGAGGGTCCTCGACCCAATGATTTTCACCAGCCGGGACCAGGCTACCGCGGTGAGCGACCTCGCCGATGAGGTCGGCGCTACTAGCGCTGGGCGCCGTGCTGCTGTGGTTCGTGGCTCCGTACTGGCTCCAAGAGGGCATGTTCATGGACGGCCAGATTTATGCGGCCGTCGCACAAAATTTAGCGGATGGCTTAGGGACCTTTTGGGCGCCGGTGTACCAACCTTCGTCCATGGTTCCGTATTCGGAGCAGTTGCCGATGTTTACGGGCATGGAATCGCTTTTTTTTCGAGTTTTGGGCGGAAGCGTTTGGACTGAACGCGTTTTTATGGCCCTCGCGTGGATTGCGACCGCCGCGGGAATTGCCTCCCTGCAGCGTCGTTTATGGCCTGAACGGGGTAGCGATTCAGCATTATGGATTGTTGCGGTGTGGAGCTCGGCTCCGCTGGTGGGCTGGGGCATGGGCAACCATGTGCAAGAAATGTGGATGGCTCCGTTTACAGTTTGGGCGGTGGTCGCGATGTCTCACTCCCGATGGGTTTGGATGGGTGGATTGCTGACGGTTTCTGCGGCGTTATTTAAGGGTCCGCAGGGATTGTTTCCGTTGGTTTGGCTGCCCTTGGTTGGCGGCTTGGGATTGCTTTCGCGTGGTGAGTCGGCCCGTAGGTTCGGGGTCGTTCTGGTGACGGTGCTCGTTACGGCGTTTGGACTATGGTTGTGGGACGATGCGCGGGAGGCAATTCTTCGGAACGCGGGCAATCGATTGGTTCGGACGTTTACCGAAGCGCGCGCGGTGACTACTGCGGATCGGTTGTGGTTGCTGGGGCCGACGCTGGGGCAATGGGCGGTGCTGCTTGGTGCTTCGTTGGCGGTGGCGTGGATTCGGTTTGATTCACTGCGAGCTTCGCTCGACCGCCGGGTTCTGGCTATGCTTGCTTTGGGCTTATGCGCATCGCTTCCGTTAATGGTGACGCAGGAGCAGCGAGATTTCTACTTGATTACTTCGCTGGGGTTTGTCGCTTTAGGGCTAGGGAATGCGCTGGTCGGAACCAAGGTGCTGCGGAGGCCAAGGTTTGCTATGGCTGTCGCGGCGTGGGCGCTGGTGGGATTGAGTTCATTGCCGTGGCGGCTTGTGGAGCGGGATGCGGAGCTTAGGGCTTCGCTAGCGATGTTCAAGGAGGAGTTTGCGCCGAGGTCGGCGTTCAATGCAGTTCCGCAATTGAGGTTGAATCACGAGCTGGCTGCGTATGCGATGCGGCATTACCGTTGGGAGGTGGATTTAGCGAACGAGCGCGAGCATGCGAATCGGATTGAATTGGATTCGGCGAACGCTGGTGCGGTAGTACTCAGGGCAAAGAGGGAGTAGGTCCACTCGATTTGTGGTTTACTTTCGTGCTATCGCCCAACAATCAGGAGTATGCCCGAAGACAAGCCAGATGCTGCCTTTCACGAGAAAAAGGATAAAAACAAGAAAACGCACAACTTCGGTGGCGGTCAAAAGCTTAGGATGAAAATGGCCATTAAGCACAAGAAGCCGCTCACCAGTAGTTCGAAGAAGAAAAAGTAAGCGTGATGCCAAACCCTATGAATTTAATCTAGTACTTAAAATCACAGATATGAATCTATTCCTCACTGACCTAAAAACTTTGGTGAAAACCCACTGGAAAACTATTGTATTTATTGTTTTAGTAATTTGGCTTATGACAAGTTATACTGATATTAAAGCAGGAATAATAGACGCATTGAAAGAAAAGTAACAATTCTAATCCAATAATCTCGCTGAGAGTAATATGTTTATGAACAGGATATTTAAATATCTAGTTTTAAGTCTATCCGCATCTGTAGCCTTATACGCCCTAGTTGTGTATTCGTTTCTTGAACTTGGCGTTGCAGTTCACCCAGGCATGAAAAGTAATTTTCAAGCACATCCTATCGGTATCTACTTGCATATTTTCGCATCACTTGTAGCCTTAGCAATTGGACCTTTTCAATTCAATGAAAAGTCCAGATTAAATAAGATACAAGTACATCGATTGCTAGGCAAGATCTATCTGATAAGCGTATTAGTTGGAGGATTTTCAGGTTTATATATGTCTCAATATTCATTTGGTGGCATGATTTCGCATTCAGGATTTTTCACTTTGGCCATACTTTGGTTAGCCACAGGATATAAAGCATATCATTCCATAAAAAATAGAAATTTCCAAGCACACCAATATTGGATGGTTATCAATTTTGCACTCACATTTGCAGCAGTTACATTGCGAACTGGATTGGGAATAGGATTCGCTAGTGGAACCCCTTTTGAAGTATTCTACCCATACCTTGCTTGGCTTTGTTGGGTACCTAATTTACTTGTTGCATTAGCCATTGCTAAAAAGCAACAATTAATTCCACTTAAATAGACCTCACTCAAAGACATCAAAGGCCCCACGATTTAACGTAAGTTCTTGATTTACGTGTAGCGAGAGGGGGAATTAGTGGGCCGCGGAGCGGCCCATGATTCCTGAAGGGGAAGCTTTACTCGGATGCAAGCCCCCAGCAGCTTCGCTGCTGGCTGTTTTTCATTTTTTCCTGCTCGCCAAAGTGAACTTCGCTCGCGGCTAAAAATGAAAAACCCGAGCCAAGGGCTCGGGCTTGCATCCTCGTAGACATTCTGGAGAAAAGGTCGAAGGTGAATCGAATGGATGAACCAAATCAGATTGAGTGAATAATTACCGGGTGATACCTTCCACTGGCTTGAATTTTTTGTTCGGTAAATACCGAACATTTTGCCTTTCGGTAGCGGGCCTTCATGTTTGAATTTGAACCTTAAATTCTAAATATGATGCACGGTAATTCAAAGTATCCATTAGAGCTCAAATTTGCAGTTTGTTGCGGTGAGGAGCTAAAGCACTTTTCAAAAAGTGACATTCGAAAAATTCCGAGAGCAACGCTTTCTGAATGGCGAAAAACACCGATTTCAAAGTTTGTTAATCAATTCGAGAATGGGGCCGAGCACCCAACTGTGACTAAATATCTATCGCGACAGGATGAAGAATTGGAACGTAATAAGCAGGCCATAGAGTCCTACATGACCTTCGTGCGCTTTGTAAAAGACGCCATGGGTGTCAAGAGTTTTACACGGATGTTAGGCGAAAACAAGGAAAAGTTCGTAGAAGTGGTCGAGGGGCTTGAAGTCCTCGAAAAGCGCATCTATCTGAAGCGTTTGTTTTATCAAACCATTGGTTTGCCCGAGTCTGTCGTTTCTCCAAGTCGCCAATTGTTGCATACCGTGGACCTTTATGGTCGCTTGGTTAATCCGGCCCAAATCCCCTCCGGGATCTACATCCAATGGTACAGCGATGGCAGCTATGAAAAAGTTTGGCTGGATCAATAAAACTGTACCTTCACCCTACGTAAAATCAATTGTTAGAATGAGAAAAGATTTGATTACCACCTGGGGTTTATTCATCCTATTTGCATTTGGGGCCCAAGCTCAAGATTGTTCTTGGTCCGGCCTCACTGTCAATGTGGGATCTCAACAAACCTATTTGTCCCTCTACCATCCAGGGCCTTACCTCTATCAGCCAGATACGAATAACACCCTAGAGTGGACCGTCAAGGACTTTCAAGGCAATCTTATCTTCCATGATTCCATAGTGGGTGATGGGAATGTAGGCTTCAATCATTCTGTACCCATCACAGATTCTATGTCGGTTCATTCCCTCTTGTTCAACCCATCGTTGGGCTTGGTTTGCGAGATTGAAGACACCGTTTTTTGGCAGGCGACAGAGGTTATTCCAGGAGTATTCACCTACAGCTGGGCATTTGTGGGCGGAAACTGGAGCCATGCGAGTGTCAATGTCATTTCTGCGGAAGAGGCTGAGTTGCCATCGCCCTTTAAAGTTTTTCCTTCGCCAGCGGCCGATGATCTGTGGGTCGATGGGGGTGAGAAACCGTTTAGCATTCGCCTCATCAATGTTTTCGGTCAGTGCATACGAGAGATTCCAGAAGCCCTAGGAGTGCAACATGTAGATCTGTCCGATGTGCCTTCCGGAAACTATGTCATCGAAGTTCGTAGTGGCGCGTCCTTTGAGCAAGTTTGGATCACGAAACGGTAGAAGCCCAAGGAAAAGCCCCCGGCTTCGCCTCGTCTTTATCCATTCCCGGTCTCCTTTAAAGCACGCTTCAAGTAGGCCTGAAATGAAAAAAGCCAGTCAATTGACTGGCTTTTCCTTGTAGCGAGAGGGGGAATTAGTGGGCCGCGAAGCGACCCATGTTTCCTGAAGGGGGTGCCGTACACGAACCACCAACCCGAGGCAGCTTCGCTGCCCTCGGTTTTTTCATTTTTAACCGTCGCTCAAGCGAGCTTGGCTCGGCGCTAAATGAAAAAACCCAGGCCGAAGGCCTGGGTTGGTGTTCCTCGTAGCGAGAGGGGGAATTGAACCCCCGACCTCAGGGTTATGAATCCTGCGCTCTAACCATCTGAGCTACCTCGCCGTATAGGGCGGCAAAAGTAGGTTATAAGCGAGCACCAAGCAATGAAGACTTTGCCTAAAGCGCAACAAAACTCCCACCTGACCCCATCAACGTCCGCCGTAAAGCAGAACAAGCCGCAGAGATCCACTTGCACTTTTGCCGCGCTTTAAGGCCTGGCGCCAAGTCAAAGTAAAAAAATGAAACCAAATCAATAAGTTAATAACGAAACAACTCCCTAGAGCGTTTATATTGCACGCTAATCTTCACGATAATCCAATGTCCGAACGAGTTCCGCTAGTAATCGAGTTTCCAGTGCGTTGCTCTGCGGCCATGCTGTATACGTTCTTAAGCACACCGAGTGGTTTGTCGGAGTGGTTCTGCGACGACGTGAACTCTCGAGGCGATACCTACCGCTTCTTTTGGGGCGAAACCGAAGAAGTGGCGAGTATTGTGCGCAAAAAGACCAACTACTTCATTCAATACAAGTGGGATCACGACGACAGTGCCAACCGCTTTTCTTTTGAATTCCGCATCGACGTGGACGATTTAACGGGAGATGGTTTGCTGACTGTAACGGATTACATTGAGCAAGACGAGGAGTCTGAAATGAGATCCCTATGGCAAAGCCAAATAATGACCTTGCTTCGCGCAATCGGGTCCTAAGTACCCAGAGAGCCCTTATTGTTTTTAGTCTTTCGGCAGCGGTACTCACCCTGCTGAGGCTTCATTTTGGAGCGGTGCAATTGCACATCCTGTCGGATCGACTCCCCTGGTTTGAACTGATGCATGGTTTTACGGTACTGGGCGACGGGGCATTTGCACTGGTCATTGTGCTTTGGCTTTTCTTTACAAAGACCAATCGATCGATTTTGCTTGTATTTCTGGTCGGATTTACCCTAGCCTCACTGCTGCCTCAGATCGGTAAAATCCTTTGGTCGGAGGCCCCGAGGCCCCATGCGGTCATCGAAGGACTTCGCTTTTCAAAGTTGTTTGACCCGGCATACTATCGATCCTTTCCCTCAGGACACAGTTCACTAGGAGCATTTTTTGCCCTGTTTTTAGCCTACCGCAAACCCCAATGGGCTTGGGTATACCTAAACATTGGGGTTCTGGTTGGCCTAAGTCGTATTATACTGCACTACCACTGGACTCAAGACGTAATGGCGGGTTGGGCCATTGGACTTGGTGCTGCTTGGTTCGCCGAGCGTATCTTGGGCAATAAATTTGAAAACAATGGGACTACTTGACGGTAAAGTCGCCCTCATCACGGGCGCATCCAAAGGAATTGGCAAGGCAATCGCACAGCGCTTTGCGCAAGAAGGGGCAAAGGTTGCATTCACCTACTTGAGCAGCGTAGAGCGTGGCCAAGCGCTTGAAGACGAACTCAGCCAGTACGGCGAAGCCGCTGGCTTCCGCAGCGATGCCTCGAGCGGAGAACAGGCTGAAAAACTCATCGAAGACGTGGTGGCGCGTTTTGGTCGCATCGACGTGGTGGTTAACAACGCCGGAATCACGCGCGACACGCTTTTGCTTCGCATGTCAGAAGAAGATTTTGATTCCGTAATTTCAACGAATCTGAAGTCTGTATTCAACACGACCAAGCACGTGCAGCGGCACTTTTTGAAGCAGCGGTCCGGAAGCATCGTCAATATCTCGAGCATTGTCGGAATCAAGGGCAACGCCGGCCAATCCAACTACGCCGCTTCTAAGGCCGGAATCATCGGCTTCACCAAGTCCGTAGCTCTGGAGCTGGGTTCGCGCGGAATCCGCTGCAACGCTATCGCCCCCGGCTTCATTGAAACCGAAATGACCGCTGTTCTCGACGAGAAGGTGGTCCAGTCCTGGCGCGATGCCATTCCCTTGAAGCGCGGAGGCAGTCCTGAGGACGTAGCCAATGCCTGCGTTTTTCTTGCGAGCGACCTGTCGTCCTACATCAGCGGCCAAGTACTGCAGGTCGATGGCGGACTTTTGACCTAAGCGTCAAGGTATTGGGGCCAATGACTTCGATGCATTGGCAGAAGCAGGCTAGGGGAGGACACCGCCCATTGGCGAAACCATGAATTTTACTCAAAACCTCCTTAGGCTCCTTGGCCCTAATGGGCAATGCGGTTCGTACTTTCGCAGCATAAATAACCGCTAATCCTTGAAATTGTCATGAGCGTTCTGGTCAACAAGCATTCTAAAATCATCGTACAAGGATTTACCGGCAAAGAAGGCAGCTACCATGCCGAGCAAATGCTGCAGTACGGTACCCAAGTGGTCGGTGGCATTACCCCCGGCAAGGGCGGACAAACCCATCTTGGCCTGCCCGTTTTTAACACCGTAAGTTCGGCCGTTGAGGCGACTGGTGCTGACGTGTCCATCATTTTCGTTCCTCCGGCATTTGCAGCAGACGGCATCATGGAGGCTGCAGACGGGGGCATTAAGGTAATTATCTGCATCACGGAGGGAATCCCTGTGGCAGACATGGCAAAGGCAAAAGGATACGTCCGGGAGCGCGGGGTTCGCCTTATTGGTCCAAACTGCCCAGGCGTTATTACGGCTGACGAAGCCAAAGTGGGCATCATGCCCGGATTTGTCTTCAAAAAAGGAAGCATCGGAATCGTTTCAAAATCAGGAACCCTTACCTACGAGGCGGCGGACCAGTTGGTCAAGGCTGGCCTAGGGATTACCACAGCCATTGGAATTGGTGGCGATCCTATTATCGGCACCACCACTAAAGAGGCGGTTGAGCTTCTTATGAACGACGACGAGACCCTTGGCATCGTGATGATCGGCGAAATCGGCGGACAGCTCGAGGCCGAGGCAGCGCGTTGGATCAAAGCCGACGGCAACCGCAAACCCGTCGTAGGATTTATTGCTGGCGAAACAGCACCCAAAGGCCGCACCATGGGTCATGCGGGAGCCATTGTAGGCGGTTCTGACGACACCGCACAGTCCAAAAAGGCAATTTTGCGGGAGTGCGGCATACATGTAGTGGATTCCCCAGCCCACATTGGCAAGCGTATGGCGGAACTCTTCGGCGTAAAAGCTTGATTATGAACAGGGCTCAGGCCTACGGAGACGGTCTTTTTGAGACCATGAGGATTCACCGTGGTCGCATTCTTCACCCCGAAGAACACTATTTTAGGCTTATGTCGGGTATGCGTATTTTGCGCATGCCCATTCCAAGCAGCTGGAGTCCTGAAGGCTGGCTCCAAGCCTTGGAGCTGCACAAACTCGACCAAAGGGTGGACCATCGTCTACGGCTCACGGTGTGGAGAAAAGGTGGACTAGGCTACGCACCAGACCCCGAATCAGGAGTTGATTGGGCGGTAGAGGCGTCGGCCTTGGACGGTATTGGCTACCCCATGCCGGTAAACCGACCGCTGCTAGGGCTTTTTCAAGAACACCGCAAAAACTCGGGCTTGCTCTCCAACCTAAAAACCACAAGCGCCGTTCTTTATGTACTGGCGGCGGGCTTTTCTCGCGAACAGGGGGTTGACGACGTGCTTCTTCTCAACCCCGAGAATCAGGTAATTGAAGCCGGAAAATCCAATGTGATGCTCCTTCAGGGCGACACCTTGATCACTCCACCCTTGAGTTCTGGTGCCTTGAAGGGCGTGATGCGAGAGGTGGTTATCGGGCTTTCGTCGCGGCTAGGCCTCAGGGTGCGCGAGGAGGCATTCAGTCCCTTTGCCCTTCAGCAGTCCGACGAACTGTGGTTGACCAATGCCCTGCAGGGCGTGTCGGCGGTGCGCCAGTTTCGCAAGACTGAATTTGGTTGCGCAAAGGCAGAGTTAATGCAGGCCTTGGTGCAAGACCGAGCCGAAACGGCTCAATTCCAGTGAGGCTCTTCGGGCGAATTCAGCCAAAGCTTGTGGCGGTCGGGCCATTCTGAAGCCCAGGATCGGTAGAGGTCTTCGCGGTTCCACCAGGTTGAAAGCGCCGAAGGCTCTCGCACAATCCAACTTTCCTGCTCGAGTTCTGCCTCCAGTTGCTGGGGAGCCCACCCGGCATAACCGGCCATAAACCTAATTTCAGAGGAGTTGATTAGACCCCTTTCTACCGCGGACCGCACCGCTTCAAAATCTCCGCCAAAAAACAAATCAGGTCCAACTTGGTCGGCATTGGGAATCAAGTCGGGCCTGCGGTGAAGGTAGTAGAGGGTATCGGTAGCAACAGGTCCCCCTAAATACAGGGGCCAGTCGGGCCAGGTTCCCTTCAATGCTTGGTCCAGGGTGTATTGACTTATTCTATTGATAATAAGCCCTTCAGCTTGTTCAGCATCCCACTTGGTCAACAAAAGGACCGAGCGCGTGAAATGCTCATCCTCCATTAGTGGATGCGCCATTAAAAAATAGCCTGGATTCCCCCGCATGCTTCCTAATTTAGCGCAAATATGGCCCTGCACGACGACCGCAAAGAATACCGCAAAAAAAGCCTCGACGACCAGGGGCTCTATGAGAATCCCATGGTTCAGTTTGGCTTGTGGCTTGAGGAATACCGAGCAACTGGAGCCGAAGACTCCACGGCCTTTGCAATCAGTACCGTTTCGAGCAATGGTGATCCCGACTCGAGGATCGTACTCCTCAAAGAGGTTCGAGACGAACAATTGGTTTTTTTTACCAACTACCACTCAAAGAAGGGTCGTGATTTAAGTACCAATCCAAGGGCACATGCCTTGTTTTTTTGGTCCAATCTCGAGCGGCAGGTGCGCATACTGGGTACGGTTGTGCGAATTCCGCGCGAAGAGAGCGAACGCTATTTCGCAAGCAGACCCATTAAAAGCCAATGGGGAGCAGCAGCGTCTCAGCAGTCGGAGCCCGTAGCAAACCGGGCAGCCATGGAGGAGCAACTCCGGCTAACCCAAGAGGCCTATCCTACTCAGGTTCCCTGTCCTCCCGATTGGGGTGGGTTTGCCCTGAATGTGGAACGCATTGAATTTTGGCAAGGCCGCGAGAGCCGGCTGCACGACCGCATACGGTTCAACCGCAATCCTTCGGGCGAATGGACCACTGAACGACTACAACCATGAAGCAATCAACTTTTGCCCTAGTGGGCTGCGGGCGCATAGGCCAGCGCCATATTGAAATGATTCGCAATCTTGAGGGATCCGAGCTCGTTGCCACCTGCGACCTGAAGACGGCGTCTGAACTCGGTTTGGCTGGGGATCACCCGCACTACCAATCCCTTGACGAACTGCTTGCCGCACACCAGGTTGACGTGCTAGCCATTGCCAGCCCCAATGGACTTCATGCAGAGCAGGCCATTGCTGGCCTTAACGCTGGAGCCCACGTTATCATCGAGAAGCCCATGGCCCTGACGAAGTCTGATGCAGAGCGCGTACTTCACCTTGCCCTGCAAAAAGGTCTTTATGTGTTTGGAGTGATGCAGAATCGTTATTCTCCGCCCTCGGAATGGCTAAAGTCCGTAGTGCAAAGCGGCAGTTTGGGCGAAATTTTTCAGGTACACATCGATTGCTTCTGGAACCGGGACGACCGGTACTACCGAAGTGGGGGATGGCACGGCAGCAAGGATTTGGACGGCGGAACCCTTTTTACCCAATTCAGCCATTTTATTGATATTCTGTATTGGGTTTTTGGTGAGGTCAAGCCCCTGTCTGCATTGTTGCGCAACTACAACCACAGCAAGAGCATCGCATTTGAAGACAGCGGACTGGTTCATTTTGCCCTTCCGCAGCACGGAGCGGCATTGGGCTCGCTCAACTATAGCACCAGCGTATGGGATGCCAATTTAGAGAGCTCCATGACCGTAATAGGGTCGAAGGGAAGCATCAAGGTTGCGGGACAATACATGAACGAGGTAGTGCACTGCCACATTGAAGGCTATCAAATGCCGGAACTTGCCGCGAGCAATCCGCCCAACGACTACGGACCCTACAAGGGTTCGGCAGCAAACCACATGTTTGTGTACCAAAACGTGCGCGACGTTCTCGAAGGCACCAGCCCAATCACGACCAATGCCCTCGAAGGATTAAAGGTGGTCGAGATTATCGAGTCCATTTATTCCCTTGCACGCTAGCCTAAAAATGGGGGCATAAAAAAAGCCGCCCGAAGGCGGCCTTTGCGTTTAGGTGATTGTGCTACTACAGTTTGCCAGCTAGCTCAGCGCCTGCCTTGAACTTTGCAACCTTCTTCGCCGCAATCTTGATGGTCGCACCGGTTTGTGGGTTACGGCCTTCGCGGGCTCCACGAGCGGAAACGCTAAAGGTACCGAAGCCTACCAGTGACACCTTGCCACCTTTAGCTAATGCACTTCCAACATTGTTTGTTACTGAATCCAATGCTGATTTTGCTTGAGCCTTAGAAATTCCTGCGTCTGCAGCGATTGCGTCGATGAGTTCTGCCTTATTCATGCTTGTTGATTTTTAATTGTTAAACGTTTAAGTCTTTTCAAATATAGTCGGAAACTCAATACATACGCGGTTTCAATCAAATTTTTGACCATTTAGTGTGAAGGATCCCCGCAAAAGGGATCCGCGAAGGAATTCGGAGGTCTGCATTCGGCGCTTACCGGGCCACTGGACTTCAAGAATATCGGCATAACCCTCCGCGTCGATTATCTTAATTCCTTCATTATCAATAATATAATGAATGTCTACTGAACTACTCATCGGGCCTACCGAATGCCAATAACTGGAGAACAGCTTAAAGCGTTCTGGGGGATTCAATGGGCTCGGTAAACTTGCTCCCGGGGCTGAATCACAGGCTCTTATGCGGTTGTGAACCATTTTTGCCGTCCCTAAGGACTCCAATTTGGCGAATTCTGGCCCAAGCTTTGGCGCAGAACGATGCATGGTCTCCCTATTCTGATCGATTCTTGGATGCACTTTGGAGTCTATTTCGTGCAGAACCGACAGGGCAAGCTGGCTTCCTAGGGCAGCCATCCGGTCATACAGCGAGCTAAAAGTCTCGTTTGGGCCGATCGCTACCTCGGTCTGGGCGATAATGGGCCCTTCGTCAATTGCATCGTTTAGAGAGAATGCCGTGAGCCCCGTGAGGCGGTCGCCCAGGGCAATACTCCACTGAATTGGGGCAGCTCCCCGTAGGTCGGGCAGGAGGGATCCGTGAATATTCAGTGAACCGTATCGCGGCATGCTCCAAACAACCTCTGGGAGCATGCGGAACGCTACCACGGCAAAGAGGTCGGCATTTAAGGATTGAAGTGTGGCAATAAAGTCTTCGTCCCGGAGACGCTCGGGCTGCAAAAGAAGAAGTCCGCGATCACGGGCCAGGGCAGCCACGGGACTGGCTTGAAGCTGAAGGCCCCGCCTGCCAGGCCTATCGGGAGCGCTTACCACGGCAGCTACCTCAATGCCTTCGGCAGCCAAGAGCCCAAGTAAGCAGGTCACGGCGAAGTCCGGAGTTCCAAAAAACACAATTCGAATCATGCTTCAAAGGTCGCCATTAAGCCTGTATCCAGCCGTCGGCATCAATGGACCACCAGCCAAGGGTCGCGCCCCGACCCAAAAGCGCGATGTAGCTTGGCCTTGGAATCCCTAAATTTTCAAAAGCTCTGGTCACCGAAATCCTTTGACCGGGCGACTCGCGCAGCATAATTATCAGATTCTCCGCCGCATCCGACGGACTGTTCTTGGACTCGCACACGTCGCAGCGTCCGCAGTCAGAGGGTGATTCTCCGAAATACTCCAGCAGCTGGCCAAACCGGCAGGTCGACGCATTGGGGTCGAGCATTGCCGCCACCGCTCGTGCGCGATGAAGAATGCGGTTGCGGTCAACTTCCCAGTCTGACCTGAGAATGGGGCTTGTCGGGGGCGGATACCGAGGATGCATCCATCGGTAGGCAGTGGCCGACCCCGGAGCCTCAAAATGCAAGAGGTTACTTACTGCGGCTTCGTTCAATAGTTTGCGCACCTGCGCCAGCGTCCATCCGCCCATCGAGGCAAGAGCAATGAGTTCCACGCGCTCGGACTGGGTTACGATTCCCGGAAACCGACGCGCTAAAGCATAAAGCAGCTCAGAATACTTGGGGTTAGCCTCGGCCATATCCACCAATTCCTCTCCGCCCGATCGAAGCTGAATCTTTGCGCTGGTCTTGGTGCCTTCAAGAAGCTCGGCCAGGCCTTTGCGCACCATTATTGCGAGAATGCGCTCTTCGGCCGGAGTTTGCGGGTTAATTCGGACTCCAACCCCGTCTCCCACGGCTATTTGAGACCGGCTGGCCAGCTCGTGGTACTGCGCAAGCCATTGCTCATAGGTGGGCATAGTGCGCTCCATTTTGCGCCTAAACTGGACTAGAGTCTTGGCATTGAGCAGAATTAGGGCCTGTGCATCCTCACCGTCCCGACCGCCCCGTCCGATTTCTTGGTACAGGGACTCCGGACTCTCGGGCAACTCCACGTGAATCACTTGCCGCACATTGGCCTGATCGATTCCCATACCAAAAGCCGTGGTCGCAACCATGGTTCTAATGCCTCCGGCAGACCAGGAATCCTGCAAGCGCGCGCGCTCTTCGGGCGCAACCCCAGCGTGGTAGGCTGCCGCCGGTATTCCATTGCGATTTAGCTCCTCCGCCCAACGGACTGCGCCGTCACGGCTTCTCACGTACACAATTTGCCGGCCGTCATTGGGTCGGATCGAAGAAATACAGGCCTGCGCCACATCGGCTACTTCGCGAACCGTCCAAATCAAGTTAGGGCGTGCAAAGGATGCTTGAAAAATACTGGGATCGCGCAACCCCAGAAGCTTGACCAGGTCTTTGAGCACTTCCGGGGTGGCCGATGCAGTGAGTGCAATGCAGGGCACATCCTTCAAAAACTCCCGGAGTGCGAAGAGTTCGCGGTACTGCGGCCTAAAGTCATGGCCCCACTGGCTGACGCAGTGGGCCTCGTCAATGGCGAGCAGGCGCACGTCCCAATGCTCCAGAATGGCCAAAAAGTTCCGCGATTGAGCCCGTTCCGGAGAAACGTAGGCAAACTGGGGTGGTCTTCGCTGCAGATCCATCCAATCTGCCGCGCTGAGGTCGCCCGCAAGCGAGCGAGCGGCGATTCCACGCTGCTTGAGCTGCGCCACTTGATCGCTCATCAGCGAGATCAGGGGCGAAATCACTACGGTCGTGCCTCCGAGCACTAAGCCTGGCACTTGAAAACACAGGGATTTGCCCCCTCCGGTTGGCAGAAGTGCGACGGTATCGCGTTGGGATAGGACCGATTCCGCTATCGGCAGCTGCAGGGGGCGAAAGGCCGGGTAGCCCCAAACCTCCTGCAAAACCTGTTCAAGCCGACTAGCTTCTGCCCAGGACATGAAGAATGAATTCAACCCGTTCGTCCACCGGTTTGCGCGGCACCTCAATGAGTTCGTACCCGCCGCTCGAGTAGGTTGAGACTAAAGAATCGTGCACCCTTACCGCGGTCTCGAAAGGTTCCCAGCGTTCCTGGTCGGTGCGGTAGATGTCTTCCCAAGGCGGGAAGATGAATACCTTATAGTAGTAGGGGAAGGGCTTTGCATCCATCCAAGAGGGTATTTCTTGGCTGCCCGCCTGCATGTAGCTCAGGGTATCCAGCAGGCTTCGGTCGTAAAAAACCGAACCATCCACAGCCTCAGCTTCGGCATACTGCGCGGTGCGCAGCTTCCAAATGACCTCAGAGAAGGCCAAGAGATTTCTCCACGGATCCACTCCGCCAAGTTTGGTACCCTCTTGCGTAATAATGTCTCGCGAAATTTCGCGCTTCACCTCATGCCCAAGAACCTGAAGCCTCTCTGCTACTGAGGTTTTTCCGGTCGAGGGCGCTCCGGTGAGCACAATTCTGCGGGTTATACTGTTACTTTGGGTCATGGAGGAAACTGATTTTCGAGAACTTCTCGAGCAAAACTACAATTGGCCAGCGCTCTATATGTTTAAATTCATTTGCCCCGCCAATAATGAGGCCATTGCACAGCTTCAGGACCTGTTTGACCCCGAAGTGGCCGAGCTCTCCCTGCGTCCATCCACCAAGGGCAACTATGTATCGTTCACGGCCAGGGAACTCATGATGAATCCTGATGCCGTGGTGGAGCGCTACCAAAAAGCAAAGGACATCAAAGGCCTAATTAGCCTTTAGTCCCGGCTGCATTCAGCTCGCTACCTCGGTATCGGAGTCCTTAACATCACTAGAGGCTTCAGGAATCGCTGCATCAGAACCCTTTGCCGCATTCGATTGAATGGCAAGACTTAGCTTTTCTGCTGCCTCGACCGCACTAAAGACCACGGTATCTCCCGGATGAAAGCTACCCGTTACGATCTCCTCAGCTAGGGGATCTTCGATGTACCGCTGAATGGCCCGCTGCAAGGGGCGCACGCCAAACTTGGAATCAAATCCCTTGTCTGCGAGAAAGTTCACGGCGCTGTCCTCAAGCTGCACATGGTACTCGAGCAGCTCCATTCGCTTGAGCAGGCTGCGCAATTCGATGTGCACAATTTTAGAAATATCATCCTTGACCA
>DBBY01000041.1:2877-7818 GCA_002292855.1 Flavobacteriales bacterium UBA972 | reverse complement strand
CATGGCGAACCGAGCTATTCAGGCCGACGAAGCCAAGGTTCGGGAGGCAGATCGCTTTCGCCCAAAGGCTAAAAAGAAGTAGTCAGGGCTGGAGTGCACCGCGTGCGCCGAGCTCTATAACCGACAAGTTCTCGACCTTGCCTTCCTGAATCGTGAAGCGAAGCATGGTCCGCACCTTATGAAAGCCATGCACACCGCAGGCCCCTGGGTTCATGCACAAAACCCCGGAGCTGTCTTGACCTACGCGCAGAATATGAGAGTGGCCGCACACCAGCAGATCGACCGGATCAGCCTTTAAACCGGCCTTAATGCCTTGGGGTAGGCGACCAGCGGGCCCGGCGATGTGGGTGATCCATACGCGCATCCCGCCCGCAGTAAACCGTTGGTTCAGCGGCCAAGTCCTGCGCATAGCCGCATCGTCGATGTTGCCATACACGCCGCGCAGCACTTTAGAAGAGGCAGTCAGACGGTCCACCACGTCGAGCGATCCAACGTCTCCGGCATGCCAGACCTCGTCGGCCTCTGCGGCATGGGCGAGGATTCGGTCGTCGAGGTGGCCGTGGCTGTCGGAGAGTACGAGGATTTTTAAGGCCCTACCTTTGGTATTCATGTCGGCTCAAAGTTCGTTCACCCATCGCTATGCAATGCGCTTGTCCTACCACGGCGCGAACTTTCTTGGCTGGCAGCGGCAGGCCGAAGGCCGCACGGTGCAAGCGAGTCTGGAGTCCGCATTGGCCACATGGCTGCGGTCGGAGGTCGAAGTTCTGGGCGTAGGCCGCACGGATTCAGGGGTGCATGCGCTTAATTACATTGCTCATTGTGATACGAATTCGGTGGTGGACTGCTCCGAAATGGTCTACCGCATGAATCGGTTTTTGCCCGACGACCTGGTACTGTTTGAAGCAGTACCGGTTACCATGGATTTTCACGCTCGATTTAGTGCAGTGTCGAGGGCCTATCAATACCGAATTCAGCGCAGTAAGGTGGTTTTTGGCCGCGATACCTCTTGGCAACTTGATCGAACCATGAATGTGCAGCTTTTGCATCAAATGGCTGAGAGTATTATCGGTACGCACCATTTTGGAGCATTTGAGCGAAGCGGGAGCGCTCCGACCAATGGAATGTGCAGCATAAGCCATGCCCAATGGAATGTGTTGGGTGAGGACCTACTTTTTGAAATTGAGGGATCTAGGTTTTTGCGAAACATGGTCCGCGCCTTGGTCGGAACCATGATCGAGCAAGCCATAGCCGACCGGGGAATGGACGATTGGGAGACCCTGCGCCAAAGCCAAAAAAGGTCGGATTCGGGCCCGTCTGCGCCTGCCCAGGGACTTACCTTTGCGGGCGCGGCTTTTGCCGAGTGCCTGTTCGATGGCCGAGAAAAACCCCAATTCATCCCCAAGCGTTAGCGGCAAAGTCTTTGACTGGGCGGTGCTGCGCAGGGTTTTGAAGTTTGCCAAACCCTACCGATTCCTGCTTCGCGCTGCAGCGGTTCTGAGTATTGCCTTAGGGGCCGTCACGACCCTGAGGCCCTATTTGGTCAAGGTTGCAGTAGACTATGCGGTAGAGGAGCAGAATCTAACCATGCTGCACTGGAGCATTGCCTTGCTGGTGAGCGCCTTGGTTGTGGAGGCCATCGGTCAATGGTTTTTTGTGCTAGCTACTAATGAACTTGGCCAGAGGGTAATCCGCGACGTGCGCGTGCGTTTGTTTGGGCAGTTGCTGCATTTCAATACTTCTTTTTTTGACAGCACTCCCGTGGGTCAGTTGGTTACGCGGACGGTGAGCGACGTGGAGACCATGGCCGATATTTTTGCCGAAGGCTTGCTGGTAATTTTTGGGGATCTCTTTAAAATTTTCCTAATGATTGCTGCGATGTTCCTGCTTTTTGACGCGGGAATGGTGGCCGTCAGCCTGTCGGTAATTCCAATACTTTTTTTGGCGACCCGTTGGTTTCAAAAGAGCATTAAGTCTGCTTTTACCGACGTCAGAAACCAAGTAGCAGCGCTCAACACCTTTGTTCAGGAGCGGATTACGGGCATTGCCGTCGTACAGCTTTTTGGCCGCGAGGGCAAGGAGGCCAGTCGTTTTGAGGCCATAAACGAGCGGCATCGCGATGCCAACATTAAAAGCATATGGTACTTTTCTTTGTTCTTGCCCATCATTGATATGCTGTCGGCCCTGTCTATTGGCTTGGCAATTTGGTACGGAGGTTGGCGCTCTCTGGTGGATCCGGGCAGCGTAAGTATTGGTGATTTAACCGCTCTGACCCTGTTCATCAACATGCTCTACCGTCCGCTTCGGCAGCTTGCAGATCGCTTTAACACGCTTCAAATGGGTATGGTGGCAAGCGATCGGGTGCTCAAGCTCGTGGAGCGCGACGACCAACTGGAGCGGCCTGGCGCACACCGTGGGTCCAAGGTCATGGGCAGTGTGGAATTTGATAAGGTGTCATTTGCCTACCAAGAAGACCAGCCTGTGCTCCATGAGGTCAGCTTGTCGGCGAAGCCAGGAGAAATGCTCGCCCTAGTAGGCGCTACCGGCAGCGGGAAGTCCACCTTGATCTCCCTTTTGGCGGGCATGTACCATCCGAATTCGGGCGAAGTTCGCGTGGACGGGGTGGCGGTTAAAGACTGGAATTTTGCCGACCTCCGAAGCCGGTATGCCTTGGTGCAGCAGGACGTTTTTCTTTTTAGCGACACCGTTCGCAACAACGTAACGCTGTACCGACCCATTCCCGATTCCGACATTATGACCGCCGCAGAGGCTATGGGCATCAAGGATTTTTTGCTAAGCCTACCCGGCGGCCTCGACTACGACGTCAAGGAGCGGGGCGGAATGCTCTCGACTGGGCAGCGCCAGCTTTTGGCTTTTTTGAGGGCCTATTTGGTCAACCCCGACGTGCTGATTCTCGACGAGGCGACGTCTTCGGTAGATTCACAGTCCGAGGCCTGGATTCAAAAGGCCACGGAGACCATTACCGCAGGCCGCACGTCCATTGTGGTTGCGCACCGCTTGGCGACGGTTCTTCATGCCGACCGCATCGCAGTGCTAGAGCATGGGCGGGTAGTAGAACAGGGCAGCCATAGCGCCCTGCTCAAGGCCGGAGGGGCTTATGCAAACCTCTATGCCAAGCAGTTTTTTGGGTCTCAAGAGGCCTAGGGAATCCGTTCTACGGCGATTCCGCGCTGCTCGAGTGCGTCCAATACCGTATTCCATTCCTCGGATTTTGTGATTTGAAAGGCTACGGTAGGCGCATTATGTCGGACGAAAAAGGCGTACATGCCCTCTTCAAAGGCATAAGCAATAACGCGCCCCTCTCGCTTCCAGCCCTTGATGCGCACTCCATAGCCCATGTAGTCACCCATGGGGTCCACCTTAGCATGATAAATGCGAAGCACTTGAGACCATGGTACCTTCTTTGGTCCGACATTGAAGGGACGGTATTGTATGCTTAGGCCGTCGGCGCCTGCCTCGATGCGGCAGGGCCTCATTATCAGCCAGCCGGTAAAAACCTGAATGCCTAGGGTTGCGGCTACGGCCCATGCACCTTCGGCGCTCCAGCCTGTCTGGCTCGAGACGGCTACCATCATAACCGTTGAGGTGAAGGTGGTTATTCCGATTACCCATAAAAAGCCCTTTGGAATGCGAAATTCAGCGCGGTACATGCCGCGAAGATACTAGCCGACTAGATTCTTGAGGGCAGCGTCGAGTTCATTGAACTGGTATTCAAAGCCCAGATTCTTCCATTTATGGGCGGAACAGTGGGTACTCATCAGCGCAATTTGCGCCATCTCGCCGAGCAGAAGCCTTAGTGCCCAAGCGGGCGGAGCCGGCATCCAAAAGGGCTTGCCTAGGACTTGGGCAAGTGCTTTGCTGAAGTCGCGGTTGGTCGCAGACTCGGCTCCCACGCCGTTCCAAATTCCGTCCAGTGCGGAATCCGTGGCCAGGCGAGCCACCATGGCTGCTAAATCGTTGGCATGAATCCAAGGCATCCAGTGCTTGCCGTCGCCCAAGGCGCTTCCGAGTCCGAGGCGAAACAAGGGGAGGAGTGTGCCGAGCACGCCGCCACCGTGGCCCAGTACGATTCCGATGCGGATTTTTGCCACCCTCAGGCCTAGGTCGGCGAAGCGGTCGGACTGCGCCTCCCACTCCCGGACTACGTCGCCCAGAAATCCCTTTGCGCCTCCGTCGAGCTCGGTGTATACTCGGTCGAGGCTGTTCGGGTAGATTCCCACGGCCGAAGCTCCAACAAATACTTCGGGTCGGGTCGCCATGGCTTCTATGCCGCGGTAAAGGGTTTGAGCGCCCTGAATTCGGCTGTTCATTATGTCCCTTTTATGGCTTGCCGTCCATCGGGACGAGACCGAGGCTCCGGCCAGATGAACAATGCCATGAACCCCATCCAAGGCAGCCAAATCCATGGTTTGCTTCGAAGGATCCCAGCTATATTCTCCCTCGCGACGGGGATTGCGGCTGAGTATCCGTACAGTATGCCCTTGATCGATAAGGGCTTGCTTGACGGCTCGTCCAACGAGACCGGTTCCTCCGGTGATGCAGTAAATCATAGTTTCTAAACACGAACTTAGCGCCTCAGTTCGCAACTACAATGCATTCCATTCAGCCCCATAGTGCCTGGCGCAGCCGATACGTCGCATCCGAAGATTCGCGCAGTCCATTTTTTTTGAACCAGGGCGCACCTTCAAACGGAATCTACCACCAGATGTACGACTACGTCATCAACCCCGAATGGGACGACATAGGATGCGAAACGCTTTTTTTAAAGGTTTTATTTGTAGATTACGCCGAGGGATGCGCCATCATTGAGCTCATCGGCGAATGGAACGATGCCCTTCACAACGACATTATGGAGGTCAAAAGGAGGGTGATTGACCCCATGCTCCTTGAGGGTATTCAGCGCTTTGTGCTCATTGGAGACAA
>DBBY01000041.1:2089-2809 GCA_002292855.1 Flavobacteriales bacterium UBA972 | reverse complement strand
GAGGTCGAAGAAGAGGGCGGTTGGGTTGTTGGACTCAACTTTCGACAGCACGTTTTCGAGGAGCTGGCGCAGGCAAGAATCAGCCGATACCTCTGGTCGGGGGAGCGGTTTCGCCTAAGTACGTGGCGCGTTAAAGACCCCCTGAGCCTCTGCCAGGCGGTAGAAATAATGGTGCAGAAGCGTTTAGGAATGTAGCGATTAGCGCAGGGCTACGCGGTGCATCCAGCCGTGGCGGTCTTCAGCGCGTCCGTACCGAATGTCGCTAAGTGCCGCGCGCATTCGGGCTGCTATGCCGTCCTCGGGAACGGGCACCGAATAGAGTTTGTCATCCATTCCAAATGCCTCAATGGGGCTCACCACCGCAGCGGTTCCCATACCAAACGCTTCCTGCAGTTCTCCTGACCGGGAAGCATCGACAATTTCTGATACCGAAATAGGGCGCTGCTCCACGGGAATGCCCCAGTCCTTGCAAAGGGTCAGAATAGAATCACGCGTAATACCGGCCAAAATCCGGTCGCTTAGGGCCGGGGTGACTAGGGTTCCGCGAACGACGAATGCGACGTTCATGGTGCCGGCCTCTTCGAAGTACTCGTGGTTGTGGTGGTCGGTCCAAAGAACCTGCTGGTAGCCTTGCTGCACGGCCTCTCGGGTGGCTAAAAAAGCCCCCCCGTAGTTGCCTGCGGCCTTGGCGAATCCGACTCCGCCCTCGGTGGCTCGGGT
>DBBY01000041.1:0-2029 GCA_002292855.1 Flavobacteriales bacterium UBA972 | reverse complement strand
GGGCTGGTTACGATGCCAAAGGTGTATTCTTCAGAGGGGCGCGCGGTGATGAATTCACTGCTGCCAAACAAAAAAGGACGCAGGTAGAGCGATTGGTTGTCGCCATAAGGCACCCAGTTTTGGTCGACCGCGATAAGGGTATCAAGTCCGTTCATGAAGAGTTCCTCGGGCAGTTCTGGAATCATCATTCGCGCACCACTGCGGTTAAGGCGCTTCGCGTTGTCGCGCGGACGAAATACGGCTATGCCTCCGTCGGCTTGGCGGTAGGCCTTTTGGCCTTCAAAAACAGCTTGACCGTAGTGCAGTGCATGCAAGGCTAGGCCCTGCTTTAGAGGACCATAGGGTTCAACACGACCC
This sequence comes from Flavobacteriales bacterium UBA972, assembly GCA_002292855.1. Classification (GTDB taxonomy): domain Bacteria; phylum Bacteroidota; class Bacteroidia; order Flavobacteriales; family Schleiferiaceae; genus TMED14. The sequence goes on along the minus strand of DBBY01000041.1, from coordinate 1,672 downwards.
TCGTCCCAGTTGCCGTTGGAGTATTCACTGAGAAAGGTGTGGTCAGAAAGGCCCGTACCGAATGCGAGGTTGGCAAAGTCAACTTCACTAATGCGGGATTGGGTGGTGCGGATAATCTTCATTGAGGCAAGATTGGGTTGTGGCTTGACGTCCGCGCCAAAGCAGTGCAAAGGTACGTATTTTTGCATTCTTAAAACCCCATAATGAGAACCTACTCTACCTTCTTAGCTGCCAGCATCCTATTGGTTTCTTGCGCACAAAGCCCCACCGAAGAGGCTGTTGTTTTTGATTACTTTGGCGATTCAAGCCTCATTGCTAGCGAGGTGCTCACGGGCGCCCAAGTACTGGAGGCACTGGAGTCCAGCGACTCCGTTTGGGTCACTTTTGAGGCTCCCATTCAGGCCGTTTGCCAGACTAAGGGCTGCTGGATGGAAGTTGCGCTCGACTCCAACGTCACCGGCTTGGTCCGCTTCAAGGACTACGCGTTTTTTGTTCCCATGGATGCCAGCGGAGAGCTTGCACGCATTGCAGGGTCCGTTCAAAAAAAGGAGTTAAGTGTGGAGTGGCTTCAGGAGCAGGCTCGCGACGCCAACGAGCCAGACAGCGTGATTGCTGCCATTACCAAGCCTGAGGTACGACTGACCATCAAGGCCTCTGGCGTGGCACTCCCTCAAAAAGAAGCGACCACTGCAGAGGTAAAGGAATCCGAAGCTAAATAGCCGGAGACCCATGCTAAAGCTAACCCTTGCCCTCGCGGCACTTGCCCTCGCGGCGTCCTGCGGTCAGGAGCCCAGTACGCCAAAGAGGAATCCGCGCTTGCCCGAGCCCAGTGCTCTTGCGGCGACCATGCAGGCAATGACTGCAGACATGGAGGCGCTAAAAATCAAGGCACAAGCCGGAACGCTGACCCTTTCTGATGTTGAATCCTTGCGGATGGCTCACGAGTCCATTAAGACCGACCAGCCTACCAAACCTGAAGACATTAAAGAGAGCTTCCCGGGTTTTGCGGAGGCCTACCTCGCCAACCTCGACAATCTCTATGAGGCAATTAAGAATCAAGGAGATGTAGAGGCCCAAATCGAGGCCTTCAACGCGGTAATTTCAACCTGCGAGTCTTGCCATCAGCAGCATTGCCCTGGGCCGCTCGAGCGCATTGGCGGCATCAAGGCTGCTGCTCTCGTTCCCTAGCAACGACGTCATTGTGCTTTTGAATCATTCGGGTCGATGAGCTTGCGCACCGTCAGGGTCTATGGATTTCTTGAGGATGATCAAGGGAACGTCTTGGTCAGTGCGGAACGCTTCAGGGGAATGCCTCTGGTGAAGTACCCGGGCGGCGGAGTAGAGTGGGGTGAGGGCCTTCGAGAGGCTCTGGCGCGCGAGTTCCAAGAAGAGCTGGGCCTCGAGATAAGCATTGGCGATTTGGTTTTCTTTAACGAGTTCCCCGTCATTTCGGTCTTCGATCCAAAGTATCAAGTGTTCAGTTTCTTCTACCGAGTGACCGCCTTGGGCCCCTTGGATTTTGAAACCTTTGCCGAGGTGGAGGTTCCAGAGAACGACGGCGAGCGACCGGTTTGGGTAAAAAAGTCGGAACTCATGAAGGTTCCGTTCACCCATAAGATTGAGCAGGAGGCCACCAAGGCCTATTTGCAAAGCAAGTAGCTAGTTGCTAGTT